>QXZH01000004.1 GCA_009886465.1 Opitutaceae bacterium
ATGTAAGCCCAAGTCAGTTCTCAGCCGCCGAATCTAGCGATCTAATCGAGCGTCTCTTTTGTGCTCCCGTGGAGCGGCATACATTGCCAAATGGGCTCACTCTTGTGCATCGCCCAGACTTCTCTAGCGAAGTCGTCTCCGTTCAGATATGGGTCAAGACTGGTAGTATACACGAAGGCGCACTCGTCGGCTCCGGGCTATCGCACTATTTGGAGCACATGCTATTTAAGGGTACCTCGCGCCGCGATGGTAAATCGATCAGCCGCGAAGTTCACGCGATGGGTGGTTCGATTAACGCCTATACGACTTTCGACCGAACTGTCTATTACATCGATGCGCCTTCGACTGCTTACAGCCAAATCCTCGACGTACTTTCGGATATCGTCATGCATTCGACCTTACCCGAGGAAGAGGTCGAGCGCGAGCGAGCCGTCATTTTAAGAGAGATCGACATGGGCTTAGATGATCCTGATCGTCAGCTTAGCCAAGCGCTCTTTCGGACGGCCTACCAGCGTCACCCTTATCGCGAGCCAGTGATTGGCCATCGTGCGCTTTACGAAAAAGTGACCGCCGATGAGTTGCGCGCCTATTACCATGCCCGATATGTCCCAAATAATATGGTTGTGACTGTCGTTGGCGCAATCGACCCCGGAGACTGTCTCGCTCAGGTCGATCAATGCTTTGGCGCAATCCCCCGTGGTCGCCTCGCGCCTGTTCAGATTGAAGAAGAGCCTGTTCAACTGTCTGCCCGCCGCGAAGAAATCGTGGGTGAATTTAATATCTTTCGCGGAGGCCTCGGTTTTAAGGTGCCTCATTTGAGCCATCCTGATTCGCCTCGCCTCGATGCGCTTGCGCACGCCCTCGGCGGCGGCGAAAGTTCTTTACTCTGGGAGCGACTACGCAATCAGCAGAATCTCGTGAACTACATCGATTGCCGGAACTGGAACCCAGGGAACAATGGCCTCTTCTGGATCTCCTACGTTTGCGATTTGGCGAAGAGCCATGAAGTGGAAAAAGCCATCCTCGATCTCCTAGCCGAGGTTGTGGCCAATGGCCTACCCGAATCGGTCGTGGAAAAAGCGCTCCGCCAAGCGCTCAGTTCCGAGATCAACGGGCGCAAGACTATGAGCGGACAAGCCTCCCGCCTCGGCCTCGGCGAGGTCGTCATTGGCGATATTAATTATGGGCGCCGCTATTTAAAAGCTCTACAGGCCGTCTGCTCTGCTGATCTGCAAGCCGCTGCGCAGCGCTATCTAGTCAACGAAAGCATGTCATTGGTTTCTTTAGGCCCTGCACCCAAAGTTAATGAGTCGAAGGCTAAGCTTGAGGGGGAACTTTCCCTCGATCCCTTTGAGCAGATCGACCTCGTCAGCGGCGCTCGCCTCCTTCTCCAGCCTGATGCTCGTTTGCCCAAGGTGCATCTACGTTGCGTCCTCCAGGGAGGCCCCTTCTATGAGCCAGCTAATCAGCGCGGTGTCTCCGCCTTACTCGCCGAGTTGTTGACTAAAGACACCGAGAGTCGTAGCGCCCAAGCCATTGCCGAACTGATCGAAAGTATCGGCGGCAGTTTCACAGCTACTGGTGGGAATAACACAATCAGTCTGTCGATCGAAGTCCTACCCGCTGATCTCGACATCGCGCTGGATTTACTTAGCGAGGCCTTGACCACTCCGGTCTTTGATCCAGCTACCTTTGAGACTGAGCGCGAAGCACAAGTTTCCGGATTAAAAGAGGACGACGACGAGATTCTCGATTATGGCTTACGGAGGCTACGCGAGCGCTTCTTTGACCAGCATCCCTTCGGCGTCAGCTCTGACGGTCGCGTTGAGGACCTTGAAGCGCTCACGGTGGCAGACCTTGCTGTGCACTACCGCGCACTAGTCAAAGCTAGTAACATCGTGCTCGCGGTGACCGGGGACTTTAAGCGCCAAGTAATCATCGAGCGCCTTAGCCCGCTCCTCGAAACCAAAATTCCTGCGCAGCCATTCGAGGTCGCCGACACATTAGCTCCGCTTGAGGTCGCCGCTTATACTGGCAGCGAAGCGATGGATCGCGAACAAGCGGTCGTCCTCCAAGCCTATCCCGACGTAGGCATTCAGGATAAAGACTTCGTTGTGGCCGAAATGCTCAACGAACTTTTCAGCGGCATGTCTAGCCGACTTTTCGAGCGCGTTCGTGAGGACCAAGGCATGGCCTACTATGTGGGCACTACCCGCGTGATCGGTTTAAAAACGGGCATGTTTGTTTTCTACGCAGGCACCCATCCCGACCAAGCCGAAGCCGTCGTGCGTGAGATGAATATTGAGGTCGAGCGCGTAGCCGCTGGCGAAGTGACTGAGGACGAACTCGCTCGCTGCCGCACACGCTTGAAGGCCGCGAGGCCGATGGGTAAACAAACCATCGGTGCGCGCGCCATGCACGCTGCCATCCAAGTCACTTACGGTTTGCCAGTCGAAGATGATATCGAGCACGCCGCCCAGTTAGACCAAGTCGACGCACTTGCGCTCGCACGATTTACCAAATACCACTTTGTTGGTTCCAAACGCGTGCAACTCATCGTAGGTCCCCAAGTATAGAGGTGTGCGAGGTGGATCACTTTTTGCCAAGGTAAAGTCCTAGCGAGATGCTGCGCAGTCTACGCTTGATCCCGAACTGTGGAATTCTAACTTCCGATGTATTGGACGTCCCCTTAGTTTAACGGATAGAACTACTGTTTCCTAAATAGTCGATCTGGGTTCGATTCCCAGAGGGGGCACCATATTTTTTTCGCTTTGCAACTATGGGGTAGAATGGTTGTCATTTTATACAAGTTTATGTCTTTTAACCGTTTCACTTATTTCCTGCCCATCGCTTTATTTTGTCTTTCGCTCTTTTTAGGGGGGACTTTATCTGCGCAGGCACCACTTACAGTGGATCGTCTCGCGTCAGTGGATCTGGGCGACGAGATCGAGCTTGAGTGGCGTATGGGAAGCGCGGCGCGCGCCTTGCAGTCTGGGCTTTCGGGTGTGGCTGAGACGATTTATCGCTCACTGCTAGAAAAAAGTACCCAGGTATCTCCAAGTGAATTGGCCACGCTTAAAATAGGCCTGGCTAAAGCTTTGATTGGGCAGGGAAGATTTGTTGCAGCTCGCGCGCAGCTAGATTCGGTGCCGGAAGAATTTCAAATGGGACAGTATCTGGTCTACTTAGCACTTTCAATTTATGGAGAAGGCGACGGCCGGGTCGACTCCGAGGCCTTCCTGGTGGCTTTGGAAAAAGCGTCTTCAGCAGATCTGAAGGCGGAAGATCTGCCCTGGTTAGCGATGCTTCAAGGACTTGCCGCTGAGTTTGACGGCCAAAACGAGATAGCGACCGCTGCTTATCAGCGCGCACTCGAACTAGCTGATCAACCGATGCTGCGTTCGCACTTCGAAGGGCTCATCATGCGTCAGAAGTTGCTGGCGTCGTCTGCTGATGAGGCTTTAGTTGCGGAACTGCGGGCGAAGATTGATCAGCTAGAAGGTCAAGCGGCGGCGTATCCTTTTGTTCGGGAATACGCTGTGGGACTTTATGGTTTGGGCCGTATCGACGAGGCAACCAGCGCGATCGAACGTGAGTTGGATAACACTTCGGCGGGCTATGACCCTGAAGAGCGGGAGCAATTACGCTTACTCAAAGGTATTATCCTTGGAGCCAATTCAGAAACGGGGCGTGCTTCGCTTAAAACCTTGATCCTGAATGGACGAAACCGAGAAACCCTAGGTATTGCCCTACAATTACTCGCTCGAGTGCCTAATCAAGATGCCGATTTGCTCAGTTTTTTAAATGTCGTTCTATCGCGCACTGAACCACACCTGCTAAAGGGACAAACATATTATCTGCGCTGCCAGTTGGCGATGAAGATGGCACAGCAGGGATCGGTTGAGGAGCGTGTGGGGCTTATGGCAATTGCAGAGAGCGACGCACGCACCTTGCTGGATCAGTTTCCCGGACTGAGTCAGATCACTAATGTTTACCGCTTACTGGCTTATGCGGCCTTGGAGCGACAGCCTGCTCAGTATCGTGCGGCGGCAGATTTTCTCATCCAGTTGCGCGACCAATCTCGAGAAAGCGAAGACTTCTCCGAGGTTAACCGCTTGATTGGAGACTGCTATTTTCTAAATCGAGACTTTGCGAATGCGGTAGACTTCTACTCTGCCGCACACAGTCGCGGGGAAGGTTCGCCGCGTGACGGCGAACTCTTCTTGCGATTGATTTCGGCTCAAGTACGCGCTGGTTTGATAGGGCAAGCTTCGCAACTGATTGATCAGGCTGATTCTAGTGGCAGCATTAACCAGGCAGACCGCTGGCGTGCTGAGTGGAATGTCGCTCAAGCTTTGCAGGCTTCGGGCGAGCTAGATCTTGCTTTGCAGCGTATACGTTTGCTTCTAAGGGATGATTCGCCGTCGACGGTACCGGCTTCGCTCGATATACGCCTGCGGTGGTTAGAGTCCTATCTTTCGTTACAGGCTGAAGAGCTAGAAGGCTTAGCAAATCGAGTAACCCTGCTTTTGGCGCGTTTGGACACCATGCCGCCCCAGCAAGAAGGCGCGGGCGATACACTCACGCCTAGAGAGGCTCGTTTATTAAAGACCGAGATTCTACTGCTACAAGGTAGCGTATACATGCGCGAGGGCGACGCCAATGCCGGTATGGATGTCTTGACTCAACTACGTGATGAATATGGCGAAACTACTGCTGCGCTACGCTCTTATTTAATCGAAGCTGCCTACCACGGTTTGATTGGTGATTTTGTCTCCGCTCAGGCGACTTTGACGAAGCTCGCAGAAATCTACCCTCAGAACCCACTTGCGCCGCAAGCCCTTTTCGAAGCCGCGCTCTACTGTGAACGTCGTGGTGCAGAGTTTTATCCTCAAGCCGTCGTCCTGCACAATGATCTAGCGACGCAGTATGCGACTGACTCTCTCTTTTATTATGCACGCTTGAAACAGGGCAATCTTTTGCGTTCGATGAACAATTTTGCAGGAGCGCAGATTGTTTATGAAAATCTAATCAACGG
Organism: Opitutaceae bacterium; assembly: GCA_009886465.1. Lineage (GTDB taxonomy): Bacteria > Verrucomicrobiota > Verrucomicrobiia > Opitutales > Coraliomargaritaceae > Thalassobacterium. Next base: position 5,039 of record QXZH01000004.1, read on the forward strand.
CTTTCCCGCTCACGAGATGCGCTATATTGCCGAGCTTTCTCGCGCAGACTGCATGCTGGCTCTGGCGGGTAACGATTTCGATGGCCTAGCTGACGTGGCCGTGATCCTCGAACGCTTACTAGACTTGCCAAATTTACCGCTCGATTTCCAAGCGGAAGCGGCACAAAAATGGGCGTTTGCTCTAATTAAAAGCGGGTCCAATGAGAAGGCTAAAGAGGTACTCTGGCTGAGTGCAGACCGTTTTATTGGAGATGGAGAAAAAGCAGTCGCTTTGGGAGCCGCGGGTCGTTACTGGCTTGCACGCTCTATGCTACAATTGGGGGAAATTTTTGAGGAACAAGACAATCTGGCCGAAGCACGGAAGGTCTATCGCCAGGTAATCGCTTACAATTTACCTGGTCGGCACATTGCGATCTCGCGCGTTGACCAAATTCTAGAGCTCGAATAGTTTTAATAAAAAAATTAGTTTTATTACATGGATTACTTTCAAGATAATTTTATTTTACAGGGCGGCCCCGTCATGTATCCGCTGCTCTTTATTAGTCTACTGGGTTTCGTACTCTTCGTTGAGCGTTCGCTCTTTTTGCACAAAGGGCAGATCGGCACACAGGACTTCCTCAGTGGCATTAAGAATCTAGTGCGCAAGAAACGCTTGGTCGAAGCGCTCACGCTTTGTGAAGATACACCAGGGCCGATGGCTCGCATCATGAAGTCAGCCTTGCTCAACTATGGCGAATCTCGAGAGACGATTCGTTCAGCTATTCAGTCGGCAGCCATTGTCGAGATTCCTACCCTGGAGCGACGTATCGGCACGATCGCAGCACTCGCAAGGGTGGCGCCCGTGCTTGGTTTTTTAGGAACGCTTATTGCAGCGCTCCAGGCACTTTATTTATTGGAATCTTTTAATGGTGATAGCGGGGTGTTAAGTCGTTTACTCGCCGAGGCTTTGATTACTTCGGCATCGGGTTTAGCGATTTCAGTTATGGCGATGTTAGCCTACCACTTTCTTTCTGGTCGCGTGCGTGCCTTAGTGCACGATTTTGAATGGGTGGGACACGACATCCACGAGTTTTTGAGTACGCAATCAGATGCCGAAGAATCCACGCACGAATACGCGGAGTAATCATATGGCTACCGAGAAAAACGATAGTCAAAGTAGGGTAAGTCGCGGTTACACCGAGTCGCTCGGATTGATGGCGCAGCTTAAGAGGCCTCCCATCAGTTTTGATATGATACCAGTGCTCGACCTGCTGGTCATTGCATTGCTGTTCAGCCTCCTCTTTACCCGTTTCGTCATGGTGCCAGGCGTGCGCGTGGACTTGCCCGATTCGGATATGCAAATGCAACCGAGTAACCTGCCTGTCGCTGTTTTGACTATTAGTAACCGTGGCATGCTCTTTTTCGACGGTGCCGTTTTCGAGCTCAATTCGATTGACCCTAGTTTTCAAAATTACATCGAAGAGTTGTCAGGGGAGGATGTGGTCCTGCTCGTTAAAACCGAAGGTTCCATGGATCTGCAGCTATTTTTAGAGCTCTGCCAGATGGCTCAAGATGCAGGCTTCGTGCAGGTGCAGATTGCGGGCGAGCACTTGCCTTATTCTGAGTCTCCGCTTTCACCAGCTAATGGGTCAGGATCTGCTCTGGATTCGGGCTTCCTTTCTGTGATGTGATGGAAGTAGTAGACGCTCAGTCTAGGCCGGGTGGTGATACAAAAAATAGGATACTGTCGCCTTTTTCCTACGTCTTAATTTTGTTAGGTGTCTGTGCTCATTTAGTCGGTTTCTTCGTTTTTCGTGTGGTTTCGAATCCTTTGCCGACTCGCGAGGCGATACCGCCTTTTGTTCAATTCGTTTCGCCAAGTACACTTGTCTCTGGGGTAGTGCTGGAGGAGCAGGCAGCGCTCTTTGACTCGGCACCGCTCTTTGTACCTGGAAAATGGAATGCCTCTCACAACCTGCGACCACTCTCACGTGAGCGGACGCTACTGAGCTTTTCCGCTTATGGTGAACCTCAGAGTGATTTCTCTACAGCTTTGATTTCTGAAGGATTACCTGTGGGCCTTGAGTCCGCGGTGACGGAGCCGGTTGATCTTCTTGCCTTGCCTTATTGGGACCTCTTTCGCGGCGTAGGCCAAACTGCTTCTTTTGTCGAAGAATTAGAGGACACAGGCGTTTTTGTTGAAGTGCGCACAGTAGAGGGAAGGGTAGTACAAACTGTTCCTGCCGAGTTAGCAGTGCTATCGATGCAGGCGATACAACCGAGTACCTATTTCCAACGAGTTGAAGCGGGTGGCCGCGTTCTCGGTAGACCCACGCTTTCCGTGAGTTCTGGGGATTCCACTTTCGACACCGCCGCCTACACCTGGCTAGTTGAGTCTGGCTTTTCTGCCGGGCTACCTGCAGGTTTTTTTGAAATTCGAGTTTACCCCTAGATTCGTTGAACCAGACTGCACTTGATGAGTATAAATAAATCCAACGAAGACGCTACGATGCTCGATCAATTAGAGGCCTTGACGCAGTCTTGGTCGCAGCGCCCTTCTTGGGATGCCTACTTCATGGCCACTGCTTTGCTCATGGCATCGCGCTCCAGTTGTGAGCGTCTCAATGTTGGCTGCGTTATCGTTTCGGGTGGGATGCAGAAAAACCGCATCGTCGCGGCTGGATATAACGGCTTCTTGCCAGGTGCATCCCATACATCCCGGATTCGTGATGGGCACGAACAAGCCACTGTGCACGCCGAACAGAATGCGATCAGCGATGCCGCAAGACGGGGTGTATCTCTAGAAGGCGCGACCATATATGTTACCCATTTCCCCTGTATCAATTGTGCCAAAATTTTGGCCGCAGCAGGTATCAAACGCATTAAATACCACCGTGATTATCGAAACGACGAGCTGGTCAAAGATATTCTCGGCGAATGCGGTGTAGCACTCGATCAACTCTAAGAGTAAAGCGTCTTTAAACTTATGCGCATGAACCGAGACCAAATTGTCAGCGAAGCGCAAAGGCCGCATGCCGGCAATTTGCTACTCGCGCATCCGCGTCTGCTTGACCCCAACTTTCGCCGGACTGTGATCTTACTGTCGGCTCACGCAGACAGGGAAGGTTCTGTCGGCGTCATCGTGAATCGTGCTATGGGACAAACACTCGGCGAATTCGATCCCGAATTGGCTAGATCAAAACTCGCCAGCGTGCCACTTTTTGTCGGCGGCCCCGTCGCGACTGATCAATTAATACTCGTCGCTTGGAAGTGGTCTTTAGAAGAGGGCACTTTTAAGTTGTATTTCGGGATCGATGGCGAAAAAGCGCAAAGTATTTGTGAAAAAGACCCTGCGTTTCAATTGCTTGGCTTCCTCGGGCATGCCGGCTGGACCGAGGGGCAGCTCAATGCGGAGCTCGATCAAGGCTCTTGGGTGCTTTCTGGTTGTTTACCGGCACTCAAAGACAAGCCTAGTGAGATAGATTGGCACGACCTCCTTTGCCAGGAGCGACCGGAGCTCCGCTTGCTAGCCGATGCCCCAGATGATCCCTCTCTAAATTGAAGTCGTTCACGCTTCTAGAGTGCTCTAATCCACGCGGGTAGTAGGCATAGCTCAACAGAAATATTTACGCCTTTGCCATTGACAGGGGGGTAGACGGAGCCTTTTTTCTCCCATTCTTTATTTTTCCGCTATGAAAGTCGTATCTTCACTCAAATCTCTCAAAGATCGTCACCCCGACTGCCAAGTCGTTCGCCGTAAGGGTCGCGTCTACGTAATCTGCAAGTCTAATCCTCGCTTCAAAGCCCGTCAGGGTTAAAGAAAAGGTTTAAACTTCATTAACTTTATTAGAAGGTATATCACCGTGAAAGCTGATCTCCACCCTACACTCAACTCTGTCGCATTCGTCGACGTCTCCACAGGCCACAAGTTCCTGACGCAGTCCACTATGCGTGGCAGCAAGACAGAAACAATTGACGGCACTGAACACCAAGTCGTGATTTGCGACATCACTGCTGATTCGCACCCCGCCTTCACTGGTGAGAAGCGTTTCGTCGACACAGCAGGCCGTGTAGAGAAGTTCCAAAACAAGTTCAGCCGCCGCGGCTAGCTGAGCAGTTGATTAACATTCTTCTTATTTTTAAAATCCCCGTCTCGGAAGAGCGGGGTTTTTTGTTTGCGACCGCTTTCCCTACAAGATTCAGATTTTCGCCAAACCAAGCAGTAAGCCTGCTATGATTACTACGGGCGGCAGTAGCCAGATCACCGCTGAGCTCTGGGATCGTGTACGGTGTAAGCAAAAGAGCAGTGTGAAGTAAGCGACCAATATGCTATAGGCGATCCATTCGGCAAAGCCGTCGCAGTGTAAAATCATGCCTGGGATATTGGTGCTTCCTATGACGAGCGTATCCATCATCTGAATACTTATCCACGCAGCATGGTTAATGAAACCCGCGAAACTGTCTAGCCCGACAAGTGCCAGCGAGAGCGAAACCACGCCTGTGCTAATGGCGACTGCTGCTAAATTTACTAGTAACATATTCAATAAAATCGCCCCAGGCGAGAGATAGCCGAAAAATGCCGCACTGAGTGGGGCGCTGGCCAGCCATGCCGAGAAACTGATGGCAAAGAGTAGAAGTAGTGCGTCTTGTATCCACGCATAGAGATGTTGTGAAGGTGCCCAGTTTGCCTTGGGTAAATAGCGGAAAGGCGCCAACTTTTCCGAAGCCTTTTCATAGAGTGGTAAGCCAAAGAGTAAAATACTCAGCACCACCGTGTAGGATAGTTGAAAGCCAATGCTCCAGAGTTGTGCAGGTTGAAAAATTAAGACAAAGACTGCTGAGGCCGCTAAGGCGGCTAGTGGTGACCGCTGCCGGACAAAGGCGAAGCTCGCCCAGAAAAATAGCGCCATTAAAAAAGCCCTCACCGCAGAAGGGGACGCTCCAGTGATCTCGACATAGAGATAGAGTAGGGGCAGTCCTATAAAGGGGCTTACTTTACGCGGTATGCGTACGAGGATCAGAAACTGCGCGATGACCGTTGCGATGACTCCAATATGCAAGCCGCTGATCGCAAAGAAATGCATGGTTCCTGTCATACGAAAGCGGTCGGACTGCTCATCACTAAGCTCCGCTTTACGTCCGAGTAACATTGCCGTGTAGATGCCATCAAGGTTCTTTCCGTCAGGCGCGCCGAGGCTTAGGTATTCTTGGAAGCGCAGATTCATCCTATGGCAAAATTGATCAAAGCGTGAGGGTGGACGCGCCAACTCTAGCCCGCTGATGCGCTCAAAGCGGTAGTGGATGCCCGTGTCTTTTAGATAGCCCTCGAAGCTGTCGGGCTCGACCTCGTATGAAATTGGCGTGAGCACGCCAGTCGCCTTAATTTCGCTGCCGTTTTGCACGGTAAAAGCTTCCTCCTCTGGCAGTTTGATCCGAAAGAAAACTTTGTCTCCAAGTATAAGACGGCTGGTCGCATTTGCTTCAATGATTCGCGCGACACCGCTCGCATTGCCAAATTGGCTGCGTGCTTGCATGACTCGGTCGACCTCGAAGTGCAAGTAGGCCTCACGGATTGGAAGCTGCAACTGCGCTGACTCCGGCTTCGTAGGGAAGCGTAATGTGCCGTAAGCCCAAGCTGACAGAGTCGCGGCTGTCATGAAGCTGAGTAGCCAAAGCCCACCGCTTTGTTTAGATAGACCATAGCTCAGCCCCGCCATCAGTCCTGCCACGCACAGCACGAATCCAATGGGAGCTGTGACTTCGCGGGCAAGGACCAAGCCAAGAACCATGCCTATAAAAAGAAACAAGGCAGGCGCACGTGTCGGTATCTGGTTGTGGCGAGGCATTTTTCGCAAATTTTTGAGCGCAAATTATTAACTCTAAGCCTCTAAAATCTGTTCGCACTTGCAAGACTCTAGCCTTCCGTCGAATCTAGCATCGTGTTGACAAGCGCCCGTATTTCGCAGTTTCTGCTAGACACTTTCAACGAATTTTGAGGTCGATTCGACCGTAGACTCCTAAACTTCAATTATGGATTACAAATCAATTTTTAAAAGCTGGCTGCTAGTAGCACTCGGCGTGCTCATCGCTTCGCACATGTTTACTGGCATCCGCTACACAGATACCAGTGCGCTCATCGTGGCAGTGCTCCTACTTAGTCTTTGCAACGTCTTTCTAAAGCCACTACTCATGATCTTTGCGCTGCCCTTCATCATTCTGACCTTTGGCATAGGAATTTGGATGATCAATGCGCTGTTGTTTATGCTTGTCGGTAATTTAGTCGTTGGTTTTAGCGTTGATAGCTTTGGTGATGCACTCGCTGGCGCGCTCGTGGTAAGTTTGACTGGCCTTGTGGCCAATCTGGTCTTTGGGAAAAGTAAAGTGCAAGTACGGACGTCGCGCTCCACTCGAAATGTTGGACCTGATGCTGCTAATCCAGAACGCCCGAATACTCAGAAACCGATTAAAGACGACGACGTGATTGATATTTAATTGCGTGGTAACTCCGCTCGCGCAGGTATTTGCAGGAACTTTATGCTCTTTTGTGACCGGTCTGAATTACAGATCCTATTGATAAAGAGAGATATAGACATATTTAATATGCCTCGATCTTTTAATGATTTTAAATTCATGAAAATACCTTCGTATGTTTGATAAGAATTGACTCTCATCACAACTTGTAGCTTTTAGTTTGGTTTATGTCATCGACTACAAAATACGATCTCGTCGTCATCGGCGGTGGCCCAGCGGGCTACGCCGCAGCCATCCGTGCTGGTCAACTAGGCAAAAAAGTGGCCTGTGTGGAGCAAGAGCGCCCTGGCGGTACTTGCCTGAACTGGGGCTGTATCCCCTCCAAGGCCTTGCTTAAGAGCGCGGAGCTTTTTAATAAAATCCAGCACAGTGAAGATTTTGGTATCACGGTCAAGGGGCTCGACTACGACTTTTCAAAGATTATCGGTCGTTCGCGCAATGTAGCGGGCACCATGGCCAAGGGGATTGGCTTCCTTTTTAAGAAAAACAAAGTCGATCACGTGATCGGAACAGGCACGATCAATGTGCCTGGTATGGTCGAGATTACTGCCGGTAAAGATAAGGGCCAAATCTTAACTACGGAGCGCACCCTCATTGCAAGCGGCTGTAAGCCACGTCGTCTTCCTGACCTTGAGGTCGATGGCGAGCGCGTCATGACTTCCCGCCAGGCGCTGGAGATGAAAAAGCAGCCCAAGTCTATTGTTATCGTCGGTGCAGGTGCGATCGGTGCAGAGTTTGCCTACTTCCTTAATGCTTTTGGCACCAAGGTCACACTCGTCGAGATGCTCGACCATATCTTGCCGGTCGAAGATCACGAGACCGCCGCCGTTGTCGAAAAGTCTTTTAAACAAGAAGGTATCGACTGCCGGGTATCGACCGCCGTCGAGAATATCAAGGTTAACGCTAAGAGCGTGAAGATGGATCTGGTCAAGGGGGACAAGACTGAGAGCATCACGGCTGATTCGATTCTTCTGGCTATTGGAGTCGTCGCGAATACCGAGGGCCTACTTTCACCGCGTGTTAACCTAAAGCTCGATCGCGGCTACGTAAAGGTGGACGATAACTATGAGTCTTCCGTCAAAGGCATTTTTGCTGCCGGCGACATCATTGGACCACCTTGGCTCGCACACGTGGCCACTTTTGAAGCTATCCAAGCCGTCAATGGTATGTTCGGGCATAGCAAGCCCGAGCGCGTCCGCGAGTTCCCTGGTTGCACTTATTGTCTGCCACAGGTCGCCTCCATCGGTAAGACCGAGAAGGCGCTCAAGGCAGAGGGCATCGACTACAAGGTCGGTAAATTTCCATTCCAAGCTTCAGGTAAGGCCGTTGCCTCGAACCAGCCAGAAGGCTTCGTTAAGATGCTGGTCGATCCAAAGCACGGCGAGATTCTCGGCGCTCACATCGTCGGTTCCGACGCGACCGAATTGATCGCTGAATACGGTCTAGGCATGAAGCTCGAAGCCACCGCAGAGGAGATACATAATACCATCCACGCGCACCCCACACTGAGTGAGGCAATGATGGAAGCTGCTGCTGCCGTATTTGGCGAAGCGATTCATATTTGAGCTTAACGCAGGTAACTCGCCTGCGCTGCAATTGAAGTCATTTACAAAAGGTCAGATTCACTCGGAATTTGGCCTTTTTTGTGTCAGCATACTCACTGCATGTTAAAGCCAATCGATCGAGGTGGACTCCTCCTGCCAAGCCTCCAACTATGGTTCGACCCGCGCAAACGTAAGCCCTTTGCGGTCGTTTCACATGCGCATGGAGACCATGTCGCCAATCACGATGGCTACATAGCCACACCCGAGACCATCGCCCTCATACGTGTGCGTAATGGCAACGCTCTAGCGATGCGAGGTAAGGCACTGCCCTATGGCGAAGTTTATCAAGGCGAAGGCTATCGCCTTCAGTTCTATCCCGCCGGTCACGTGCTTGGCTCTGCCATGGCGCATGTTGAGACGGACGCCGGGGAGACTTTCCTCTACACGGGCGACTTTAAAACGCGCAAAGGCCTATCGGCCGAGGCGATCGATATCCCGCAGGCCGATACGATCGTGATGGAGACCACCTTTGGGCGCTCCGATTATGTATTCCCCGATTTCGAGGAGACCTGTCAGCGAATCCACGCCTTTTGCGACCGCGCCACTGCTGAGAAGAAAACGCCTGTCTTGTTGGCCTACAGCTTAGGCAAAGCGCAGGAGCTAATGAAAATCGTCGAGAGCCGCTCGCAGGCATTGATGGTTTATAAGACGATAGCTCCAATCAATCAAGTCTATGCCTCCTTTGGTGTTTCTATGCCGCAGACGCGACCGATGGACTTTCTTAATATGAGTGAGAGTCTCGTCGTTATGCCGCCCTCAGTTTTAAAGAAGTTGCCGCGCAAGGACTGCCTCATCGCGATGGTCAGCGGGTGGGGTATGAACGATTCGGCTAAGTATCGTTACGGTGTGGATGAGGTCATCCCGCTCTCGGACCACGCCGATTATCCCGACTTGTTGAAATTCGTGGATGCTGTGAAACCGAAGGCCGTATACACGACTCATGGCTATGAAAAAGAGTTTGCCGCCACACTTCGCCAGCGAGGTTACGAGGCCTGGTCGCTTTCTGGCGACGATCAATTAGAGCTGACGCTCTAGGGCATTTTGTATTTAGCTGAATTCATTCCTGAGTCTACTTGATTCCCAGCCTCGCTCGTGCTTCCTTGCACTGATCACTGCCTGCTTCAAAGCGGCGGCAGACTGCGGGCCGCGTCGCGTAGATGCGGCAGAGCTGATCCTCCTTCAAGAAGGCACACTGCTGCAAAAAGGGCAGAGGATGCATTTGATAAGCTTTGTGCTCAGTTGCTAGGTGCGGCTCCACTTTACGGGTCTCGCGACGGATTGCTGGCTCGCGTGCGGCGTCGGCCTCACTCGCAAAGATTGGAAAACAGCGGCAGCAAGCACCGCAGTTTTCGCAATCATAGATTTCACTGCTCATATTCTTGTCTGACTGGCGCTGTGTCCGCTTGGTCGCCCCAAAGTTTTTGAGCTTCGTCTACCAAAAATGCGTCCGAGGGGCGCAGACAGCAGGGTGCAGAAGGTAATTATCAGCATATCCAGATCAGGTCACCTTCATCAACTTGATCAAATAGCTTGATCACATCAGCGTTGAGCATTTCCACGCAACCGCCGCTGAAGGGTTGGCCGATACGGTCTTCATGGTTGCTGCCGTGGATGTAGATGTAGCGGTCATAGGAGTCGTGACCCTCTCCGCAATTTTTGCCGATTTCCAAACCACGTAGGCGGAGGATGCGGCTAGTAATCAAATTACGCTCCGCATCTTCTGGAGAAACTTGGCCATAGACTTGTCTTGTGGACACTCTGCCTTTGAAGACTGTCCCCTCGGGCGCGTCGGCTCCTATCTTATCGGCAATCGCGTGAAGGCCAGTCGGCGTGCCGTAGGAGTCAGCCAGGCATGAAGGGGGATTTTTTGAGGTGGAGATGGCGAAAACGGCGGATATTTTTCCCTTTTCTAGTACTGCCATTTCTTGTTTTTCGATCAAGATGACTAAGAGGCGATTTGTCGGCGTGATTGACAAGTCCGCGCAGCTTTGTTTTACACGCGCGCTTTCCTTTATAAAATCATATGGCATATAATGTAGGTATCCTCGGAGCGACTGGTGCAGTCGGTCAAGAAATCATTCGTCTCCTCCATGAGCGCGAGTTCCCCATTGCGGAGCTCCGGCTCCTTGCGTCGGCTCGTTCGGCGGGCAAGGAGCAATCCCTCGGCGGCAAGACTTGGACGATCCAAGAAGCCACACCTGAGAGTTTTGAAGGTCTGGATATTTGTATCTTTAGCGCTGGAGGCGATCAGTCGAAGCTATTCGCTGATGAAGCCGTCAAGCGCGGTTGCGTAGTGGTCGATAACAGCTCTGCCTTCCGCCAAGATCCAAATGTGCCGCTTGTCATTCCTGAGATCAATCCGGACGCAGTCGACGACCACAAGGGCATCCTAGCGAACCCTAATTGCTCGACTGCGATCTCCCTGATGGGTCTTTATCCCTTGCACAAAGCCTTTGGGCTGAAGTCTTTTATCGCATCCACCTATCAAGCTGTTTCCGGCAGTGGTGCGTGGGGCATCGTCGAACTGGAGCAACAAGCCCGCGCTTGGGCAGAGGGTGGCGAAATAAAGAAGGAGGTTTATCCGCACCAGATCGCATTCAATTTGCTACCACATGTGGATGCCTTCCTCGACGACGGCTACACCAAGGAAGAAATGAAGATGCTTAATGAAGGCCGTAAGATTATGGGCATCGATGATCTCCGGGTCACTTGCACCTGTGTGCGCGTGCCCGTCTTTCGCGCACACTCTATCTCAATCAGCGCTGAATTTGAAAAGCCAGTCACGGTGGAGGCTGCCCGCGAAGCAGTGCGTAGTTTCGAAGGTTCTGAACTCGTCGATAATCCCGAAAATGCGGAATATCCCATGCCGCTCAACTACTCGGAAGTCGTGCCCTGTGGCGTCGGCCGAATCCGCAAGGACTCTGTCTTCGAAAACGGCCTCGCTCTCTGGGTGACCGGTGATCAGCTTTGGAAAGGCGCTGCACTCAACGCCATCCAGATCGCTGAATTATTGCATAAGAAGGGTAAACTTTAATCAAGAGTGCCACGTCACTAGCCTAGCATGGCTCACGCAGACGCGCCTCCAGCCATTTAGATGATAACGATTAGTGAACTTCACAGCCTCGTCGATTTTGGTATGTTTGTCGTGCTGTGGCTCGTGCAGCTTGTCATATACCCTAGTTTTCTTAGGATTGAATCAAGCGACTTACTCGCTTGGCACAAAGCCTACACCCTCCGTGTTTCCTTCGTCATCCTGCCGCTGATGTTCGGCCAGCTTGCGCTCTCTATTTTGAGCGTCGTGGGCGACGCGAGCATCCTAGAGTGGACAGCTTTTGTATTCGTTCTGGTCTGCTGGATCCTTACCTTTTTTGTCTCCGTGCCTCTGCACCGAAAGATCGAACAAAATGATATCACCAGGGAAACACGTCAAAAACTGATCACGACGAATTGGCCCAGAACTATTCTTTGGTCGGCAATTTTTGGCTTAGGTTTATTTTGATGCGCGAAAGTATTCGACGCAGCCTCAAATATACTTTTGCTACCAATATTCTAATCGGGCCTGTAGCTCAGCGGTTAGAGCAGGGGACTCATAATCCCTTGGTCGTGGG
>QXZH01000040.1 GCA_009886465.1 Opitutaceae bacterium
TACTTTTTAAGCGTGCTTACGCGGTTTCGCCAGTATGTTCGTCTAGCCGTTCTGCCCTAATTACCGGGGTAATGCAGACGACGACTGGGACGCACCAGCACCGCTCTAGCCGTTCGCCAGAAGGGGAGATCGTTCCTCCAGATCTGCGTATCAAACTGCCTACGGGGATGAAGACAATCCCGGAGCTCATGCGTGCGCAGGGCTACTTTACTTTCAATAGCGGAAAGGACGATTATAACTTTCACTATGATAGGCGGGATCTTTATAATGTGGGAACCAAGGCTGACTACGAAGCAGGGATGAATGGCTGGCAGGGGAATCGAGCTGAGCATTGGAAGTCGTATACAAAAGATGTCTGGGGGGCACGCGCTGATAAGAGTCGTCCCTGGTTCGGTCAGATACAAATCGATGGCGGGAAGGGCGATCGACGTTATCTCAATGACGATGATTTTATTGCAAAGGATTCTGTGTCATTGCCTCCTTATTTCCCGAACACTCCAGCCCTTCATCAGGCATGGTCCGTTCATTTCGATAATGCCCGCGGATCGGATGTGCGCATTTCCGATATTCTACAGCAACTCGAGGCTGATGGCGAAATGGAGAACACCATCATTTTCTTCTTCTCCGACCATGGGCACAATACCTCGCTCAGGCACAAACAGTTTTGTTACGAGGGAGGGATGCTCGTGCCGCTAATTATCAAGGGGAATCATCCCGGGATCTCACCCGGGCGTGTCGAGAATGATCTAGTGACTCTTCTGGATGTCGGCGCGACGACCCTGGCGCTGGCTGGTGCCGAGCTGCCAAATTATCTGGAGGGTCAAAATTTATTTGGATCTGAGTATCAAGCCGTGGAGTATGTGATAGGGACGCGTGATCGTTGCGACTACACGATCGACCGGATACGCACAGTCCGATCAGATCGATATCGCTATATTCGAAACTATTATTTAGACCGTCCTTTGATGCAGCCGGGCTATCGCGACGACCGCCCTCCGTCGATGGATATGCGGCGCTTGTTTGAAACCGAGGGACTGACTGAATATCAAGCAGAACATTGGTTTGGTCTGCGCCCTCGGGAAGAACTTTATGACATGGATGCAGATCCTCATCAGATTTACAATTTAGCCCCTTTACCTGACTTTCAGGCTGAGCTGCTTAGGCACCGGGAAGTTTTGGAAAATTGGATCAATGATTCTGATGACCAAGGGCAATATTCGGAAAGCGATGTGCAGCTCCGTGCGACCTACGAGCTCTGGAAAGATCGCGACATTTTTAAGAACGCTGATGTGAACCCCGAATATTCTAAATTCCGCGAAGCAAGCGGTAACTAAAACTACAAAAAATATTATGAACTATAAATCTTATTTCCTAAGCGGACTTGCCCTTACTCAATTGATTCTAGGCGGGGTGCTGCAGGCCGCATTGCCCGACCTATCAAAGATGAACATTTTGTTTCTGTGCCCCGAAGATTGGTCTGCAGCTGCCATAGGGGTCTATGGGAACGAACAAGTGAAAACTCCGAACTTAGACGAATTTGCCAAAACAGGAACTTTGTTTACGAAGGCTTATTGTCAAAATCCCGTATGCAACCCTTCGCGTAGTTCGTTCAATACTGGATTGCGCTCGGATACGACGAGGGTTTTTAGCAACGCCGATAAGTTCCAAGAGGTTATCCCCGATTGGGCGATCACAATTGGCGAGACTCTAAAAAGCCATCCAATTAAGACTTATATGATAGGAAAGTTGTTTCATCATAACTGGGATGCAATCGTGCAGTCATCGGCATATGATGGGATGTTAAAATACGGGGAACAAGAGGGTTATAAAGGTAGGGTAATTGAATATAATATCCCCAAGGGCACTCCCCCTAATCCTCCTAAGACATGGACTTATACCTCTGACCTGGACTGGGACGCAAAGATGATTGAGGCGATGAAGGTTCGAAAAGAGCTCTGGGCCAATGCGGTTAAAGGCTCCGAGCAATGGGAGCGGGGTCGTGAAGTATTCCAAACTTTATCGGCAGAGCTGATTGGCGATAGTGGAGACATCGAAGAGCGTAATTCTGATGGAGTGAAGGCTCGAGTTGTTGCTAATCTGATTCGTGAGCACGCTGAAAGTGGCGAACAGTTTTTCATCACTTATGGAAGCAGTCGCCCTCATACCCCTCTTATCGCACCTATGAAGTATTTCGATCTCTACGATCCCAGTACGCTCGAACTAAGCAAGGCACGCGAGGAATTAGACCAAGACATACCTTCGGTCGCAAAGCGTCACGGCCGCAATTGGGACATTTTTAAAATACGCGAGGAAACCACCAAGCAAGCGCAAGCGGCAATCCATGCCTATTACGCCTGTGCGAGTTTTATTGATGACCAAATTGGTTTGATACTAGAAGCCCTGGAAGAGTCAGGGCAGGCAGACAACACGGTAGTTATCTTTACCTCAGACCATGGCTTTCATCTCGGCGAGCACGGCATGTGGAGCAAGATTAGTCTTTTTGAGCAAGCGACAAGAGTGCCCATGATCGTCAGGATTCCGGGCGTCACCGATGGCGCTACCTGTAGAGAAATCGTCGAATTAGTCGATCTATATCCGACCTTGTGTGACATGTTGGGGCTTGATTTGCCGCACGAAAAGTTAGAGGGCATCTCCTTCCTTCCCTTGGTCGAAACGCCAGATCAAGCTTGGAAAAAGGCAGCATTCACACTTTGCCGACAGGGCAAGCACCTTGGTAAGTCGGTTCGAACAAAGTCGCACCGCTACACTGAGTGGATTGACTACGCTGATCGCGACGATGACCATGCAGTCGTTCGATTTACCGAACTTTATCACTTAGATGTTGATGAGTTGGAGCAAGTCAATTTGACGGACCGCATCGAATATGCGCCGAAACGAAGGGAACTAGCTGGATTGTTAGGCGATGGATGGGAATCAGCACTACCCCCCGTCAATTAATGGGTGCAATTACTTTAAGCTAGCAGTCGTGCTTTTGTTTATTTTATTCGGCGTAATGTCTAAAGATTATTAGTGCACTTTTTGCTATAACTAGCCCAATGGCCAACTGCCCAGTAAAACGAAATCTGAACCTGCGGGGGTTTACATTAATCGAATTGCTCACAGTTATTGCTGTGGTTGCGATCCTAGCGGCGATATTATTACCTGCGGTTCGAAAGGTACGCACCAATGCGTTTCGAGCTGGAAGTGCGAGCAATCTTCGCCAAATATACGCTGCATGCACACTGTACTCAAATGATAATAATTTTACACTTTTGAATTCGTGGATCGGCGCTAATGAAGAAGAAGGGCGAGCTCAAAGCTCATGGAAGAGCCAGCTACTTGATGGCGGATACCTCGGAAATGCTACGGGGGAAGCAAGGCCGCACCATAGTAAACTTAAGGTTCTCGGATCTCCGATCCAGCAACGAGAGGCCTCTGAGGTGACAATCGATAGGAATCCGCCCAGATATGGGACTTATGGGATGAACTTTGTCTTAAATGGAGTAGGTAATAATAAGCCAATGTCCTCCGGGCAACTAACGATGGGTCGTTTGTTGGCACCAGGGCGAACGCTTTATATTTCTGAAGGCTGGCTTGACGATGGGGCGCGATCGTTTGGCGTAAGCGTTTCCCCGGGGAGTCCCCCTAACAATACCGATGGCATCGGAACTTTTGTGTATGCGGATGGCCATATAGGGCAGATGCCGATTGAAGAGTTCCCGGCAGAAAAGGGGCAGGCGTATTCCGATTCATGGTATTTTTGGCAGGGCTACGACAAGTAAGCTAGATCCGGTTTTCTTTCTGTTCATAATATAACTTCACAAAGCTTTTCAGTTATAGGGGTATGACTGTAGACCTAAGCACGTCTTTTGTATAAACTGCTTTCCCCTTTTTCCAAGGCTGCCCAAAACTAATATTTGCAGCCCTAATGCGTGGAAAAATCTATCAATATCGTTGAATTGTCCATCGCCATAGTTGTTTAATTTTAGTATCCTCCAGGATTACTCTTTAAACATGTAGACATAATTCTAGCGTCCGTGTTTAGCGCATTATCACCAAGTTTATTACAAGAGATGAATTCAAAATATTTTAAAATTTTCGCCGTTTTATTCCTTTCAATTGGGCACGTCTGGATTACTACAGCTTCAGCGGATGAGCTTAGATATCAGGAGTCACAAACAATTGATATCAAGCTTCTCCCCGGCGAGTATTGGTGGGG
>QXZH01000041.1 GCA_009886465.1 Opitutaceae bacterium
CTCCACCCGTGGCGGCGGTGTGCGGTTCGTTAAGTAAGGAGCTATTAAAACTCTCCACTTCGATGCCATCTTCGCGCAATTGACGCTTGATTGAAGCATCCATCTCCCGATGCGGCGACTCGTAACGGCGATTCCAATAAACGCGCTTCGCTCCTGTCTTTTTGATAATGTCTCTCAGTTGCCCCAGAGAGTCGCCTTCTCTTAAAACGAACTCACCACTCACCTCTTTAAAAGCCTCACTTAGGCTCTTCAAAGACTGATGCAGCCACCACTTCGAAGCGGTACCCGGCGCCCAATCACCTGCCTCGCTAGGTGCCCAAATAAAAACAGGGATGACTGGGCCACCTGCCTTAGTGGCAGCTTGCATGGCGGAATTGTCCTCCAAACGGAGGTCTTTGCGAAACCAAAGAATTGTCGGCGCATTTGACATGCTAATGAAGCGTCATCCTAGTTATTAACTTACAAGGGATCACCCAAAATATTAAAGAACAAGACCTCTGGTAGTGTTCAATCCCAGATTTTGCGAACATAGCTCTCGTGTAAGTGAATACACGATTATAAGTCTCCAGTAAAACAATCGCCCCTGCTTGACTTTAAGAATCGAAAGATGTTTAAAATAATAAACACTTAATACCTAATGTTAAACGACATGCCAGCGATCCAAATTAAAACGCCCATACCTGGGTCACAAAGTCAGCAGCTCATGGCGCGCCGAGAAGCCGCCGTGCCGCAAGGCCCCTTTCACGTGACCCCTGTATTCGCAGCGCGTGCAGAAGGCGCTTTGATCGAGGATGTCGATGGCAACACCTTCATCGACTTCGCCAGCGGCATCGGGGTGACCAACTGCGGTCATAACCACCCCGACTTGGTTTCCCGTGCGAAAGAGCAAATGGACAAATACGTCCATACCAGTTTCAACGTGGTGCCCTACGAGCCTTACGTGCAAGTGGCCGAACGGCTCAACGAGTTGGCACCGGGCGACTCACCGAAAAAGACTTTCCTCGTCAACTCTGGCTCCGAGGCGGTCGAAAATGCGATCAAATTTGCCCGCGCCCACACCAAGAAGCAGGCCGTCGTTTGTTTTGACCACGCCTACCACGGGCGCACCTACATGGCGATGTCGTTGACAGCCAAAACGAAGCCCTACAAATACGGCTTCGCGCCATTTAACTCTGAGATCTATCGCGCACCTTTCCCCTACCTCTATCGCACACCTGGCAGCGTGGATCGCACATGCGGGGGCTCGATCGAAGCTTGCCCCAACACCACCTGCAGCTGCAACACTTCCTTTGATGCCTTCAAAGATATCATCGAAGGACAGATCGGCTCCGATCTAGTCGCCGCGGTCATCATTGAGCCAGTTATGGGAGAAGGCGGCTTCATGCCCGTGCCTGCGCCCTTCATGCAAAGCCTCGCAGCCTATTGTAAGGCGAACAATATCGTCTTCATTCTCGACGAGATTCAGACTGGCTTTGGGCGCACGGGTAAGCTCTTTGCCGCAGAGCACTATGATGTGGAGCCAGACTTGTTAGTGGTGGCCAAAGGCCTCGCCGGTGGCTTGCCGCTCTCAGCCGTGACGGGACGCACCGAAATCATGGAGGCCATCGGCGTCGGTGGTGCTGGTGGCACTTATAGTGGTAATCCAGTCGCCTGCGCGATGGCACTGGCTGCGCTCGATCAATTTGAAAAGACCGATGCCCTCAAACATTGCCAAACACTTGGAGACGCTTTGGGCGATCGACTACCCGATCATCGGCGACCACCGAGGCCTCGGTCCAATGCGTGCCGTCGAGCTGGTCATCGACCGCTCGACCAAAGCACCCAACAAGGATGCCGTCGGCAAGATCATCAAGTATGCCTATGAACACGGTGTCATTTGCATTGGCGCCGGCACCTATGGTAATGTGCTCCGTTTCCTCATTCCACTTGGTGCAAGCATCGAGCAGCTAAACGAGGGTTTAGATGTCGTCGAAGCGGGTATCAGCGCTCAATGCGCTCAATCTAGAATCAACCAACCATCACTAACATGAATTACAAAACACTAGCCTACTGTTTTCTATCGCTGCTCGTGCTAGGCACGGTCACTAAAGCTGACGAACTCTCAGAGCTCCGCGCGGCCATGGCGGCACTTAAAGCGGAGAACAAGACACTCAAAGCCCAGCTCGGCGAGTCCGAGGAGAAACTCGAGAAGCAGTCAAAAAACTTGGCCGATTTCCAGGAAGAACAACGTGATCAGCGTCGTGAACTGCGCGAGTATACCGGAAGCGGTCGCGACCAAGGTCCTGGTGGCCTCATTGAATTAGGACCGGTTTCAATTGGTGGTGCTCTCCGTGCAAACTACACTGTGGGTGACTATAACAATCCTGGTGGTACTGCGGGTTTAGCCTCACCCACTGCGATACTGCTAAACGATAATGAACTTGATGGGGCCATTGATGGTCCGACCCGCGATAGTGACGGAAGCTTCGCACTCGATACCATTTATCTTAATGCGAAGTTTGACCAGGGCAGCTTCATCGGCGCAGCGGAATATCGGTTTTACGACCAGCTCGACGAGCTTGGCGGTTACCACTTTTTGCACACGCTTTGGGGCGGGTATCACTTTGATAATGGCTCGGAGTTGAAATTAGGTATCATTGAAGTTCCCTTCGGCTCAGAGCGCTTCGGTAACACCTATAGTTTTCTCAACTCCCTCGAAAACGTAGCCGGCTTCTCCGATGATCGTGACCTTGGAATTGTTTACTCTTTCACGCTTTACGATT
Source organism: Opitutaceae bacterium (assembly GCA_009886465.1). Taxonomy (GTDB): domain Bacteria; phylum Verrucomicrobiota; class Verrucomicrobiia; order Opitutales; family Coraliomargaritaceae; genus Thalassobacterium. Next base: position 2,763 of record QXZH01000041.1, read on the forward strand.
TTGATATCGACCTCGGCTACTTCTTTTCCGAGGAGCCTAACGGTAGTGGCCAGAGCGCCAACAGCACGCGTGGGTCCTACGACGTAGCCTCCCCTGGAGACACTACCACGCCCTACGTCCCATTATTTGTGAATGCTGATGCACGCACTTCGGAGCAGTTTGCTGCGAACAATTTTCTCGGCGGTAATTTCTCTCCCTTTCAGGAGCGCGATCAGTTCAACGTTCGGGTAAAGCGCACTTTCTATTTCGGCGAAACCGAGAGTGTGATTGGTGCCTCCTTCCAGTATGGGCAGCTCGAGGCCACAGGAGATGTCGTCTCTAATCCACTCACATTTCCAAACCCCGCTGTCGTTAGCCAGGCCGACGAACTTCTTGGTGACGGCGACATGTGGGCAGGAAGCGTCTTCATCAAGTCAACCTTCAGAAACTGGCAACTGAAGGCTGGTATCACTCAGTATGACTACGACATCGATACGCTAAGGGACGGTCAAACCTTAGTCGGATACAATCCCGACCAGATCGTCGTCGGCGCTTTTGATATCCCGATTTTCATCGCATCCGAAGGTACCATTCCTTCAATTGCTCTGAGTTATACCCATATCCCACGAAATATTGATTTCATCGACTGGATTGTTCCCTACATCGAATACTCAGCCATCCTTAAACATGGTCAGACAAATGGTCAGTATTATTTCGACTTACCTGCCGGAACTGAATTTGAGGATAGTGAGCAATTTACCCTAGGCGCAGTCATGGGTATGGGAAACTTGGTCATCTACGTGGATACCGTATTCGGCAAGGGTTCACCCTTGATCGGCAATGAAAACAATCAGTTGACCACCGGCGGCGCTCTAAATAAAAGTGATGGCTCGGGATCTGTAGACTTCGACGACGGCTGGCAACTACGCTTCAATATCAATGTCGGCTATTACTTCTAGACCATCCGCCTACAGGGTCATTAACCCATCGACCGAAGAAGTCGTCGCCAGTTACAACGAGCACAGCGACACCGAGATCGCTGGGTTCTTAGCTAAATCGGCAACAGGTTTTGAACTGTGGCGGCGCACGAGCTATGCGCAACGTGCAGAGCCACTGCGCAGGATTGCCGCGCTCCTAAACGAGCAGCAAGATTCGCTCGCGCATACCATGGCGATCGAGATGGGCAAGCCCCTCGCGCAAGGCAAAGCCGAAGCCGCGAAATGTGCCCTTGTCTGCGAGCACTATGCCGAGCACGCGGAGACTATGCTCGCAGCCTACTCCGTAAAGACAGAGATGACTTGCAGCGAAGTCATCTATCGTCCACTCGGCAGCATCTTCGCCATCATGCCCTGGAACTTCCCACTCTGGCAGGTCTTCCGCGCCGCAGCGCCAAATCTCATGGCGGGCAATACGATCATCCTCAAACACGCGCCCTGCGTCCCGCAGACTGCAATGGCCATGGAAGCCCTCTTCCGCAAAGCAGGCTTCCCCGAGGGTGTATTTATAAACGTCTTTGCGTCCGATGCGCAGGCTGAGAACATCATCGCCTCGCCCAGCGTCAAAGGCGTCTGCCTCACTGGTAGCGGACGCGCAGGCAGCGCCGTTGCCGCAATTGCAGGG
>QXZH01000042.1 GCA_009886465.1 Opitutaceae bacterium
CTTCGCGGCTTTTTTGGCGACCGTCTTTTTGGCTACTTTCTTCGCGGCTTTTTTGGCGACCGTCTTTTTGGCTACTTTCTTCGCGGCTTTTTTGGCGACCGTCTTTTTGGCTACTTTCTTCGCGGCTTTTTTGACGACAGTTTTCTTGGTTACTTTCTTCGTGGCTTTTCGGGCGACCGTCTTTTTGGCCACCTTCTTCGCGGTCTTTTTGGCAACAGTTTTCTTGGCTACAACTTTCTTAGCCGCTTTCTTGGCGACTTTTTTAGTAACTTTTTTTCCGGAAGATTTTTTCTTTGTAGGCATGTCTTATTAAACAGTTAAGTGGGAGTGGATATTATTATGAAGGGTGATTGAGTATTTCAGCACAGCGGGGTGATACGGCTCCCCAGTTCTCGGTCTCCACGAGTTCGGGTACCCAGCGCCAACTGCGTGGACAACGGACGCCATCTGCATGAGCGACTTTCACGTTAAGTTCGGAACTTTCTGAGGATTCGATCAAAGTGACCTGCGAAAGTATAAACAGTTCCGGTAGATCGTTTGTGTATTTTTGGAGGCGAGCAAACTCAGGATTTGTTGATGAGCCGGTGATTACGACCTTAGCATCTAAGCTTTGTCCAATTACCTTTTGTTGGCGAAGGCCTTCGAGGCGCTCATTGACTTGAGTTGAGAGAAAACTGCGGAGCGCAGAGATATCGGAAGCGGTTTCTGCATCGTCCCAAGCTGGGTCAACTTCAGGCCAGTCGGCTAGTGCGATTACTTGTTCGCCAAAGTCGCTATTATTTTGAGCGTAGCTCCAAGCTTCGTCAGCAGTGAATGGCACTAGCGGTGCGATCAGGCGAGTGAATACAGAGAAGATGATGTGAATTGCCGTCTGTGAAGAGCGGCGGAGTGGGTCACTAGGGCTGCGGGTGTAAAGACGATCTTTGAGCACATCGTGGTAGGTGGCTGAAAGTGTATTGGCAACGAAGGGATCGATAAAGTCTTTGAACGCACGATGGAATTCGTAGAGATCATAGGCTTCGGTTACCTTCCGAACTAGTTGCGCGAGCTCGTTGAGTGCCCATTTATCGAGTGCGTTGAGCTGCTCGAGGGGGACGGCGTCGGTTGCGGGATTGAAGTCATGCAGGTTGCCGATCTGAAATCGAAGTGTGTTCCGAAGATTGCGGTAGTTATTAGCCACATTCTTTACGATTTTGTCAGAGACAGGCACATCGCCGCGATAATCCTGCGAGCAAATCCAAAGGCGGACGATGTCGGCACCGTAACCCTCAATCCATTCATTGAGTGGACGAGCGGCACCGTCACTTTTGGATAGCTTGGTGCCATCTTCTTTCACGATGAATCCGTGGGTGAGGAGGTTTTTATAGGGCGCTGCTTTATCGACGATTACTGATGTCCAGAGTGAACTTTGGAACCAGCCGCGGTGCTGGTCAGAACCCTCGAGATAGAGGTCGGCTGGCCATTTCAGATTAGATCGTTTCTGCAGGACTGCACGGTGACTTGACCCGGAGTCGATCCATACGTCGAGAGTGTCGTTGCCGCATGAGAGTTTTTCTACGCTCGGCCAGTCGCTGGGGAGGGGAATGCCGTCGAGAATTTCGGCGGTTGTCTTTTCGAACCAAAGGTCAGTTCCAGCCACAGCTACTTTCTTCGAAATTGCCCGAATGACGTCGGCATCCATGTAGGCACCACCGTCTTCATCGTAGAATGCTGGGATGGGGACACCCCAAGTGCGTTGGCGACTGATGCACCAATCGGGACGATTTTCTACAGCTGCGCGGATACGATTCTCACCCCAGTTTGGGATGAAGTTGACGTCTTTGAGAGATTCCAGCGCACGATCGCGATCGCCGTTTTTATCAAGAGCGATAAACCACTGGTCCATCGCACGGAAGACGACGGGCGTTTTGGAGCGCCAGCAGTGAGGGTAACTGTGAACAAACTTCTTCTTGGAAATGAGTGAGCCATTGGTAGCAGTGATACGCAGCACACCAAGGTTGGCGTCGGAGGGCTTTTTGCCGGCATCTAGGACGGACAGCCCGACGAGTTCGGCGGGCACTTGTCCGTCGTCCACGTAGCAACCCTCGTCATCTAGAGGGCAATAAACCTCGAGACCATTGTTAATTCCTGTAATATAGTCATCCAGTCCGTGACCAGGTGCGGTATGCACACAACCTGTGCCGCTATCTGTCGTGACATAGTCGGCGAGAAGGAGCGGGGAGGGGCGATCGATAAAAGGGTGATGCGCATTGAGCTTTTCCAGTTGTGCACCGAGGTAAGTCGCAACGATTTCGTGGGTTTCAATCTTACACTCTGTTACGACAGATTCGATTAACGCAGTGGCCACGATGAGGGTACCATGCTCAGTCGTCTTGATGGCAGAGTAATCGATCTTTGGGTGGACCGATACGGCTAGATTAGCAGGTAGCGTCCAAGGCGTGGTCGTCCAAATAAGAATAGAGCTGTCTTCGTCGGGCAGGTTCAGCTGGGTGCGAGCTTCGTCACTCAACCGTAATTTCACAAAGACTGAAATACTGGTGTGGTCTTTATACTCGATCTCGGCCTCTGCGAGTGCAGTGGCACAGGGAATCGACCAATAAACTGGCTTTTTGCTACGATAAACGAGGCCTTGTTCGACAAAATTGGCAAAAGTTTCTAATTCAGCCGCTTCGTATTCGGGGTGGATTGTCCAGTATTCGTTTGCCCAGTCGGCAGTGACTCCTAGACGTTCAAATTGCTCACTTTGGATGATTCGGTATTTATCTGCAAATTTGGCGCATGCTTTACGTACTTCCAGAGGCGTGTAATCGGTGCGCCCAGAGTTCTGCAGTTCGCGGGAGACTTTGTGCTCAATAGGTAGCCCATGGCTGTCCCATCCGGGGATGTAGGGGGCGTCATAGCCAGACATCCACTTGTATCGTAAGATCGTGTCCTTCAATGTCTTATTGAGTGCGTGCCCTAGATGCAAGTCGCCGTTTGTGAAGGGAGGTCCGTCGTGTAAAATGAAACTTTTGCCACCGCTATTCTTGGCTTGAATCTTCTCGTATAGACCGATCTTTTTCCAGTGATCAATGCGCAGCGGTTCGCGCTCCACCAAATTGCCTCGCATGGGGAAATTCGTTTGTGGTAGATTGAGCGTATCTTTGAGGTCTTGCACCATAATAAGAGACCATAGGCCGTCTAAAATCGGCGCAGTGTGGTATCTTGATTTACCAAGTCAAGCACTCAGAATTTTCTCGCGGAATATTCCTGAAAAGACTTTCCTGCGAACTTTTAAACAATGCTACTTACACTCATTGAACTCCCTTTTGCCGAGATGCACCTAATTTTGCTGCTGCTTTTGCTCGCGGTCGGCTTTTTCGCATTAGCTTCTGGCGGCGATATTTTGACGAGCGGTGCGGCGGCTGTCTCCGTTAACTTTAAGATCGACCCGATTGTGGTCGGTTTGACCGTGGTTTCAATCGCCACATCATTGCCTGAAATGGCGACCTCATTTATGGCGGCCAAGGATAGTCCAGGTATCGCACTAGGCAATATCTTGGGAAGTAATATCGCTAATATCGCTCTAATACTAGGAATCGCCGCAGTGATCGCTCCTCTGAAGATTAAACGTAGGTTAATACGCCGCGAGGTGCCGATTCTGATCAGCATGACCATAATCTTTAGCTTATTTGCCATGGGTGGTGGTTTTAGTCGCGTGGAGGGCTTGATTCTACTTACGTTGACGGTCGCCTACCTCATTCACGTAGTCTGTGGTGCTAAGCTGAAGGATTCTAAGGAGTCATCCATAGAGGGCATTGATGAAATCGCTAGAAAAACGACTAAAGCTGCGGTGTTTTTCATCCTAATCGGCGGCATCTTATTAGCTCTAGGAGCTGAGGTGCTAGTTGGCGCCTCTGTCGAAATTGCGATGCGGATGGGCGCGAGTGAGCTCTTTGTTGGACTGACCATTGTAGCCATTGGCACGAGCCTACCCGAGCTCGCGGCCTCGGTCGCGGCTGTTCGAGCAGGGCATGGTGATTTGTGCGCGGGAAATATCGTGGGTTCAAATATTTTTAATATGCTGCTAGTCGGCGGCGGCGTCTCTGCAGTCTTGGGGATGGAGGTGAGGGATGAGCTCTTGCTAGTCGAATTTCCTGCATTGATACTTCTCTCAGGTCTGCTCCTGTGGTTTTTTAGGAGCGGGCATGTTGTCTCGCGCCGTGAGGGTGTCTCCTTGCTTTTCCTTTATGTTGGAATCCTCTCACTTTCCGCACTCTCGCAGTTTGGTTACTTGTTTTGAAATCTGATTCCCGATTTATTAAATCTTAATTGAATTACTTATGTCTGAAAAACAAAAGCCAGTCGTCCTCATCATTCGTGATGGTTGGGGAGCCAATCATGATGCATCCTACGATGCATACAATGCCGTCAAGCTCGCCAATACACCGGTTGCAGATCGACTGAGCACTGAGTATCCACGCACTGAAATCGCAGCTAGCGGTCTTGAAGTCGGCTTACCTGCAGGCATTATGGGGAACTCTGAGGTTGGTCATCAAAACATCGGTGCAGGTCGTGTTGTCGACCAAGAGCTTGTCCGCATCAACAAGGGTATCGAGACGGGCTCGGTTAAAGAAAGTCCTGCACTGAAAGCTGCCCTCGAGAATGTCCGAGTTAATGGTTCTGCACTTCATTTCATGGGGCTTGTTTCCGACGCTGGGGTTCACTCGATGCTGGATCACCTCTACGGGCTACTACGCATTGCAAAAGACGAGGGTATCGAGAAGGTTTATCTTCATGCCTTTACCGACGGACGTGATACAGGGCCCTTTTCGGGAAAAACCTTCATCGCTGAAGCTGAAGCACAGATGGCTGAGATCGGTGTTGGGCAGATCGCTTCAATCGCCGGGCGTTACTGGGCGATGGATCGCGATAATCGTTGGGATCGCGTCGAGCGGGCCTACAATTGCTTGACGGGTTCAAAGATTGAGCGTCGAGCCGATTCTGCCGTCGATGCGATTCAGCTACAATACGATTCGCCCGAAACTGAGGGCACCAAGGGCGACGAATTTTGCCCGCCTACCACGATTATCGGTTCTGATGGATACCCAGTAGGCAGCATTCAAGATGGTGATTCCGTGCTCTTCTTCAATTTCCGCGGTGACCGCCCTCGCGAGTTGACCCGTGCCTTCATCGAAGACAAGTTTGACGGCTTCGATCGCGGGGCGAAGTTAGACGTTTTCTTCACTACGCTGAGCGAGTATCAAAAAGGTCTCTGTCAGAACATTGTTTTCCAAAAGCCACCTAAAATGGAAGACATTCTTGGTGGCTATATTGCAGAGAAGGGCATCGGCCAGTTTCGTTGTGCTGAAACAGAGAAATTTCCCCATGTCACTTTCTTTTTCAACGACTATCGTGAAGAGCCGTTCCCGGGTGAAGATCGCGAGCTTGTTCCTAGTCGCAAAGACTGCGCAACTTATGATGAAAAACCCGAGATGTCTGCATACGGTATCCGCGACGCGTCGGTGGCTGCTATCAAGTCCGGAAAATATGGCCTCATCGTGATCAACTTTGCCAACCCCGATATGGTCGGGCACACTGGTGTGCTTGAAGCGTGCATTGAAGCCTGTGAAATCGTCGACGCTTGCGTCGGTGATCTTTTATTTGCGATCGACGATGTCGGTGGGTCAGCCGTCATAACGGCTGACCATGGAAACTCTGACCAGCTATGGAACCACGAGGACAAGGGCCCGCATACAGCGCATACGCTTAATCCTGTTGAGCTCGTCGTTTACAGTGAGCCATACAAGACCGCCCAGCTCATCCCATCAGGCGCGCTAGGCGATGTCGCGCCCACGCTACTTAAACTGATGGGCTTACCGCAGCCTGAAGCGATGACAGGGCATTGTTTGATTCGATGAAAATCACCTCTGCTAGTTATGCCGGTTGTGCTGTCGATCTCGAAGCTTGCCCCGTCTCAAATTTACCAGAGTTTGCCTTCGTCGGACGTTCTAACGTGGGCAAATCTTCATTGGTTAACATGTTGGCAGAGGTCAAAGGCCTCGCCAAAATTTCGGGTACACCTGGTAAGACGAAGCTGATTAATTTTTTCCGTATCAATGATCGTTGGACATTGGTCGACTTGCCCGGCTATGGTTTTGCTAAGGTCTCTAAAGCACAGCAAGCTGTATTCAATGAGCAAGTCAGCAATTACCTGACTGGGCGTGAAAATCTGAAGCAAGTTTTTGCACTACTCGATTCGCAGTTGGAACCACTCGATACGGACTTAGCTTTTATTGATTGGTTACAGCAGTGCAAGATTCCCTATTCAATTATCTTCACGAAGACCGATCGTAGCGCGGACACCAAAGTGATCAGCCACGAAGTGCAGCTTATGCGAGCGCTTAATGACTACGGCCTTAAGCCAAATGAAGTCTTCAAATGCAGCGCGAAGACCAAGCGCGGTCGTGGTGCCATTGTTAACTGGATCGAAGGCCAACTGCCAAAAAAACCAAAGAAGAAACAAGGTAAAGCCATTCAGCTAGGTTGGATGAAGAAGTAGGTTGGCTTTCATTCAAGACTCCTGAACCTGCTTAGTTTAATGCAATCTGGAGCTTGCCGCTAATTCAAGTGATTGCATATTACCGGCATGCATTTCAGAGATGACATTCGCTTTAAAGAAACCATTGCCGCCTTCGATGCGCTCAATGGGCAAGACCCCCACACGGTTGAGGTCGACGAGCAATCCATGCCTAAAGAGTTGCATGACGCCTTAGCTATGACTCGTTGGGTCGAGGCGCTCTATCCGAAGGCTAGTGAGGCCGTGCATTTAGCTGCCCGTTGCCAACACCTTTGTCGCTGGGAGGTGCCCCGAAGCAGCTACCCCGAGGGCAGGGTCAGCTATTTAAAATGGCGGGCCGATCTTAAGAAACGTCATGCTGAGCAGAGCGCCAAAGTGCTCCAAGGTCGAGGTTATGGTTCTGAGATGATCGACGCTGTAGCCGCGATTAACCTTAAGCGGGGACTCAAGTCGAACCCCGACGTGCAGCAGATCGAGGATGCGCTCTGCCTTGTCTTTTTAGAGAAACAGCTAGAAGGCTATCTAGTAAAATGGGAGGATGATAAGATCATTCGCATCCTGAAAAAGACTTGGGGGAAGATGAGCGAGCGAGCTCACGAGGCTGCCCTTAATTTACCGATGTCGGATCACGCTCGCTCGCTGGTCGAGCAAGCCTTGGCTTGAGCCAGCAGAAAATTCATTCAATCTACATGGTGACTTGTCATTTAGATGAATATCAGATGCCCTAGTTCTACAATTTAGAACTATTATGAGCGAAACACCACACATTGATATCGACTATGTCGCCAACCTAGCACGGCTGGATATGACCGAAGAGGAAAAGTCCAAGCTAGGTTCTCAGCTCGACGACATTCTCGGTTACTTTGATAAGCTCAATTCCGTCGACGTCGAAGGTGTTGAGCCAATGGCGCACGCACACCGTGTCGCCAATGTATGGCGCCAAGGCGACCAACCCGGCGAAACCTATGCCCCTGAGATCCTCACCGGCATGGCCCCTGATCACCGCGACAACCAAGTTGTTGTGCCGAAGGTGGTGGAATAAATACCTGTCAGCATCTTATCAACAATGTCCGACCTTCATTTTAAAACGATCACTGAACTTGCTGCTATGCTTGCCGCGGGCGAAACCACCTCAGTCGCCATCACCCAAGCAGTCATTGACCGCACTGCCGCAGTTGACGCTCAGGTAAAAGCCTTCCTCTCCTATAATCCTGAAGATGCGCTCTCCCAAGCGAAGGTTTCCGACGAGAGGCGTTCAGCGGGCAAGTCTCTTGGACCACTCGATGGCATCCCTATCGGAATCAAAGATACGCTCGCGGTCAAAGACCAGCCGCTGCGCTGTGCCTCCAAGATGCTGGAGAACTACGTTTCTCCCTTTGACGCCACTTGCATCACAAAACTCCGCGAGGCGGGTGCCGTTATTTGGGGGCGTCTCAATATGGACGAATTTGCTATGGGCTCCTCGACTGAGAATTCAGCCTATCAGACTACCTGTAATCCTTGGAATCTTGAAACCATCCCTGGTGGCTCCTCAGGGGGTAGTGCCGCTGCAATGGCGGCAGGGGAGGCGATTGCTACCCTGGGCACCGACACGGGCGGCTCCATTCGCCAGCCAGCTGCGCTCTGCGGTGTGGTTGGAATGAAGCCAACTTACGGTCTTATTTCCCGCTATGGCCTCGTAGCCTTTGCATCCTCCCTGGACCAAGTAGGCCCTTTTGCGCGTACAGTCGAAGATGCCGCGATCCTTATGGAGGCGATGCTGAGTAAGGACCCCCTTGATTCCACATCCATTGCCCCACAGGGCGAAACTAATTACGCTGCTGCACTGAAAGAAAAAAAGGGCCCATGGAAGCTTGGCGTTCCCCAAGAATTTTTCGGCGAGGGCATCGATCCTGAAGTGAAGGCTAACATCTTAAAAGCCATCGACTGGTATAAGGATCAAGGCTGTGAAATCGTGGATATCTCTCTCCCGCATTCCGAATTGGCGGTGCCCGTCTACTACATCGTTGCCACTGCGGAGGCCTCTTCTAATCTAGCCCGGTTCGACGGCGTGCGCTACGGACATCGCAGCGACGAGGCGAAGGACGCCATGACTCTCTTCACCAAAAGCCGAGGCGAAGGATTCGGCGATGAAGTCAAACGGCGAATCATTCTCGGTACCTACGTGCTCAGTTCTGGCTACTACGACGCCTATTACCTTCGCGCGCAGAAAGTCCGTCGTCGTATCTTAGGCGACTTCGAAAAAGCGTTCGAGCAGGTGGATGCCATCTTGACACCGACCTCTCCTACGCCCGCCTTCAAACGCGGTGAGCGTGCCGACGACCCACTTGCCATGTATTTGAGCGATGTTTATACGATCTCTGTTAACTTAGCAGGCCTGCCCGCGATTTCCATACCCAGCGGCTTCACTGAAAGTGGACTACCCATCGGCCTGCAAGTGATCGGCAAGGCTTTCGGCGAAGCTGACATGTTTGCGATAGCGAATGCCTTCGAGCAGGATCATGACTACCATAAGACGATGCCAGCCTTGTAGATTGGAGAGCTTTCCACTCTCAACTACCTGCCTAATAAATATTTCAACTTTCCACTCATCACTCAAATGCCTTACGAAGCCGTTATCGGACTAGAAATCCACGTGCAAATTAAAACTCGCACGAAGATGTTTACCGCAGCCCCTTACCAATACGGTGCCAAACCTAACACCTTGACTGACGCTGTTGTGCTAGGTTTACCTGGCACTTTGCCTGTTCTCAACTACGCCGCGATCGAGAAATGCGCTAAGCTTGGGCTAATGCTCGGTTGTGAGATCGCCGAGGTCTGTAAGTGGGATCGTAAAAACTATTTCTACCCTGATTCACCCAAGAACTACCAGCTCACCCAAAACGAAGAGCCGCTCTGTATCGGAGGTAAAGTCGAGATTGAGCTACCGGGCCCTTCTCGTAACGTCGAAGGCGATCACCGATGGGTTACTCTAAACCGTATCCACCTAGAAGAAGACCCAGGTAAGTTGACTCACGA
>QXZH01000043.1 GCA_009886465.1 Opitutaceae bacterium
TGTTGCTATACAATTATTTAAATAATAAATAACAAAATTCCATCCGTGAAGTCGTGCCAGGCATAAGGAGAAAGATTAATTTTCGATTTTAGAGCTATTTTTAACTAGGTTTAATTAATATCTCTTTTAAGATCCAATATAAGCAAGTTTCCGCCAAGTTTGTGGCTTTGAGGGCATGAAAAAGCAATCCACGAGCATGCATTAAGATTCTCGTTATTATGAGCTTTTGCTCAGTTCGACTAGAAGATCGGTTAGCTAATCTATTCTCAAAAGTCCAAGATCGGATGCATCAGTGCGGACCACATTCCTCCACGCGAAACCGTTGCTGCACTTTTGCTAAGCAAATAGGGCTTACCAGCTTAGTTCAAGTGACTGAAAACAAACTGAGATCTGCCATTGGTTTTAAACACACTGGTCAAAGAAAAGCGGAGCTCCTACCACAAGACAAGCTGCCCCTTGGTAGAACAGCGGGTCCTTAGCTTTAGATATCCACTAACTCAAATCTGCAACTCGCTACTGACATGCCTCGCAATCTTCGCCATTCATCATGGCTTCAATCGAACAGGCTTTTTTCTCGTCCGCGCTAAACTCTTTTTTCGCTTGGTCTGCGCCTTCGACTTGGCCGGCGAGTCCCCTCACCTCTTTCTTTACGCTGGTGGTGGCCTTCTCGATATTGGAGGCACCTAGAGTACGTAAGTAATAGGTTGTCTTGAGACCCTTTCGCCAAGCGTCCCGATACATGTGGGATAAGGTTTTAATGTCGGCTTCAGGGAGGAAGAGGTTGACTGATTGTGATTGGTCAATCCACTTCTGGCGACGTGCAGCGGCGTCGATGAAGTATTTATAATCGATACCAAACGCGGTGGTATATTTGTCGCGAAGGTCCTGAGGGACTCCTTCGATGGAATCTAACTCACCGTCGAAGTATTTAACTTGGTCGAGCATGTCTTCAGTCCAGAGACCACGCTTCTTCAGGTCACGAACGAGTTCGCCGTTAAGCACAATGAAGTCACCCGACAAGTTGCTCTTCACGAAAAGATTCTTGTAGGTAGGCTCGATGCAAGGCGTGGTGCCCATGATATTCGAGATGGTGGCGGTCGGCGCGATGGCGAGCACGTTGGAATTACGCATGCCATTTTTAGCAATCTTTTCGCGCAGTGGCTTCCAGTCCATCTTACCGGCGCGGGGCACTTCGACTTCTTCACCACGTTCGTCGGCCAAGATGTCGAGGGTGTCTTGCGGCATAAGACCGCGATCCCACTTGGAGCCTTCGTAACTGCTGTAGGTGCCCTGCTCCCCTGCCAGGTCAGCGGAGGCTTCGTAGGCGTAGTAGGCGATGGCTTCCATGAACTCGTCATTAAATTCAACGGCGGCCGGAGAGGCGAAGGCGATGTCTTTTTTGTAGAGGGCATTTTGCAGACCCATAATGCCAAGCCCGATAGGCCGATGACGACTATTTGCTGTCTTGGCCGCTTCAGTTGGGTAGAAATTGATATCAATCACATTATCGAGAGCTCGGACGGCAATCTGAATGGTATCCCTAAGTTTTTCGTGGTCGAGATTTCCATCCTTATCAAGGTGGGAGTCGAGCACGACGGAACCGAGATTACAGACGGCGGTCTCTTCTTCGCTCGTGTTGAGTGTAATTTCAGTGCAGAGGTTTGAGCTATGGATGACGCCGCAATGGTCTTGTGGGCTACGCACATTGCAGGGATCTTTGAAGGTAATCCATGGGTGACCCGTCTCGAAGATCATGCGAAGCATGGTCTTCCAAAGGTCAAGTGCGGGGCGTTTCTGCCCAAAAATTTCACCGCGCTCGGCCATGGCTTCATATTCGCAGTAGCGGTCTTCAAAGGCTTTACCGTAGAGATCGTGGAGATCGGGGCACTCGTTCGAGCGAAAGAGTGTCCATTCCTGACGAGCTTCCATCCGTTTCATGAAGAGGTCGGGAATCCAGTTGGCCGTATTCATGTCATGAGTCCGGCGGCGGTCGTCTCCGGTATTTTTACGAAGCTCTAGGAAATCGTCGATGTCGTTATGCCACGTCTCGAGGTAAGCGCAACCGGAGCCGCGCCGCTTGCCGCCTTGGTTAACGGCGACGAGTTGGTCGTTGTGCAACTTAAGGAATGGAATAACGCCCTGCGACTCGCCATTAGTCCCTTTGATAAAGCCGCCTGTGCCGCGGACGGCTGTCCAAGAGCCACCTAGACCACCTGCCCATTTGGAGAGAAATGCGTTATCAGCAATACCGCGGTGCATGATGGACTCGATGCTGTCGTCGACCTTGTAGAGGTAGCAGGACGAGAGTTGCGAGTGCAATGTGCCCGAGTTGAAGAGCGTTGGTGTGGAGGAGCAGAAACGACGGCTCTTGTAAAGATTATAGAGACGCAAGGCGTAACCTTCGCGATCTTCTTTTTCATGGTGAAAGAGACCCATGGAAACACGGATCCAGAAATACTGAGGCACTTCGAGGCGGACATGCTTCTTCGCGGTCTTGTCGACGATGAGGTAGCGATCATACATGGTTTGCACGCCGAGATAGTCGAAGTCGAGGTCGGCGGAAGGATCTAGAGACGAAGCGATCTGATCAATATCGTAGTCGAACAGCTTGGGATTGACGCGGTCGATCTCAATGGCGCGCTTCATGTAAGGCTTGAAGCCGCGGCGGTGAGCTTCCTTCAGGCTATCGACGCCATCGCGGACGATGTCCCAATCAAGTACTTCTTCGTAAATGTAGGTCAGGAGGATGCGGCCAGCGAAACGGGCGAAGTCGGCATCTTTCTCGATCATACTCTTGGCATTGAGAATGATGGTTTTCTGAAGGTCGGCGCGCTTCATCTCTGGGTAGAGGGAGCGGCGAAGTTCTTTTTCAATGGTGTCTGCGTCGATGTTGAGATCGAGGCCAATGGTGGCAAAATCGATGCGGCGCTTGAGGTCTACGCCATCCCAAAAGTTGGTGTCACCGTTCGCTTCGGTAACGACAATCATGGACTCTTGTTCCGCTTCGTCGACGGGAGCGATGCCCTCTTCTTCACGAACGCGGGAGCGATGAGCGCGATACAGGATGTAAGCTTCAGCGACTTTAAATTGACCTTGGCGCATCATCTCTTCTTGGACGGCGTCTTGCACATCTTCGATGTTGATGAAAGCTTGTCCGCCTACGTTGAGGCGTTCAGTGACAGCGCGAGCGATCTCAATAGCTGGCTCGGAGTTAAGGTGGAGCGAGAGAAAGGATTTCCGCACAGCGATCTCGATCTTAGATTCTGCCCAAGGTACGACTTGGCCATTACGACGGATGAGGCGGATGGCGACTGGTTCACGCTCGGCAGTTGGTGCAGATTTTTTGCGGCCAAACATAAGGCTGCGAGCGACATCGTGCGCGTCGTTTTCAATGAGCGCCTTTTCGATAAGAAGGTGGATGTCGTGCGTAGATAGCTTGAGAGCACGACCTTGCTCTATTTGTTTAGCGAGCACGGCTCCGACGCTCTCGGCAACACTGGCGACGAACTTGCGGTTTACTTCAGTGAAAATCTCTTCCTCCTGACGAGATAGGAGTAGGTCAGTGAGGGCGTTACCAATGGTATCGGCAATTTCAGCAAGGTCAAAATCGCGCTCGGCGCCTTCGGATTCAATGGTGATTTCCGGGCGACTGAGTCGGTCTTGCCCTAGTGCAGAGCCCCATTCGAAGCGTGGCTTTTTTTCTTTAGGTGTGCTGGCGAAGCGTTTGAGTTCGAGGTCTTCTTCGAATGAGATCTTATGTATCATGGAAATGTTGTTTTGGGGTGTTTGTCAGGTCGGAACAAAATTCGAAAACGGAGCGCAGCGAGGAGATCTAGGCGCACTCCGTGAAAATTGACTTTAATCAAATTTACAGCTCGTCGTCGTCGACCGAAGCAAGGGCAGATGCCTTTTGGTATTCGGTGACGCGACCTTCGAAGAAATTTTGCTCCTTCTTGATGTCCATCATCTCCGCCAGCCATGGGAATGGATTTTCCGTGCCAGGGCTGAGCGTCTTGAGGCCAACACCTTCGAGGCGACGGTCTGCAATATAGTCGATATACTGGCAGAACTCGTCAGCACTGAGACCAACGGAGTTGACGGGCAGGCAGTCTCGGATGAACTCTTTCTCTAGATCGACTGCCTCACGCATAAGGTCCCGCAACTCCTCCTTGAACTCAAGCGTCCAGACATCCGGGTTCTCTTCGATTAGATCCATAGTAAGGTTCCGGAAGACTTCGATGTGGTTCGATTCGTCACGCAGGGTATAGCGGAACATCTGACCGATGCCGGGGAATTTGTTCTGGCGATAAAGCGAAAGCACCATGCCGAATAGACCGTAGAATTGTGTGCCTTCCATACACTGACCAAAAAGGAAGAGGTTTTTGGTGAAAGCCTGCTTATCCTTAGTGGTAGTCAGATCCATATCACGACGGAGACCGCGGGAATTTTCGACCACGAAATTGGTCTTCTTCTTTATGGTGGGAATGTCCTCAAACATAGCCTCACACTCATGTGGGTTAATACCGAGCGAGCTAATCATATAGACGAGGGAGTCCGCGTGAATGTTCTCCTCGTGCGCGTGGCGGCCCAGCAATAGCTTGAGTTCCGGGGCTGTCACAAGCTCACGAGTGACATGTTGTATGTTGTCGCCGACGATGCCCTCGGCAGCCGAGAAATAGCCAATCGCCATTTTGATGATCCAGCGCTCTGCATCGGAAAGGTCGGCACTGCGCCAAAGTTCCACATCTTTCTGCATAGGGATGTCCTCTGGTTCCCAGTGGTTGTTCTTCATCGTTTTGTAAAGATCGTATGCCCACTGGTATTTGAGCGGCAGGATGTTGAAGAACATGGTGTCCTTGCCGTTGATAATCTTCTTAGAATTAAAAGCTTCCTCAGCTTTAGTTTGGTCGAGAACGAAGGTTTTATCACCAATTTTGTAGTTTTTTTCCATAGGTTTTGTGCGTAGGTTTTAGGGTTGGATTTATAAAGTATTGATAATTGCCAGAATCTGGGGAAAAGGAGACCACTGGTGTCGCAACTGAAGATGTTGAAGGGTAGGAAGATAATGCGTTTAAACTAAAAACAACTTTAATTTGTTGTTTGAAAGATGCATGCTCAAATTTCACCTGTCAATAAAAGGCACACAATATATCGTATTTTTTTTACAAATCATCACTATATGTAGTAATTATGCACATTTTATTCACAATGAACTGCGAGCAAGTCTCGTGCCGCCGGCAAACCGTAGGTGTAAACTTAGAAAGAAAAATTCCGGGCTAATCTGGCCGACTAATCGCATCCGACTGATTGATAAATATATAGCGATTTTTGGTTTAAAATTAACGACAAAATTAGCTGAAACTTTCTCAAATCAGCTACGATTTATTCTCTATACATGGTAGCCACTCTTGCAAATAGTATATCGACTGGATGGGCTGAACAGCATGGGCCTAGGCCACGGAATATGCACAGCAACCAGACAACAAGCACTCACAACATTGAAGACATCGATAGCGCCTGTCTCCGCGCGCTGGTTGAGGGTGACCGCGACGCATTCGCACAAATCGTAGATCGCTGGCAAATTCACCTCATTAACTTCTTCTTCCGATCTACAGGTAACCGTGCCGATGCCGAAGACCTTGCACAAGAGACTTTCATCGAGCTCAATCGAGTAGCTGCGCGCTATCAACCGCAAGGCACCTTCAGGGCATTCGTCTTCACCCTCGCTCGCCGCCGACTGATTGACGGTTACCGTAAAAAAGCCCGCCGTCCTCTCGAATACGTCGACCCCAGTGAGTATTTCATGCAGAGCCAAGCAGAAAACAGCGATCAGATCAGGGAAATTGAAGAAGCCTTCCATTGCGCTTTAGCCGCCCTACCCGAAAATCAACGCAACGCCATCCTTATGCTTCAGCAGCAAGGTCTCAGCTACGACGAGATCGCCCAAGCGCTCGATGCTAGCGTAAGCGCCATCAAGACCTGGATCCACAGAGCCCGCAAGCACCTACGACAAGAGCTGAAAGACTTAGCGTGAGTAGCTGAAACCGCATAATATTGAAAAAATAATCACGTCCATCCTTTAAAAGCATGAAAACCAATCACAACAGCGATCCGCTCGATCAACAGATCGACGCCCTACTCGCGAGCCGTCCAGTCAAGCCTAACGAAGACTTCACTGCCCGCGTGCTAGCCGCCTCAGAAACCGCGAAAGCTGAGGACTCTACACGCAAGGCGAAACGTCCACTCGGCACGCTAATCAAACTTGCCCTGCCCCTCGCCGCCGCCATCGCAGTGACGATCAGTATCAGCCTATGGCCAGTCCACACTGACTCCGTCGCGACAGCTGCATCCGCCGAGAGCGCGGCACTCAGCACTGCCGAAGTGCAAGAGATTTTTCTCCTCGAAGAGAGCCTAGCCAGCCTCGCGAACATCGACGCCTCGGGATTCGGTAGCGCCGATCTACTCAGTATTCTCGATGCCCTCTACCTAGAAATCTAATTATATGAAAACGCCACTCATCGTAATCGTCCTTGCTCTACTTTGCGCGCTACCTCTCTGGGCCAATCCGCCTAAAGATTCAAAGGGCCTGCCCGAGGGCTCGCAAGGTGAGACTCGCATGCTCCAGCAGCTCTTGAAAATGAAGCCAGCCGACCTCACCAACCTGCGTCAGACAATTGAACGGATCGAGCAGATGACATCCGAGGAAAAAGAAAAACTGCGCAAGCGGGTCGGCGAGCTCAACCAAATGAGACCCGAGCGCGTGAAAGCCATGCGCGAGCGCTTTGAATCCATTCCGCGAGGTGACCGCGAAGCTATGCGCCAGCGCTGGCTGAACCTGCCAGTCGAAGAACGCCATGAGTGGTATCAAAGACTCCGCACCATGGGCCCAGAAGAGCGCCAAAAAGTCCTTGTAGAACAAGGTTTTTTACCCACACCCGGAAAAGCTCACAAGGGCAAGAAGCCTCCTTCACCGCCCGAGGAGTAAACAAAAAAGCAAGCGGCATAGATCGTGAGAGAAGAACGAAAAGGACGCATATAAGAAGAGGGGCTACAGCTGTAATGTTATAATCTAGCACTCGCTCATCAGGCGTAAAGTTTAGAGAGTTTTTCTAAGCTAACCAGCGGGTCTCAGTTTAATCATGCGAAGGCTGAATTCACTGTGTTGCCCACTCTTGTCGCGCTTGGCTCCTTCTATAAGGCGAGCCCCGTCAAGCATGACCATGCGAAGTTCATAGTCACCCGGTGCATCAAAATTGACGCTCCCGACTTCCACCTCAATGAAGTCTCGACCATTTTTTGAAGTGATTGGAAGCGACTCAAATTTTTGACCATTAATCAGGATTTGATAGCGCGCACCTTCGAGTCCTGGTGCAAAAGCCTGATCACTAATAACTCGATAACTTCCCGGCTTGGTGATGCGCAGTTTCCAGCTAATGCTTTTGCCGCCCCGATCCCAAGGCATCGCAATCTTATGAGTGCAGCCAAAATTTTGATCATAACTGATGCTCATATTACTGTAGGTGCTCTTGGAAACAGGCAGCTGTATTAAACCTTCCTGATCAGCAAGTAGCGTCGAGTCAGAAACTTTAATCTCACCTTCGTAATCGGCTGCGATGACGGCAAGGCCCTGAGCCCCCACAAAAGCATCTATCGGCAGTTTTAAGATGATTCGGTCTCCACTTTGCGAAAAATTGAGCGCGGTCTTTTTAGGATCACTCAGTAAATAGCAACATTTGATAGTTGCTGTCATACCCGTGATTTCAAGCTCCCCATTGACCTGTTCCTTCACGTGAAAGAAAAGCCTTCCTGGCTTGTGCGTAATCGGCAGGTCAGGATTTCGCACCGGACTGGGATCAGCATCGTAGATGGCATCACCGTTGACTTTCAGCCATTGGCCGAGTCGCCGCAGTACATTTGCCTGGCCAATTGGAATTTCCCCAAGTTCGTTCGGCGCTGCATTGAGCAAAAGAACACCGCCTTTGCTCACGATATCCGCTAATTTGTAAATGAAATGATCCGCTGAACGGTTGGGGTTCTCGTGAAGGTGTTGGTTATGCAAGGCATAGCCCCAGGACCCCGCGACTGTAGCATGCGTCTGCCACGGCACTTTCATGCCGTTTTTCCAGCTGCTTGTATTCACGCAGGGCATTAGACCCTCATCGATTGCCGATTCAAAATGACCATAGCCCCCACCAATCCGCGAATTCATCAGGACGTGCGGTTGGTGGGTGTGAACCAGACCCATGGTTGCTTCGATGATTTCCGGGGACATAAATCGACCCGGTGTGTCGAACCAGATCATGTAGAGTGGATCAAAACGGGTCACCAGTTCCTCGACCTGCAACAAAGCTTTATCACGATAATATCGCTCAAAACGCGCCTGATCCAATGGAGGCCAACCCTGCCAGCCGTTGCCATCGCCACCTGGCTCATGCCAGTCCTGCGATTGAGAATAATACACGCCAAAACGAATACCTGTCTGCTCACACTCACGGTGCAATTCTGCCAAGGGATCACGAGCAAAGTCTCCAAAATCCGTAATATTGTAAGGATGCTTAGAATCAAACATCGCAAACCCGTCATGGTGCTTCGAGGTGATGACCATGAAACCCATGCCCGCATCTTTACACAAGCCGACCCATTCCTTCGCATTAAATTCAACCGGGTTGAATGGCTTCGCCGCAGTTGCCTCATAGTCGACCACTGGAATTTTCGCATGTCGCATGATCCATTCAGCGTTCTGGATTCCCTTCCATGCCCCTCCAATCTGAGCATACGGGCCCCAATGGATAAATAATCCAATTTTATCGTGATACAACTGCTCCATCGAATCGATCAGTTCCGGAGCAAAGCGCTCTATTTGACGTTCGAATCCGCTGCCATCGGCCGCTTCGTCTTGCCGGGAACTAGCCTCCGCTGTCGGAAGCTGGATCAGAAAGGGAAGCGTAAGGATAAAGAGGGCTTGCCGTAGCTTCATTATTTATGATCGAAGTTTAATGGGAATGGGAGACCCAAAGCCCGATGTTCTTCTATTCAGAGGAATAGAGGCTACGTTTTGATGGGCATACTAATTCTATAAGTTTACGACCCTTAGGGGAAGTTTTTTCGGCGGCAGCTAATGTATATATATCAGCCAGCGGTAACAGGCGAACCCCACGCCCACTCCCTATTAATATCATTAGTGGACAATGAAATTGGCTAAGTCTGAAATGCAGCTAAATTCATATTACCAAAAAAACCCTAAGCATCTACTTTCAAGGGCTTTATGATGAAGTCAGACTAGCTTTTCGAGTGAACCTTTTCAGGTAAGCTCGAACAATTTGGGCCAAGGTGGCACGAGCGAGTTATAAATGCCTTGCTGAATAACTGCTCTGTCCTATCCAGAATGTGAAAAAATAACTTGAATAACGCAATAGATGTGAATTAATTTGAGTGTTCTGCGCTACGTGTTCATTCGCATCAAATGCAAATTAAATTACGTGACCTACTCCTAAATC
>QXZH01000044.1:0-8215 GCA_009886465.1 Opitutaceae bacterium
GACTTAATTAAGATTTCTTTCGCGGAAAGGCCTTGCTTAATCATCGGTAGAACGTGCTCGGTGTAGGGCACAACTACCTCGAGAACATAAGGGCCATCGTGAGCGATCATTTCTTCGATCGCGCCACGTAGATCCTCGCGTTTGACCACACGCTTACCAGCTACGCCGAAACCCTCGGAGATTTTTACGAAGTCTGGATAGATGGCATCAACATTGTCGGGGCCACCGATGTTGTCCTTATCGCATAGAACAGTTTGGCCGCGCACGCTTTCGTAGAGCAAATCTTCCCACTGCACAACCATACCTAGGTGCTGGTTGTTCATGATAATGGTCTTTGCATTGATCTTTTCGATCTTCGCAGTGGCCAGTTCTTGAATATTCATCATGAAGCAACCGTCGCCGTCGATGTTGACCACGAGCTTTTCGGGAAAGGCAACTTTTGCGCCGATCGCAGCCGGTAGGCCAAAGCCCATGGTGCCGAGACCGAGGGAACTGATGTAAGTGCGAGGCTCGCGGAACTTGAAGAACTGAGCAGCCCACATTTGGTGCTGCCCCACGCCCGTAGTGATGATGGCATCGCCCTTGGTTACTTCATAGAGAGTTTCGATCGCTTCCTGCTGAGTGATGTGGCCCGTCTTATCGTAAGTAAATGGGTATTCCTTTTTCCACCCTTCGATCGTAGCATTCCATTTACTGATGTCAGGCTTGGTGAACTTGCCTGCCTTGACAAGCTCAGTCATGCGCTTGAGGGCATACTTTACGTCCGAATGGATCGGGTGCTTCACACGCTTGTTTTTGTTATGCTCAGATACATCGATGTCGATGTGGACGATCTCTGCATCAGGCGCAAATTTGGATACGAGGCCTGTGATACGGTCGTCGAAACGAGCGCCTGCACAAACGAGGATGTCGCTATCGCAGACGGCCCAGTTACCAGCAACCGTGCCATGCATGCCGAACCAGTAGAGCGACTGCGGGTGCTCTGCATCGAAGGCGCCGAGCCCCATAAGAGTGGAGGCAACGGGTAGTCCAGTGACTTCGGCAAACTCGCGCAACTCAAGGTGTGCCTCTGCAGAGATAATGCCACCACCGATGTAGAGCACGGGGCGCTCAGCGCCACTGATCAAGTCGAGCACCTCGAGGAGTTCTTTGTCAGTTGCTTTGGGCTTGGTTGATTCAATCTTGTAGCCTGGGATGTCGATCTTAGCGGGAAAAGTTGGCTCGAACATGGCTTGCTGCACATCCTTCGGAATATCGATCACAACAGGGCCTGGACGACCAGTTTGTGCAATATGGAACGCTTCCTTGACCACGCGAGGGAGGTCTTCCTTGTCGAGAACGAGGAAGCTGTGTTTCACGATTGGTAGTGTCATGCCAAAGAAGTCGGTCTCCTGGAAAGCAGTTTTGCCGATAAACTGCTGGTAAACTTGGCCAGTGATCGCGATCAGTGGAATGCTGTCCATATAAGCATCTGCGATACAGGTGACGAGATTTGTCGCGCCGGGACCAGATGTTGCCATGCAGACGCTGGCTTTACCAGTGACACGTGCATGCCCATGCGCCATGAAGCCGCCACCCTGCTCGAAGCGAGGGAGAATAGTTCGGATTTTTTCGCTCTTAGTCAGGGCTTGATGTAGCTCCATTGAAGCGCCGCCAGGGTATGCATAAACCACATCCACACCCTCGCGCTCAAGAGAGGCGACCAAGACATCAGCACCCTTCATTTCGGGGCCAATTTCGTCCTGTTCAGGAAAGTCGATTGCTTTATCGGTTTTCATCGTGTGTGTAATGTTTTGATTGATTCTGGTCGGCTTAGGCACTGCGCCCAAACGAAAAGGCTAGGAAGAAGACAGTAAAACGCCCCTAAATCAAGCATGGAAGCACGCTTTGTCGCAGTGCGCTATAAGAGATTGGAGTCCTGCCCTTGTGTTGCCCCCACTATGGCTGTATCAAGAGTCACATCCAGATACGCCCGCATAAGATGAAGTTTTCAACCCAGAACTTATCTTTGATAAGTTGGCTTGCACGATTCTGACCTATCTTCATATCTTTCAAATATGCCAAAAATTTTGTTCCTAGGAGACATTGTTGGGCGTCCTGGCCGCAATTTTGTAGTCGAGCGCCTTGCTTCGCTGCGCCAGCAGTTAGGAGCGGACATTGTGATCGCTAATGGTGAAAACTCTGCTGGTGGAGCAGGTATTACTAAAAAGATCGCGGACGAGTTGATCGTAGCCGGTGTCGACGCTATCACGCTGGGTGATCACGTCTGGGATCAGAAAAATTTTGAAAATGAAATCGATGGGCTGAAACAGGTCTGCCGCCCAGCTAATTTGCCCGAACAAAATCCTGGGTGCAGCCACTTGATTGTGGAAAAAGACGGCTTTCGGCTAGGCATCTTTACTGTCCTCGGGCGCAACTATCTGGCGCTTAAATCCAGCTGTCCCTTTCTTAGTGCGGACGCTAAGCTGGCTGAGCTGGAATCGCAGTGCGATGCTGTCTTCGTCGAAGTTCATATGGAGGCCACTTCCGAGAAGGTTGCCTTAGGCTGGCACCTAGACGGTCGCGCCGCCTCAGTGGTCGGCACTCATACGCACGTGCCGACGGCTGATGGCCGAATCTTACCCAAAGGAACTGCTTATTTGAGCGATGCGGGCATGTGTGGTCCCTATGCCTCCGTCCTAGGACGCGATGTCGGGCAAGTTGTGGCTACCTTCCTCGACGGCATGAAGCGCCGTTTCCCCGTAGCGGAGGACGATGTGCGTATTTCTGGTTGTCTAATCGAGGTGGATCCCTTTACTGGACTTAGTTTGAGTTTTGAGAGAATAGAACTTGCAAAATAGCTAAAAGTATTGTTGGTCACATACATACTTGATTCTAAGATTATCTAAAAACCCAACTCCTCCCACACATATTATGATGAAAACACTACTAATTACGATTTCTATCTTCGCCGCGACTGTAACGGCTAATGCACATTGTGGCGGCTGCGGCACTGGTGAAAAAGCGCACTCTCATGACGAAGCACCAAAGAGTTGTTGCTCTGACTCTGGTTCATGTTGCTCTGAAAAAAAAGCAAGCTCCGATGATAAGACGTCCTGTGACACAAAAGAAAAATCTTGCTGTGGCACTTGTGGCGGCGACAAGGCCAGTTCGGCAGATAAGGATGGCGACGACAAAAAATCTTGCGGCGTAAGCGAAGCAGCTACCTCGGCTGCGACGTCTACAATCCCCATGCCTAAAATGTCTTGCTGCCCAGCAGACGCGTAAAGAAAAAATTAACTTTCACCAAGCCTCGTAGCCTAACAGCTCCGAGGCTTTTTTATTCTTAGTGTGCATTGAAATGTTCTAAGAGAGTTCACGCAGTGACGTGCCCCTCCTTGGAAACTGCCGCTTCGATGCAATAACTTAGCGAAATGCCATCGCGGTAATTACCTGCAAGTTTAAGCCCAGCAAATTTCTTCTCAATCGCGTCCATTTGCGCGAGCATTTTGCCGTAACCAAGATTATATTGCGGGATCGCTCGCGGCCAATGCCTGTGGTGACTAAATGTAGGCTCACTGGTCGTGCCGAATAATTCGTTTAATTCAGGTAGGACGCTTGCTAGCAGAGTATCTTTATCAGGAACGGCGAGTTCAGCTTGGCGTTCGCCGCCAACGAAGATAGTCAGTAGCACTTCGCCTGCGGGTGCGCGACTAGCAAAAAGACTGGCAGGGAAGAGTACACCGAGAATTTTCCGCCCTTCATATTCGGGCACAAGCACGCCGAACCCATCGAGCGGGTGTGCGACATCGCTGCGTTTAAAGGCGACAGTCAATACGGATACGGGCGAATAGTCGATCGCTAGAAGCGGGTGTAGCGCTTTTTGAAGCGATTCATCGAGCGGCAATTTATCAAGAGCATGTGCTGGCGTTGTTAGCAGAATTTCGTCGTAAAGATGGGCTTTTCCGTTCCAATCGACTCGCCAGCCAGCCCCAATTTTCTGTATTGAGCTTATGGATACATTAGCGTGCACTGCCTCTCCTAGAGCAGCTACGAGCAATTGGGGTAGTTCTGCTAAGCCATTTTTGAAAGAGATAATCTGCTTTTTTACCTTGGGTACATTACTCTTTCGCTTTGCGCGCATATTTGCGATCGAGCCACGCAAAACACCGCCATATTTTTGTTCTAGAGCATATAGCTTTGGGAATGCGTAGCGTAGCGAAAGTCGTTCCGGTTCCCCTGCGTAGATGCCACCGATTAATGGATTGATCGCGTAGCGGTAAATTTCGCGTCCAAAGCGACGCCGCGCGAAGTCGGCGACACTTTCTTCTTTTTCGGGGCAAATTGGAGCGATGAATGGCTCTTTGAGCGCACGTATTTTCCCACTAATAGACCAGAGCGGAGTAGTGATTGCGGAGAGCAATCCCGTCGGTACGGCGTGGGGCTTTCCGTTTCTTAGAATGAAGCGTTTTTTCGAGTCGTCCGAAGCCACCACAACTCGATCTCCGAAACCTGGAATACTCTTTAAAAAATTTTCGACTTCAGGACTGTTGACCTGAATTGAGTTAGGTCCTTCCTCTGCGAGGTAATCACCCACGCGGTGGCTCTGGATCGAGCCGCCAAATTGATCGGATATTTCTAGTATGTCGCAGTCCTGCCCGCTTTGCTTAAGCTGCCAGGCACGGGCGAGAGCTGTTAAACCAGATCCGATGATGCAGGTTTTAATCACGATTGCCTTAATCCGTGCTGAAGTGATCCGGTTCCTTGCGCGTCCAGTTTTTTCGCTTCGGCTGGAACAGCTTTATCAATTTGCCCATTCTGATTCATCAATTCAATAAAGTGCTAGTGGATTGAATGTGCAAATTGAAAATCTTGCCGGCTCGGAGTGAATGACAATCAAATGGCAGCATTGAATACATTGGAAAGCATGAGGTATTTTGCCATTTAAAGCAGTGAAAGCATTGGGAGGATTGATTCAATGTAGGTGCGCCCCTTCATCAGCAAAGTGCCCTGCGGAGATTGCTTGCCAGCCGCACCCTTATTCTTTGAAACTCTATGGATGGCAGATTCTTGGGAAACTCTTAAATTATTGGCTGACTCGACGCGGGTAAGGATTCTTTCGCTTTTGACGCGCGAGGAGCTTTCGGTGGCTGAGTTGCAAGAGGTGCTCGACATGGGACAATCGCGGATTTCTTCCCACCTTGGTCTCCTGCGCCAAGGCGAGCTGGTTCATGACCGTCGCGAGGGTAAAAAGACTTTCTATGCGATCAATCGTAGCTTCGATCCGCAAGGCTCGGCGCTTATGGAGGCGGCTTGTGCCTCGGTCGATGCTTCCGAGCAGATTGTTTCCGACCATGCAAACCTCAAGCGCATTTTGGAAAAGCGTAAGCAACAGTCGGAGCAGTATTTTAATTCCGTCGCTGGGCGTCTAGGTAAGAACTATTGCCCTGGGCGTAGCTGGGAGGCGATTGGTCACTTCCTGCTCCATCTCACGCCGAAGATCAGGATTGCCGATCTAGGCGCGGGTGAGGGCTTGATTTCGCAACTGCTTGCGCGTCGTGCGGAGCAAGTCACATGTGTCGATAATTCACCTAAGATGGTGGAGTTTGGGCGCGAGCTAGCAAAGAAGAACGGCTTTAGCAATTTAGAGTATCAACTTGGTGACATCGAGAAGGTGCCTCTTGAGGACGAGAGCGTTGATCTCGCCCTGCTTAGCCAAGCGCTACATCACGCGCAACATCCAGAGGCTGCAGTGCAAGAGGCTTTCCGCATCTTGAAGCCTGGCGGCGAGTTGATCATTATTGATCTTTTAGAGCACCAGTTCGAAAAAGCTCGCGAACTGTATGCCGATGTCTGGCTCGGATTCTCCGAGAATACCCTCTATCAGTTTCTTAAGAATACTGGTTTCCGTAAGATTGAAGTGACCGTGGTCGCCTGCGAAAGTGAGGAGCCGAACTTCCAGACAGTCTTAGCGAGTGGTGTGAAATGATAACTAGAGGTCCGTGGCTAGCTCAAATTTTTCAACTCATTCTTTGATTGTTTCCCAAATTTAAAGCGCCGTTCGGTTAAGGCTCCATCTACTAAAACAAATTTCGGATAAAGCCCCGTGGTCGAAGGGGGACTTGAACCCCCACGCCTTTCGGCACATGTCCCTTAAACATGCGTGTCTGCCAATTCCACCATTCGACCGTGGACTACGCTTAAGTAGCAAAGAAGTTGTGATAGGTAGCTTTTTTTGGAGATCAACATAAATTTCTGAAAAATACCCACTTTCTATAAAAAAGGCCGTGCTCATGCTTGTATCTTCAAATAGTTTAACCTAATAACACCTTCCTAACTAACCTAACTCACGTGCCTGAAGTAAGATCAGTCGCGTTTATTCCAGATAGCCATGGCTGAAAAACCTGCAGACAAACAAACCGAAACGCCCAAAACAGCTAAGCCAGCAAAACAAGCGCTCGATCTCAACGCGCTCTCTGGTCTCGACTTCGGCCCCAACTGGGCGGACGAAAACGCTAAGTCCGGTCGACCGAAGAATTACGATTCTTTCGGCGGTGGCAAGGGTGGTAAAGGGCGCCGTAGTAGCGGTGGCAGCGGAGGCGGAGGCGGTGCGACACGCGATCGCCGATCAGGTGGGCGTCCTAGCGGTGGACGCTCAACTGGACGAGATGGTCAATCGGATCGCCGCGGTCAAGGTGCGCCCCGTGGTCGGGCTCGCTCAGCGGCACCAGCCTATTTTGAACCGACTATCAAAGTCGACCTTTATCCACAGGACGAAGCCTTCGATGCGCTGATTAATCGCTTACGTTCTAGCGCACGCACCTATCAATTATTTGATATTGCACACTTGCTCCTCGAAAAGCCAGATCGCTACATTGTCGTCGTTTCGCCAAAGCCTGTAAAAGATAAGGAGCCTGCACCGCTTTACTATTCTGTGCCTGGGCACCTCCCATTTGAAAAAGAAGAGGATGCGATCAACCACGTCATGGCGAATTATCTCGAGCAGTTTTTCGAGATCGAAGAGATTGAAGTGGAGCCGCCAAAAGGTAACTTCCAAATGGTCAATCGCTGTATGATTACTAGTGAACTGCTAGGACCCCCAAATTATCACCGCTACCAAGAGTTTCTCCAGCTTCATTACGCTGCTCGCATTACAGGTATGTCTTTCGAACAATTCACGGCACGCGTCGAGAGTTCAAAAGAGCAGGAGCAAATCGATGCTTGGCTCGAATCTATGAAGAAGGGTGCGCGCTACACGGTCAAAGACCAACAAGAAGGCGAGCCTGAATCTTTAGAAACGCTTGAAGCAGTTCGTCACTTTCTTCTCCAGCATCGTAAGGACAAGGTCTTCGGTATTGGCGAGAGCATCCGCTTCGCTGGCCGCGACATCGAGCGTCTGCCCAAGGGCGATATTCGCCGCTCCGTCGAAGCCTACGTCGAGAGTCAAAAGCACTTCCCGCTAGATTCCGCGAACAACATTCGTGGCCGCCTGCGTCGTCATAAGTTTGCTGTGTATAAAAAAGGTTCAAAGGGCGCCTCATTCGTTTGCGCCGTTAAGCGTAAATTCCGCGATAGCAAAACCATTTTTACCGAATCGATTGGTGATCTGATCGATTTTATTGAAAAGCATCCCGAGATACCTGCCTCGAAATTGCCAAGTGAATATGTTGGCATCGATACCGAGAAGCAAAAGCCCGAAGCGCTCAAGATGACCGAAGCGGAAGTCGAAGCTGCTGCGAAAGCAAAGGCGGAAGCCGCCGAGTTCGAAGCGATAGCTGCTGCCGCTGCTGATTCTCCTGAAAGTGAAGCTGCTGAAGCGACTGGGAAAGCTCCTGAAGCCGAGGAAGCGACGCCAACTATCACAAAAGACGCCACTGCCTCGACAGAGGCGCAAGCCAAAGTCGAACTTAGCGAAGAAGATCAAAAGAAGCTCCGCCAGTTGATGCTTGATCTGCGTTGGTTGATCACTGAAGGCTACGTCACCGAATACGGAGATGGTCGTCTCTTTGCGCCCCCACCGATGCCTGATGCTAAACCGAAGGAGCCAAAAGCTACTAAGGTAGAATCAGGGCTAGAGGCAAACCCAGAAGGCGAAGCAAAAGAAGAAGTCGCCGCCGAAACTGAAGTTGTTAAAGAAGCGGAAGCGCTAAAGGTTCAAGCTACTCCGGAGACAGTAGTCGCTGAAGCCGAAGAGCCTAAGTTAGAAGCACCCGTCAATGAAGCTAACATCGAAGAA
>QXZH01000044.1:8315-71084 GCA_009886465.1 Opitutaceae bacterium
TCTTAACGGCCTCGTTCTCTTTGTGGCGTGTGAGCTTTGATCTAGCTCCGCCAGTTAATAGCTCGCACTTTCATTCAGCAATTGAGCTTTGTTAGTCCGCTAGCAATTCAGCTTCCGGTCTCAGCCCTACTTGCTATTTATATTGTATATTCGTTTTTTAAATACGTAACCAGCGAAGGAATGGCCTCGGCCATCGAATCGAAACAAGCTGCGTAGGCTGTGTAGTTTTGCCCGTAAGGGTCGGGAATCTCGGGGGGTTCACCTTTGCCCATAAATTCACGAAAGAGATGCACACGCTCGGGTAGGCCTGTGTGGTAATGGTTCAAGATATCTATGTGGGACTGCGTCATTCCTAGAATAAGGAAAGCGCGGTCAATCAAGTCTTGAGTCACGGGTTGGCTTTTGTGCCGATCAAGGTCGATTTTTACCTTTTTAAGCGCTGCAACTGAGTTGGCTGAGGCCGGGTCTCCATAGCCTGCAGCAACACCTGCGGAGACGATCTCGATCTGGTTGAGCGGTGCGTCCTGTCCTGCCAGCGCATGTTGCAGTAATTTCTCTGCCATTGGGCTACGGCATACATTGCCCGTACAAATAGTCAGAATTAGATTACGTTCGGAGGCCATGATCTATAGGTAGACTGTAGGGTTAGGACTATTTGTAAAGGCATGAGGGCCGCTTGCCTGCACGTCCGCCATGATATTTGGGTGGAGAGACGAGGACCTATTTCTTCGCTCACCGATTTAATTCCCGATGCCCTATATCGCGGCGTAAAATTTTATCTTCAAAATCGACTTGATCGCAGACTTTGTAGGCAAGGTCGGCTGCAGCTTCTAGAGTTGGCGCTTGGCCGCTTACGCCGAGTACGCGGCCTCCAGCAGTGCGGATGGTGCCGTCAGGATCGCGAGTCGTGCCCGCATGGACGACAGCGGTGCTCGTAGGGAGTGCATCCGGGAAAGTGATTGGATTCCCTTTGGCGTAGCTCCCCGGGTAGCCGCCTGCGGCAAGCACGACGACGATGGCCGCACCTTTGTGGAATTGAAGCTTCGCGGGGAGCGATTCGCCCTTAGCGGAAGCTAGGAGTACGGGCACAAGGTCGTCAGCCACCATCGGGAGGAGCACTTGAGTCTCGGGGTCACCGAAACGAACGTTATATTCGAGCACTTTGACGCCCTGATCCGTCAGCATGAGTCCCGCATAGAGTGTGCCGCGGTAGTCGATGCCGTCAGCTTTGAGGCCCGCGAGAGTGGGTTTGATCACTTTTTCTTCGATCTCGGCCTGCATAGCGTGTGTGACCCGACTAGTCGGGGTGTAGGCCCCCATACCACCTGTGTTGAGGCCGGTGTCGCCTTCGCCCGCTCTTTTGTGGTCTTGGCTGGGAGGCAGGCAGACGAAATCTTCGCCCGAGGCGATCACGTGAATGGAGGCCTCTTCGCCGTAGAGGGTCTCTTCGATTACGATCTCCTTGCCGCTGCTGCCAAAGGCATCGCCTTCGAGCATATCTTTGACTGCTGCGATAGCTTCACTCTGCGTTTCGGCCATAATGACACCCTTACCGGCGGCGAGGCCGCTAGCTTTGATGACGATGGGAGCAGGATGCTCCTCAAGGTAGGCGAGGGCGGGTGCGATTTCGGTAAAATTACCGTAGGCCGCGGTCGGGATGTTGTGTTTGGCAAAAAAGTCTTTGCAGAAAGCCTTGCTCGATTCGAGCTTTGCTCCAGCGGCGTTGGGACCGTAGGCGGGGATACCGACGGCGGCCAGCGCGTCGACGAGACCAAGGCTAAGCGGCACTTCCGGGCCGACAACGACGAGTCCGATGCCCTGCGCTTGGGCAAGAGCAACCATCCCCTCGATTTCTTCGACTGAGACGTCAAAGCATTCGGCCTCTGAAGCCATGCCGCCATTACCTGGAGCGGCGATCACTTTGCCCGTAAGCGGGCTTTGAAGGCATTCTTGGACAAGGGCATGTTCGCGCCCACCAGAGCCGACCACGAGTACATTGAGTAGAGAGGAGTCTGACATATTTGCTGTACGTTTCCAGAATCACTCGCACAGGTAAAGTTTGTTTTCGAGAAAGAGGGTTGAACTTTTTCCGTAGCCCGTGATTTTAGCGCGTTTCTGCCATTCATGACTGATCTCAAACATACTCGCAATTTCTGCATCATCGCCCACGTCGATCACGGAAAGACAACTTTGTCTGACCGTATCCTCGAGATGACGCGCACCGTAGAAATGCGTGATATGAAAGCCCAGCTTCTTGACTCTATGGACCTAGAGCGCGAGCGAGGGATCACGATTAAAAGCCACCCCGTGTCGATGGTCTACAAGGCTAAGGACGGGAATGACTATGCGTTCAACTTGATCGATACCCCGGGGCACGTAGACTTTTCTTACGAAGTTTCCCGTAGTTTGGCTGCATGTGAGGGCGCTATGCTGCTGATCGATGCCGCT
The DNA here is from genome assembly GCA_009886465.1 of Opitutaceae bacterium. Lineage (GTDB taxonomy): Bacteria > Verrucomicrobiota > Verrucomicrobiia > Opitutales > Coraliomargaritaceae > Thalassobacterium. The sequence goes on from QXZH01000044.1 coordinate 10,764, forward strand.
CAAGGCATCGAAGCGCAGACCGTGGCTAATGCACATCTTGCGCTGGAGCAGGGACTGGAAATTATTCCCGTGATCAACAAGGTCGACCTGCCCAGTGCTGACGTGCCTGCCATTATGCTGCAGTTGGAGGATGTGCTAGCGATCCCCGCTGACGAGGCTGTGATGACTAGTGGTAAAACGGGCATCGGGATTGAAGACCTACTTGAAGCAGCTGTCACCCGTGTGCCCAAGCCTCGATGGGCGGAAGTCGATGGACTGCGTATGTTGATTTTCGATTGCATTTACGATGCCTATAAGGGCGTGATTTGTTATGTCCGTGTCTTTTCTGGTGAGGTTAAGACGAACGACCCCATCATTACCATGAGTGACGAGCGTAAGATGCTAGTTAAAGAAGTGGGTAAGTTCTCGCCCGCCATGACAAAGCAGCAGACACTCAAAGCGGGCGATGTTGGCTACGTCGTGACGAATCTACGCGATGTAGCCGACCTTAAGCTTGGTGATACGATCACCCATAGCGCTAATCCTGCTAAGGAAATGCTACCCGGTTACAAAGAGGTGAGCCCCATGGTTTTTAGTGGTATTTACCCCATCGATACGAGCGACTACAACAAACTCAAGGCGGGCATGGGTAAACTTCGTCTCAACGACGCTGCCTTCGTTTACCAATCGGAAAACTCTGTCGCTCTTGGCTTCGGCTTTCGTTGTGGTTTCCTAGGTCTGCTTCACATGGAGATCATCCAAGAGCGTATTCGCCGCGAATATGATCTCGATGTGATTTCCACTTATCCAAGTGTAGTTTATCATGTCACTAAGACAGACGGCGAGCAGATTGAAGTGCACAACCCTGTCCACCTGCCTGATCCCGCTGAGATCGAGTTCATCGAAGAGCCCATGATCAACGCATCGATTCATATACCGTCGGATTCGATTGGTGATGTGCTGGCATTGGTCTCTGAGAAGCGCGGTATCTGTGAGCACACTGAAACGATCGATGGCGAACGCGTCATGCTCGTCTGCCGTTTGCCGCTCAACGAAATTTTGGTCGATTTTAATGACCGGCTCAAAAGCATCACCCACGGCTACGGCTCGATGGACTATGAGATGGCCGGTTACGAAAAGGCTAAGCTCTGCCGCCTCGACATTCGTGTGAATCAAGAGGCCGTCGATGCCTTCTCTTCCATCGTTCACTCAGACAAAGCCGAAGGCCGCGGACGCGCGCTCTGCAAACGCCTAAAAGAGATCTTGCCCAAGCAGATGTTCAAGATCGCGATCCAAGCCGGCGTCGGTAGCAACATCGTTGCCCGCGAAACAATCAGCGCTTATCGCAAAGATGTGACCGCCAAGTGTTACGGCGGCGATATTTCCCGTAAGCGCAAACTTCTTGAGAAACAAAAAGAGGGTAAGAAACGCATGAAAAATATCGGTAGCGTCTCCATTCCGCAGGACGCGTTTATTAAGATTTTGAAGACCTCAGACGGTGGCTAACAGTTGAGATCAAGGATCAGGCACAGCCTTATTAAATACTTGGCTTTAAAATCAATACGCCGTCGTGGGCTTCAGCGATTTCACGCATGATGTTGGCGTAGCGGGTGTTGCCTTGGGTGGCGCCGATCTGGAAAGGGTTGATCAGGGTGGGGAAGCCGATGGCACTGATCGAGACAGGACGCTTACCGGTGCTAGTATTGCGTGGATTCATGCGGTCGAGTTGGATGAGTAGGCTCTGGGTAGATCCGCGGAAGTCGTCGCCAACGACGTAGATACTCATGTAATCCTCTGCCTTGAGGCCTGGTTTCAAGTCCCGGATGGCACGGCGGAGGCCGCGTTCGGGATCGCTGACGCTGGCAATGGGATAGGCGAGAATCTGTTGAAGTGCTTGTTGGCGAAGGCCGATGGTGTCTGGCAGCCAAAAGCCGCGGCGACTACTCAGTATGTAGTTGCCGCTGGTGTCGAGAAACTGGATGCTGCGCACTTCGGGAAGGCTCTCAAGTAGCTCGCGGATTTGTTCGACCACGCCATAGTGGAGCTGACCTGTCATCTGGTTACGCATGCTGCCTGAGGTGTCGACAACGAAGGCCACGTGGGTGGCCTCAGCCGGGAGACCAATGGGAGGGAGGTCTTCATGTTTAAAGCTCTGCAGCAGGCGATTGGCCGAGGCGGCGGCTTGCTCGGTGGTGCTGAGCGAGGCCTCGAGGCTCTCGAATTCCTGTTGAAGGTAGACAAGCTTGGACTCCAATTCTTGAATGAGAGAGAGAATACGCTCTCGCTCGGTGCTGGTTTGCTCGCTGTTGATGCCGGCTTCGAGTAGAGCGGTCTGATCGGCCACATCGGCTTCGAGTATGGCAAGCTGCGCTTGCATGGCTCTGAGTGTTGGCACGTCGACCTCGCTCTCAACCCCATGCGGCCCTGAACCGATGGATAAGATGAAGAGCAGCAAAATCGCCCCGAAGCCACAGCAGAGGCAGTCGAGAAATGAGAGGCTGAAGACCTCGATGGGGCGGCGTTTAATCATTGATTCAGTTGTTTAGTTTCCAACTTCATAGTTCTTCGAATTTCAGCATGTGAGATTTTTCTAGAGGCTTGGCCAATCGTTGTCGGGGATGAGGGTGATGCCGTTGGTGCGACCACTTAGTTGCCAGAAGAGTCCGGCGGCGGAAGGGTCCCCGCGAAAGGGGAAGAGGATGGCATTGAAGGGGTAGTTGGAGCGACTAGCCATGGCGCGGTTGAAGAGCTTAACGCGGTCGGCTTCAGTCAGGTTGCCGCTACGGGGCGCAGGCGCGGTGGGCAGCCCGTCTCCGATCAAGAGTAAACTGCTTGGGCGTTGGCGCATTTGGGTGACGGCTTGAATGCCTTTCGATAGGTCAGCACCACCGCTGGCTTCTAGTTGGTCGAGACGGTCGAGGAAGGAGAGCAGAGCCTTGTTGTCGTAGGGGTCGATGTAGGGATTCTTTGGGCTGCCGGAGAGTGCTTGGGTCTCTTCAGCCATGGCGAAGATGGCGACCTGAGTACCTTTGGGGATCGCAGCAAGAACAGCACGGACGGCGGCTTTACTGCGTAGCCATTTCTTGGATTTGGCTCCGGTGCCTTGTTGGATGATTTGAATGGCGGTCTTGGCATCTTCGGCCAGCATACTGCCGGAGCTTTCGAGTAAAATGACGGCGCGTGGTGCGCGCAGTCGTAGGCCCGAGAGATAACTGTTGTCGGCGGAGGGGCGGTCGAGGGCGGCTAGTTGTTCGGTGGGCTCAGCCTTAGTTTTAAGTGCAGTCAGGACTTTGGTCTGATCTTCGACTTCTTTGGCTAAGCGCTCTTGTTCGACGGCGAGTGCGGCCACGCTGGTAGCCTTGACATCGGGCTGGGGGTCGAGGGCTTCAATTTCTTTTTTAAGCGCTAACTTTTTAGCCTTGGCCTCGTGGATGGCGGCTTCGAGGGTCTCGGCAGCATTGACGGATTGCGTGGCCTTTTCTTGACTGTCGGTAATCTGTGCCTTGGCCGTTAGAATGAAAAGCAGAAGCACCGCCCCAAAACCGCAGCAGATACAATCCATAAATGAGAGCGCTGAACTCTGGGCTTCGCGGCGTTTGGGCATCGGTGCTAGTTGAGTGATTGAGTGGCCCTTAGAGCCGGCAAGCTTTGGGCGAGCTTAAACGCTACTTTCAGCTTCTGGCGCATCTGAATCCTTCACTACGCTATGTGAATCCTTGTGGTCGAAGAGCTTGTCGATGAGCTGCTCGCGACAAAAGGTTTGCAGGCGTAGGATAAGACCTTCTTGGCCGCCTTGAAGGAGGTGGATGAGTAGCATGAGGAGGATACTAATAAAGAGGGCGACTAGGGTGGAGTTGAAAGCGACGCCAAGCGCACTCGTCACTCCAGAAATATCACCTTGGAGGGCTTGGTCGGCGCGTTGTAGCGCGACGCCGATACCACGGACGGTACCGATGAAACCGATGGAGGGGATCGCCCAGACAAGGTAGCGGAGCATTGAGAGCTCACTCTCTTGTTGCTCGGAGGCGACTTCGAGGCGCCCCATGATAGTTTCAGTGGCTTCGGGTATGCTACCTGTAATATGGTAGCGCTCAAGCCCGCGTGCCATGACGTAGGGCAGAATTTTATTACGCAGATCGGGCAGTTCGCTCTTGCTGTCAATTACAGTCGAAAGCTGACCGGCCCGCTGGCGCGAGATGCTACGGCTTTCGCCGAGTAGCTCGACTTCGGGCTTGGCGTCAATGCCTTCGCTCTCTGGAGCGAAACGGCCAAGGGCCTTGGCCTCGTTTTTGAGCAGGATGAATTTATAAATAAGGATCATGACACCCCAGAGAAAGAGCGAGAGGCACATCTGCTGCTCATAATCTTTGAGGATAACAAAGAAGCTGGAAAAGGACGAGCCCACATCGACGCCAAAGCTGTTGGCCAGATCGGCTTTGTTCGCTCCCGGCCGGATGAGGATGCCATAGATCGCACCGACAAAGATGAAGGAAGCGATAAGACCAAGGGTGAAAATGAGGCCTTTGACTGAGAGGAGGCCGCGTTCAGGATTTCGTAAACTCATAATTAGCTCGGAAATTTAATTGGAAGGTAAAAACACATTATTCTGTGCATTGCAATTTCTGCAAGAGCCCTTATCTATAGAATAATGATTAAATTTACTCTCTCTCTTTTACTCGTTAATACACTCATTTTTTCGACGGGTTGTCAGAACAATCCTAATAGCGGACGCGACATCGGCATCGTGGTCGGTGCTATTCTCGGAGGGGTCGCTGGAGCGCAAATGGGTGATGGCAGTGATTTAAATATTCTCGCAGGTGCTGCCGTCGGTGGGGCACTGGGCGGGATAGGCGGTAACGAACTGGACAAGCGTAAGGAAGCCCTCGAAGCAGCTGAGGCTCAGCGCCAATACGAATATGAGCAAGAAGTGCAGGCTCAGGAGTCATTGGAAGCCGATATCAAAACTCTAGAAGAAAAACGCATTCGCGACGAGATTGCCCGCAAGGCGACTACCGAGGATGTGAGCGCTGCCGAGCAAGAAGCCGCTCGGGTTGAGGCGCAACTCGCTGCCAAAAAGAAATCTTACGAAGAATCTCAGGCCCGCGCCCGCCGAATTCAAGAAGCTCAAGAGCGGATTGCCAAGGCGCAGCAGGAACTCGCTGAATTGGAGCGCCAAGAAAACGGGGGCTAATAATTCGACCTCGGGGGCTACACTTTAGGGATCCTTTTATCTGGGCACCTGTAGCGGTGGTCGTCGCAAGTGGCGCTCCGACTACCAACTTATAGTCACGCCTGTAGAATATTGATCACCACGCCCCGGTGTGCCGGGGACATCTTCGAAGTCGTCGTCCCAAGCATTGTCGATGGCGAAGAAGATTTCTAAGCCTTCTACCTGTGTCGGATAGATGCTCAGGCCGAAGTGAGTGAAGAGGGCGAAGTCACTGCTGTTGCGTAGAGCGTTGTCTTCGTTTTCGCGCCATTCGTTATCGATCCGGACTTCGAGGATTTCGCAGGGACGCCAGATTGCGCCCAAGGTGAAGCGGTGGTTTGCGTAGTTGAGCGCGTAGAAGCTCGCCTCGATAGTGTCATTTCCATAGTCTTCATCTTTATCCAGAAAGGTGTAACTAGCGATGGTTTCGATGTCATCCCAGCGCTTGGAGGCGATGAGTTCGAAGCCGAAAGTTTCGATATCGACTGGATTAGCCTCACGTGCGCTCGTTCCTGCGAATGTCCAGTCGACAAGATTATCATCCCAGCGGTAAAAGGCGGCAGCTTCAATGCTCCAGTCTTGGCGCATTACCTTAGTTCCTATTTCTACGTTTTGAGTTTTTTCTCGGCCCAAATCGTGATTGCTGCGAAAGAGACCCGCTGTCTCACTGCCGCCAATGGCTGTGTAACCTGGCACTTGGCTTGTTTGCCCATAGGAGAAGTAGATGCTTTTCGCGTCGCCGTCCGCTTGCTCCGTTAGCCAAGTTAGATCAAATATAGGAGATAACACTGAGCTATCGCGATTTGTATCGTCGAATGATGCACCGAATCGAAATATTAAGCTATGGATCTTATCGCAGACAATGCTGTATTCAGGTAGCAAAGTGACCTTGGTGTAGCTCCGGGTGGTAAATGGACCTTTTTCTAAACTGCTTGAACCAATGCTGTCAGCAGTCGACTGAAGTGTATAATTAAGCGCAATTTCTTTACTATACAAATGGCGACCGCTCAGTGCGATAGAGCGGACTTTAGTTTCATGAGTCAGCGAGATACCACCAAATGCATCTAGGAAGTAGTCGTCACTATGCCTGCGGTGGAATGCGGTTATTTCCCAGGTGCTATTTTCTCCGTAGGATTGTTGGTGGTTTAAGATAAATAAGCGCGTTTTTAGATTTTCAGTTTCATTACCGTAAGGCGTATACATGTTTGGCCAGCCAAAGAACTTGGCTTGGTAACCTGCGAAGAAATCCGTCTGCGAGTTCGGACCCACGAGCTGCACACGGCCTGAGGTACGGTCGAAGTCGTGGTCGCCGAACTGGATGGTGCCATCGCTTTCGGAGCGAGAGATTTCAGCTTCGACGCCCCAGTTCCATTCTTCGCTTTCACCGAGTTGCCCAGTCAAGCCGTGATGGATGCGTTGGAAATTTAAACCGTGGTCGCCGCCCCCTGCGGTGAGACTGCCGGCATCAGCGATCTGACTCCAGTCGTAACTGATGGTGCCAACCGTGCTGTTAAAACCGTAGAGTGCATTATCGGCACCTATAAGGATATTCGGGCGCGTGAGCATCTCCGGTGCGATCGGTAGCTCTGCGGAGTAGTGCCCTGTTTGTGGATCGATCAGCGTAGCGCTACCGACACGAAAACCAGTGTTCTCGAAGATGCCGCCTCGGATGGTTATATCACCCTGAGCCTCCGCCATATTGCGCGACTGCAGATCAATACGTGGCTCGAACTCGAGGTTGGAAACCGGGGATTCGTAGGTGGTGACAGGTCGGATATTAGCCGTCTGTTGCGCGTCCACGTAGAGCGTCGGCAGGGTTTGGATGCTCTCTGCTTGTGCGAGCATTGGCAGAGAGGCGAGTGCCGATATAGTCAGTGTGTAGGTCTTTCCATAGATCATCTCTAGAGCTAAAGACAATATACCTCTCGAGATCAAATATTAATATAAAAAAATAAATACTTAACAATTGAGTGAATTTTATTATTGGCTATGTCATCAATTCTGCACAAGCACATGCACATGCACATACCCAACTAAAAATTTACTATGTCACTTTTAAATATTGGTTTCGCAATTCTTATCATCAAGATTGTTATCTGTACTTTGCCAGCTGTTTTTGGCATCATCATGCTTGCGAGTTCAGAAGAGAGTAAGCGTGAATTCCGTAACAAGTTTTGCGGTGTTGTTTTCGGTGTGAATAACGCGATACCACAGAGCAAATTTGCGCTTATGATGGCAGTATTAGGTTCATTGATGCTTGCCTTTAGTCTGCTGAGTACCTGGTTCCTACTCTTGCGTCCAATGTTCCTAGTTGAATGAAAATCGAACTGAAGCAATTCTCGCTTCCGTTTCAGTTCCGCTAATTATTTAGTCGGGAGCAAATAGCTTCTTACTTCCCCCTCGGCCTTTTTTTGTAACGGATCAGCCGGGCAATTTAGTCTGCAGTTAGCTATCCCGCTCTGCCACGGCCTGGCGGTAGATTTCGCGACTGATCCATGCATCGGTTGCCGCATAGCGAACTTGTTTGTTGTCAAGTTTTGGGCGTGCCCAGTTCGTGACTTGAGCTGCTTTACTGATACGTCCTTGCAGGAGGAGTCCTGCCAGCGCGCGGAGTCCGCGATTTTCGTAGCCGAGTCTCACGGTGATGTCAGCGATTTCGATGAAGCCGTTGGGGGTGAAGTCTTCCATCGCGCGGAGTTCTTTGACGTCTTCTTTAATCGCGACACCCGTTTTTAAAATGTGGGGCGACTCTAGGATGGGGAGGAGGGGATCAAAGGTCTCAGTTTCACTGATACGGAACAGGTAGACGCAGTGCTTAGTGGCTAGCTGGATGAGTGCGGGAGGGTAATAATCGCCTTTCTTAAAGCTTGGTCGGGTCTCGGTGTCAAAGCCGAGGTGACTTTCGTTTACCAGAGTTGCGGCAACGGCTTCCATCTTTTCGACGGATTCCACTATCTGGATCTCACCCTCCCATGCGATAAGTGGTAGGTCGTTAATCTCGGCTTTGCTAATTCTGCGTTTTTCGGTAGGTGGGTTTTTGGTAGTTTCGGACATGAAGGAGTATTATTTCTAAGGCTTCGATGCTTAGCGATCGAAGGCAACTTTTATGTGCTTTGGATAGGCTCCGAGACGATGGTTTGGAAATAGAGATTTTCTCACCTGAGTCATCATTCAGTTTGTGCATAATTTCTCGGGTAGACTGGTGTGAGGGTATTGCAGGGTTTCATATATGCTGAGGGCGTGTGTCTTGTATGGAATTAAAGCGTCCTTCGCTAATCAAAAAAGCATCATTTGATCATCCGTTAAGGGGGAGGTCGCTTCGATCAAGCGACTGTCTTTATTCTGCACGCTGTTGACCCGGCGGGAGACGGTATGTTTTTCGAGAAGCACCCGACTAGCCAGCGATTGAACCTCTCTTGTGCCGAGCTCACCATTCAGCCAGGAAACTCTGCTTTCCTGTTTTAAGATCACAGGCATACGTTCGTGAATATTGTGGATCGAGGTAAGGGCTTTGGTTGTTAAAATGACAAAAGAGGGTGGTGATCCGTAGGCGGTTGACGGAAACCAAAGCCCAGCGAAGTAGTGCAAAGTATCTTGTGGTGGATAGATGAAGTAGGGTTGCTTGGTGATGCCGTCTTGATACCACTCGTAGAAGCCGATGGTCGGAAGTAGGCAACGGTGTGCATACCAGCTTTCGCGGAAGCGAGGCGTGGTATCCGCGGTCTCGATACGCGCGTTGATATGGAAATTCTGTGGCGTGCGCAGCCCCCAGTGCATCATCATTGCCACAAGCTGTACTTTGTCGCGAGTAGCAATACTCAAGGTTTCACGGCCAGGGGCTATGTTATAGTTTGGCTCGTAGGCTTCGGGCAGCGCGAGTGCGATGGCTTCGGCGAGTGCCTTTTTATTGGTATGTAATGTATAGCGACCACACATTCTGAAAAAATAATGGGTAGATGAATGAAGTCTTAATCTGACTAGTCATCTCGTTGTTACAGTATTGTAGTTTAGGACTACTAATAATATGGAGAGGAATTATGGTATGTGGGTTATCTAGCAAGCGTCCAAATTCTCAATGAGCTCAAAAAGAAGAGCTCAAGGGCGGCCGCCTGGTTGAAGTTGATTTCCATGAGGCCTGCCGAGCGTTCTAGCGCTTCAGTCGCCCGGTGGAGGGCACTGGCAGGGAGTTCGCCCTTATTGAGTACTTCGACATCACGAGCAAATCCAGCGGTGGCCTTTTCGATCTCGCCGAAGAGTTGCTTACGATAACCTTTGCTTAGACCGACTTCCATCGCGTCCTTCTCATCAGCTGTCACGTAGTCGGGGAGTGCTTCTTTTTGCATCTTCCAAGCTTCGGAGGTCATAGCCTTGAGGATGGTTTGAAAGCGAGCATTTAGCCCATAGGCACCCATCATAATATGGGGGATGGTTTTTTTGTTGGGGCCTTGAAGGAGGCGACCTAGCCATTCGCGGTAGGCCACTACCCATGAGGCCCAATCTGGATGTTGAATGGTTTCGATAGGAGAAGGGATACGAAAGTTGAGGCAACGGCTTCGTATGGTGTCGAGCAGGTCGTAGGGGCGCGTTGTCAAGAGAAAGAGAGTTGTGCCTGCAGGCGGTTCTTCGAGGGTTTTCAGGAAGGCGTTGGCCGAGGCGGCATTCATTCGGTCGGCGTCGATCACGATGCCGACTTTGCGTCCACCTTGATTGGAGCTTTTTGCAATATCGATGACCAGCTTGCGCATGGTATTATTGTCTTCGGCTTTGCCTACCTTGATCAGGCGTGCTCTGCCACTGGGGCGTAGAGTGAAGCAGTCGGCATGCTCGAATGGGTTGTGTTTAGTTTCAAGTAAATGTGCCGCGATCGCACAAACAATTGCTTCGAGGCTTTCTAAGCTCTCGCCGTGGAGAAGTATACCGTGCCCGAGTCGATTTTGTGCAAGCGAGCGTTCGAGCACTTCGACGGCGCGCGTGCCGCGCAGTATCTCGGGGAGTGATTCAGAGAGTGTTATGGATTTTTCGCTCATCAGTGATTTGCATTTTTGGGCAAAGTTTACACGGTGGGCAAGTCGCAACCTCTAACTCTTTCTCTTATGCTTCGAAAAGAACGCGCCGTATACATTCAAAATCGCTTGCAAGAACTCTATCCAGAGACGCCGATCCCATTGGATCACAAGGATCCTTACACGCTACTCATCGCGGTCCTGCTATCGGCTCAGTGCACTGATGTGCGGGTCAATCAAATCACACCCTTGCTCTTCGCTCGCGCGGATACGCCACAAGATATGGTGAAGCTTTCGGTCGAAGAAATTAAAGAAATTATCCGCCCGTGCGGACTCTCGCCCATGAAGTCGAAGGGCATAGCGGGACTTTCGCGTATTTTACTTAATGAGCATGGCGGAAAAGTGCCTGCTGATATGAAGGCGCTGGAAGCGCTCCCAGCGGTTGGTCACAAAACGGCTTCGGTTGTGATGGCTCAAGCCTTTGGCGTAGCAGCCTTTCCAGTCGATACACACATTCATCGCTTAGCTCAGCGCTGGGGGCTGACGAGTGGCAAAAACGTCACCCAAACTGAGCGTGATTTGAAACGGCTTTTCCCGGAGTCGAGCTGGAATGAGCTACACTTACAGATTATTTTCTATGGCCGCGAACATTGCTCTGCGCATGGTTGCGATGGCAGGGTTTGCACGATTTGCCGCACGGTTTATCCAAACCGTAAACATGCTAAGAAGACCCTAAAGTCCTGAGCTCTTATTCGCCAAACACTGAATCGCTGCTTTCAAAGTCGAAAGCTTTTACTTGGAAGCTAGTGTTTCCGGTGAACGACTCTGTTTTGTGCGAAGGATCAGATTGGAAGGCTGAGTCTATAGTTTTGGGCTGAACTGTGAGCTTGAAATCAATCTCAAATTCGCTGCGCTTAGTTTCTTCAGTCGGCGCGCGCTGCGTATCGGCTTTGGCTAGGGCTTCCGCGGGGATCGCTAGACGACCTTTGGTGGGTTCTGCCTCAGCAGATTCGAGGATATCAAAAACGAAATAGCTACCTTGTTCGTAGGAATGCGCGAAGTTTGTGCAGGTGGCTTGAATTGCAATTAGAGCAATTATACAAAGGGATCTGCTGACGATAAACATGTTGTAATACTGGGTGAACTGGTCGCTTTGTCGAGTTCCATTCAAGCCCCAATCTGTTCTCAACAGGAAAATGCTAAGTGTTTGGCGCATCGTCAGACAGCTCGTGAAAAGAGATAGTGACGCATGACTCACTGCATCAAGTGTCTAACTTTTTAATAGTTAATGTTTGTTGCGCGGTCACCTGCGATGGTTCCATGCGTCTGCGGCGAAGCGTTGTTTTTCACGCTCAATCTGATCTCTTTTGAATAGAGGGCGAATGTCTTCAAGCTCACCTGGCTCTAAATCTAAAGTTTTGGCTAAGTTTTTGACTAGGTGTTTTTGAAAGGTAACGAAATTGAAGGTTTCGGGTAGGCCACTGCAATCGATTGAACCTTGGATGAGGAGTCCTTGGCGGGAACGCTTCATCGCGGCCCCAGCTATTTTTTGGCCATTAGGGTGGAGCACATCGTTGGCTGCGGGGGTGACGAAGCAGTGGGTGGGGATATCCCTGGCGACGGACGATTCTTCGCAGTGGCGGGGGCAGGGGGCGAGGCGACTATCGATACCGATCTCAGCGAGCGACTGGCTGATCGCACCATGGATTTGCGCGTAAAGGTCGGTTGCGGGGTTTTTAGTAGCAGGTACCGACCTTTGGAGAATGAGTGCGTATGTCCAGTCGTTGCGGTGATCGACGATGCCGCCGCCAGTCATACGGCGGGTAAGGGTGGTATGGGTCTGAGCTGGCTCGATAGGCGCATGGCTTGAGGCAAGTTCAGACACAACTTTGTGGTAGTGCTGTGCGTAGCCAAATGTGAAGGCTGGCCCGAGCCATCCATAGTGGCGAAAGGCGGCTAGGCCCTCGGGCATGTTCGCAAAGAGCGTAGCGTCTATTGCCATGTTGGTCGTGGCGTCACCGAAGGCATTGGGGAGGGCGATTAACATTAATTGGTTGGCATGCGTGCCCGTTTTCTGAGCACGCTACGCTTTATGCATTGAGCGGTTCGATACGGGTGAGCTCTTCGAGTTGCGCTTCGAAGTCGATGGGTTTGGTTTTGAGTTTGGAGACGATGGGGTTGAGGTTAAAGGTAAGCTTAGCGGGTCTAGAGTCGTCTTCGCGGCAGGCGGACTCGATTGCGTCTAGCGGCAGGCCAAAGTGCTTTAAGATGCGTTGTCCCATTTCGAAGCGGCTAAGGGTTTCGCTGCCCGCCCAGTGAAAGAGGCCATGGAGGTCGCGGCGCTCGGTCAGTTCTAGGAGGACTTCGGCCGCATTGGAAGCGGAACAGGGTTGCCGCATTTCATCGCAGAAGAGCTTGGGCTTTTGGCCGGCGTGGATTGCAGCGATCAATTTCTCATGGACGCTTCGCTGGCCGCCTGGACTGTTACCCATGAGAATAGGTATGCGGAGTACGATGGGATCTTCGGGGTTGTGCTCGAGCACCTCACGCTCGGCCATGAGTTTAGTTTGCCCGTAGAGATTAGTCGGCGCGGGCATGTCGGTTGAGCGATAGGGTTGCTCGGATTGGCCGTTAAAAACCATATCCGAGGAGACGTGAAGTAGGCGCGCGCCGAGGTGGGTGGAGAGTTGTGCGAGGAGGCGGGGCAGGGCGACATTGATTCTTTCGGCGTGCTTCGCGTCGGCTTCGACAGAGGCGGCGTTTGTAATAGCAGCACAGTTAACAATGACGTCTGGCCAGAGTTCAATCGCGATGTTGGTCAGCTCTTCGGGCTGTGATGCGTCCAGCTGGATCGTCCTGGTTAGACCATCGGCGATCGGCCTGTTTTGGTTATAAAGCGCAGTGACGGAGTGGCCGCGGCGGACGGCGGCCTGCGCATATGCATGGCCGAGGAGTCCGGAGGAGCCAGTGAGTAAAATCTTCATGGTTTCTTAAGCTTTGTTTTGTTGCAATCGAGTTTAAGGGAGGCAAGTTCAAAGCTCTATAACAATGAAATACGCAGAACTCGCGAATGCTGGTGTGCATGAACAGCCGATCTATGAGCCCGGAAAATCTATTGAGTATGTGGCTCAGGAGTTTGGACTAGAGCCTACCCAGATTGCTAAACTCGCCTCGAATGAAAATCCGTTCGGAGCCTCTCCGAAGGCTATGGCGGCTGCGCAGGCTTCACTGAAGAGTGCGCATCTTTATCCGGATGGCGGTTGCTGTGAACTGCGGGCGGCGATCGCTGAAGTTCGAGGTGTGGATGAGGACACCATCATAGTAGGTAATGGCTCAAACGAGATCATCGAACTGTTGGCGCACGCGTTTTTGCGTCCTGGGCTAGAAGTGGTCATGGGTGAGCAGGCCTTTATCGTTTATAAACTAGTCACGAAGCTTTTTGGCGCGACTCCTGTTGAGGTGCCTATGCTAGATTTTGGTCATGACCTCAAAGCGATGCGTGCGGCGGTCACGGACCGTACGCGCCTCTTGTTTGTCGCTAGTCCGAACAATCCGACCGGGATAGCAAATCCGGAAGCTGATTTAATTGAGCTGGCTGAGTCATTGCCAGAGCACGTGATTCTTTGTTTCGATGAAGCGTATGCTGAGTATCTTGAAAGCTCGCCGGATCTACGTCTACAGATTGAGACTGGGCGAAAGGTTTTTTGCCTGCGGACTTTTTCCAAGATCTACGGATTGGGTGGCTTAAGAGTCGGTTATGGCTACGGTGACTCTAAACTCATCCAGTTATTGCAGCGTGTTCGTCAGCCTTTTAATGTGAGCTCAGTGGCTCAATCGGCGGCCACAGCGGCGCTGAGTGATCACGGATTTCTCAGTATGTGCCGCTCTGCCAATGAGGCTGGACGGAAACAACTTGTCGAGGGTTTGGAAGCACTAGGCTACGCGACGATTGGTGGTCAGGCGAACTTTGTGCTTTCCATGGTTGGCGATGGTAGGACGTTTTTTGAGGCGCTTCAGCAGCGGGGTATCATTGTGCGACCTTTAGCTCCCTATGGCATGGCAGAGTTTGTCCGGATCACCATAGGGACGGTGACCGAGAACGAGCGCCTGCTCGAAGCGACTCGTGAGATCGCGCAAAACTCGGAAGTTTCTGCTTAACAATGAGTGATGCTTGGATTAGTTTTTTAATTTCATTTGCAGCGGTCGGGTTGATGCTTGTGCTGCATGCCTTTTTGGTTATGTGCGAGATCAGCCTCGTAAAGTTTCGCTATCGGAAACCTAGCGAGGAGCAAGTGGATGATTTGAAGCATCTACCTGGCGTCGCGCGATTAATCGATAACAGTGATCAGACGGGACGTGTTGTTCGCTTCAGTAAGACACTTTGTACGGTGGCGGTTGGGCTTCTGCTCATGCCACTAGTGAGTGATTTCTTTAGTCTTTTTAACCTAGAGACTGCCCCTGATAGGTGGATCGTGGTCCTCATGTCGTTTGCCCTGGCGGTTTCCGTACATTTTTTCTTTGCTGAAATTTTTCCGCGTGGCCTGGCAATGCGCAACCCGTCCAAGGCGATTCGCCGTTCTTATCGAGTTCTGCTGGCCTTTCAGTTTCTGACCTTCCCTATCATGTTGTTTTTCCGCATGCTGAAGAAGTCGCTTTATCGCCGTATCGGTGTAGATGTCGATGATGAACTGAACCCCTTAGACGTGGATGTGCAAATACGCGCAATGGGTGAAGATAGTAGTCATCTTTCGGGAGTGATTCGTAAGATTGTGAACCGCACATTGCAGATGCAGGAGTTAGTCGTGCAGGATATTTTGCTACCTCGTAGTCAGGTGATAATTTGCGATCTAGAGTTAGATATTAAAGAGAATTTGGAAGCAATGAAGTCCGCGGGCCATACTCGCTATCCGCTCTGCCGAGGTGATCTTGATGAGTGCCTCGGTTTGATCCATATTAAGGATATTTTCCGCTGGCGTGAGCCAATGTCAGAAATTGATTTGATGAAACTTAAGCGAAATGTCGCGGTTTTTCCTTTAGAAACTCCTTTAGAGCAGGCTCTTGAGCGGATGTTGCGCGCTAAGTTTCATATGGCGCTCGCTGTGGATGAGTTTGGCGGCAACGTCGGTGTGATCACTTTGGAGAGTATACTTGAAGAGCTCGTGGGCGAAATTCAGGACGAATTCGACAGCGAAGAAGAGCAGATCGTGGTGCTTGGTGATGGGCGACGTTTTCGGATCTCTGGGCTGGCTCCCATCCACGACATCGAGGAGGCCTTGGAGATCAAAATCGATAATGAAGAGGCCTCCACCTTTGGAGGTCTAATCACGGGCGAACTCGGTCACATCCCAGAACCGGGAGAACGGCTCAACTGCTATGGTCTCAGTATCACTGTGGACGATGTAGACGGGCGCCGCGTGATAGTCGCAACAGTTGAGCTAGCTCAATCCTAGTAAGCGCGGTCGGATGGCTTGGGCTCAGCTCTGTAGCCTAGGATGAGTCTACGAGTTTTCGCGGAGGAGCGCACTCAGTTGTAGTAACAGGTTCTGGCGATTTGGGGTAAAAATGAATCGATCACTGCCCAGTTTAGTGTAGGCTTCTGACAAGAGGACCATCTCAGGACGGCGCATCTGGAGTAGGCGCGAGAGCAAACGATTTAGGTTTTCTGTATTACCGACAGTGAGCTCCGTGCGGATTAGTTGTGAGAGAATTTTTTGATTAGTTGGAGCTTTTTCGTAGGCGATCGTCAGTACTTTGCGCGCTTGCTGGTGGCGCTCAATCTCAGTGAAGCGACGAGCCACCGCTATGTAAGTCTTCGGGTTGTTGGTTATTCCGTCGACAAATTCTTGGAGGTAAATTTCGCCTAAGTCCGGGCGATTCATACCATAGGAAGCGACGGCACGGAGACTGCTAAACAGCGGCCAATTTTGGGACAGCCAGTCAGGACGCTCCTTAATGAGTTCTTCGGAGAAGTCGATGGCGCCTTGATAGTCTTGATCGACTAGATGGGCTTCGATTAGTAAGAGCGCGAAGGGGTTGATGGCGAACTCGTTCTCAAGTGCTTCCTCGTAAGTGCGTCGAGCAAGGTCGATGTTACCAGTGTCCGCTGCGAAGTTAGCGAGGCTTTGGAGCGCTGGTCCGTCATTACGAAACTGCTGGAGCATCCGCTGTGTTTCGCGTTGCTCGCTTTCAAAGTCCCCTGCTTGGTTGTAAATATAAAGTAGTTCCATACGCGTTGCTGCGCTGAGTGGGTTGCTCACGCTGCGCAGAATCGCGTAGCGGCGTGCTTCGTCGATTTCGCCAAGCTCTCGGTGGTAGCGACTCAGTAGCAGGAGTAAGGGTTCCGAATTGGGGAACTTTTTAATGGAATACTCCATCAGAGTCATTGCGGCTATTTTGCTGCCTCGATCCCAGCTAATTTGAGCGGAAAGGAGAACACCCTGAAGTGTTTCTAACAAATTATAGTTGATGATATAGTCGTCTGTTAGATCATAATTGCCGCGTAGGTAGTTGGCATTGGCTGCACTAAAAGCTAACACACGATTAATGTCTGTTAGTTCTGGCTCATCAGGTAGATATTTATCCGCAAGATTTTGAATTGCCTCATCCATTTGGTAGCGGAGCAAAACGCGCAGAGTTTGTTTAAGGTAATCAACATCCTGTATGCCCCCTAGTTCAATGCCTTCGAGTAATAGATCTGTAGCAACATCATGACGTTTAAGGGCGAACTCGTAAAATTCGGCCAGCGCAAGACGACCTTCTAGGTTTGCTGGCGCTCGGGTGACGCCTAGACGTAAGAGCCGGAGGGCGTCCCTGTAGTTACCTTCTTTCGCTTCTGCGAGGCCCCGCTCGATGTGGTAGTTGCCCATTTCCACGCGGTGAGCATCTATACCGAATGGCAGTAAGGTCAGCATCTTAGCGTAGGAGGCTTGATCGAATTCTTTATTGTATTTGAAGTGAAAATAAAGAGCACCTGCCAGAGCAAACCAGCCTAAAACGGCCATTAAGGTGAGAGTACCGATTAAGCGACCCCATCGAACAGAAATTCCCATTTCCCCATCGATGCCTTTGCGCTGAACAACAAAGCCCAGTAGGATAGACCTTTCGCGGGTCGTTAGCTTTGGGTTTATCTTTAGTCTACTCATTTTTGTTTTACAGCTCAATTTTTACTAAATTTTTACGCGTGCAATGTCAATTCGAAATAAGTAATACTTTTTTATTGCAGTTAACAAATAGCCTATGATTGAATAGTGACTCTAGTTTATTTAGCTCTGGAAATTCCATAATTTTACACAGTTCCCATTCAGCAATATGAAAAGCACATCTCATCTTCTTTTACAATGCTTAACCGCTAGTTTACTGCCTTGGATAGTTTCCTCAAGCGCAATGGCAGCACCGCTCGTGTCGATTGGTAATAATACAGACATCTTCTTCAATGGTTCGTCGAGCCTTCGCTGGTCTTCTAACGTTTTTCGGGACGAGGGCAATGAAGAGTCGGATTTGTCATGGACAGTCTCGCCTGGTTTCGAAATCAATGTAGGTCGAGGTGTTTCAAATGCGGATCTTACTGTTATCACCCGCTATGATGTTGTCAGCTACCAAGATAATGATCAGTTGGATACAGAACTTTTCCACGTAGAAGCAATGGGCTCATATGAAACTAGCCGCCTTAGCTTGAGTAGTAACTTGTCATTTGGTGAATACAAACTTAACAGCGGCGATAGAAATGTTGTCGCCGATTTGGTTGAGTTTGACGATACTAATGCTGATTTAGACGCGGAATATCAATTTTCTCCGAAGTTTAGTTTCAGCGCAGGATTTGATTACGATGAGAGGGAATTCCAAACTTACCAAGAAAGCTTTTCTAATCGTGAAACTACTCGTTTCCCGTTGAATGTTTATTATGAACTGACCCCCAAGCTTGATCTGAGTTTCGGCTACACCCACTCCACTACTGACATCCAAGGCAGAATTACCGGCAATGGGGCTGCTATTGAAGAACTCACTGGTTACGAAAACGACAATGACTTTTTCCACATCGGCCTAAGGGGCAATCTACTCACCAAATTGACTGGTTATTTCAAAATTGGTTACCGCACGACAAGTGCGGACGACACTAATCGTCTTGTAAATGGAGCCATCGTCCAGATAATCGAACGTGATGACTCAGGCATGCTTGGCCTTGATGCGAATTTTACTTGGATGGCCTCTAACAAGTTATCGATGCAACTTGCCCTCTCTAGCGACTACACCACTGGCGGCTTGGGCGAAGCTACAGAAATAATTTCGGCTAATCTCACGGGCAACTACTCGATTAACAGTCAGTGGTCAGCCATGGCCAACCTCGGTTACATTGACCGTGATTCCACGTATGTCGGTCGTCAGGACGAACAACTCAATAGTGGACTACGTTTTATGTATTCTCTAAACGAGTATTGGCGGTTCAGCGCTGGCTACACCTACTATGAAAATGATTCGAATCAGGTCAATAGAAGTTACGAAAGCCAGACTCTGGATTTGACAGCGATCCTCCGCTATTAATAGCCTGCAACTTTCTTCTTTTTTGCTGGTCAAAATGTCTCTTGCTTGAGGCATTTTTTACTTTATGAAGCAGCTTTCCTTATTTATCTCATTTTGTTTTTTCTTTCCGACATTACTTTTGCAGGCCCAAGAATCGGGTGGCGGCAGTGGCAGCGGCGGCAGTAGCGACTCTTACAGCTCTGGATCTTCTGGATCTTCCAGCGGTGGAGGAGGCGTAGGAATTGTTGTGAGTGAGAATTATATTCTAAAACCCTCAGATGTCATTTCGATTGATGTCTATCAAGAGGTCGATCTTAATAAGAGCGCCCGAATCCAGGGAGATGGATCAGTTGCACTCGCACTCATAGGGAAGGTTAAAGTAGCTGGAATGACTGCAGGAGAAGCGCAGTCTTTGATTATAGACCTGTATAATCGTGATTATTTGGTCGATCCCCAAGTTTCCCTTCTTGTCGTGGAATTTTCGCCGAAGGTCATTCACATCCTAGGCTCGGTGAATAACCCTGGGGTCGTTTCTATTCCACCAGACAGGGACTTAACTTTAACAGAAGCGATAGCCAGTGTCCGCGGAGTGAGTCGATTAGGAAACCCGAAATCAATGACTATTAAACGCGTCGGAGAGGACGGTCGAGCTCGTCAGATGGAAGTCAATTTTAGCCGGATCATCCAAGATCCTAACTCGAAAGATATTATACTCAAGGAGGGCGATACCATCTGGGTGCCTGAGCGTATTATTTAACTCCTTTCAATATATGAAGAATGATTACGTAAGAGGTGCTCCTGATCCTAACTCTGGCGGCTATGGTAGCGGTGGTTACGGTTATGGCGGCGGTGGTGGTTATGGCGGCGGTAATTATGGCTATGGCGGCTATGGCGGCGGTAATTATGGCTATGGCGGCTATGGCGGCTATGGTGACGGGGCTGGTCCTCAACGTTCTTTTAAGGATTATTTTTTAATATTTCGTGAGCGCATCTGGTATTTGCTCGTCGCATTTGCCATCATATTTTCTGGGTCTATTTTGTATACTTTGAATAAGACCAAAGTTTACACCGCGGTTTCGCAAGTGCAGCTCTTTCGTGATGATGCTTCCGCACTCGGTGCATATGGACAAGGTACGGAGATGGAGCTAAACCAGATTCTCGGTGCAGAAGATTTTAACACGCAGATTATTGTCTTTGAGAGCCTAAACATTATGAGGGGCGTGGAGCAACGCCTGCAGGACGAAATGCGTGAGCGCTTCATGGCTCCCTACATGGATACATTGAGCTTTAGTGGGCCGCTGACTCCACTCGAGGTTTTGGCGGAGAACCGGGAAGTAATTCCACGGCGCATGAGTCTCATGATCAACCTCGCCTACTCACATCCTGACCCTTTTATAGCAGCCGAGGTGGCTAATCTTTTTGCGAAGGAGTTCATCGACTACAATTTAAAGCTAAACATTGATGGCTCCATGAAAGCGGTTGAGGATCTGCGCATACGTGCTGATCAGCAGAAAGACCGTGTTGAAGAGCTTGAGTTGAAATTGGCGGAATATCGTGAGCAAAATAATGCGGTTTCACTCCAAAGTGATGAAAACATCGCAGGTGTCCAACTTGCCCACTTGAACGAGATAGAGCTCAGCAATAAAAATACTTACGATCAATTTCAAACCAAGTGGAATCAGGTTGAAACCTATCGTTTAGAGGGGAGAAACCTTTGGGAGCTTGCATTTGTAGCCGAACAGCCACGTGTTTCTAGCTTACTGCAGCAAATATCAAGCACGCGTATTAGTATTTCCTCTGCGAGCAAGCGCTATCGGGAAAAGCACCCTGCCATGATTCAGCTTTTACAGACTCTCCAAGAGGGTGAATTAGAACTCGAGTTGGCAGTGCAGAACTCAGTTGATAAAATTTATGCTGGATATTCAGAATCAAAAAGTAATTTTGAGATGGCTAGTCTGCGGCTAGCTGAGAAGGAGAGAGAGCTCATTGAATTGGGCAAAACTAAGATTGAATTTAATTCACTCCTCCGAGATTTGGAAGTGCAACAAAGCTTTTTCCAAGCACTCAATTTGCGCATGACGACGGAAAAGGCGCAGGTAAACCTCAAGAACCCGAATGCACGTGTTGTGGACGAGGCTTTTCCGCCGCCCGAAGACCAGCCTTCCTCGCCCAACATCGTTTTGAATTTGGCTGCAGGCTTTTTTGGCGGCATCGCTGTCGGAGTGGGACTCGTCTTCACAGTCGTTTTTCTTGATGATCGTGTAAAAAGCGCCTTTGATATTGAAGGTACGATCGGCTTGCCGATGCTAGGAGTGATACCCCGTATTAAGAAACTAGATTCTAACACCAAGGCGCAGGCGGTGGCTTCTAATGTAGATAGCCATGTGACTGAAACTTTCCGTTCGATTCACTCGGCACTCAAACTAAACGAACAGAGTAAGAATGCCAAAGTCTTCCTGGCGACTAGTACAGTTCCCGGTGAGGGTAAGTCGTTTGTTAGCTCTAATCTTTCGCTCACCTTTGCAAATCACGGGGAAAAGACGCTACTTATCGATTGTGATTTACGGCTACCGAATGTGGCGCGTTCGCTCCAACTCAAAAATGACCTTGGTCTGCTCGATTATGTTGAAAAGGGAGTCAGCTTGGAGAATGCTATTATCAAGGATGTTTGCCCTAATTTGGATGTCTTACCCACAGGTGGGAAGTCCAAGAATCCGACCCAAGTTCTGAACAGTGCCCAGTTCGAGGAATTGTTCGCAGTCCTGCGTGATCGTTACGACCGTATCGTAGTTGACTCGCCACCTCTTGCGGCGGTCAGTGATGCCCTGAACTTATTACCATTGGTAGATGGTGTGATATATATCATTAAATTCAACACGGTTAAAAGAAAGACTGCCGTCGTGAATGTTCGTCGACTTTGGGAGTCAAACACACCCGTGTATGGTGCGATTCTTAATAACATAACCAGCTCGCTATCCAGTTATTACTATTCGAATTATTCAGATAAGGCTTATAAAAATTATTACACTAATCAAGGAGAAGAGCTTGAACAAGTAGAAGAGCTTGAAGATGAGTTGCTTGGTGACATCGAGACCGAGTTAGAAAGTAAATCGTAATCCAATTTTGGATTATAAAACTTAGGACCAATACCCTGAAGCAATTCAGGGCATTTTATCTTAAAAAGGCAGTCAGCGCCTGGTAATTGGAATTGATCGTTAGCTATTTTGTGGAATTTCAAGCTCCACCAAGATTCCATAAGCGATCTACCTGCAAGTTTCATTCTGATTGTCTGAGCTCTTCTTGTGGTCTCCGACTGAAAATTAAGTTTTATTTATCAAGTACAAATAGAACTGCAATCGCTAGTGCGATTCGATACCATGCAAATAATGCGAGGCCGTGTCGACTGAGATAAGCGACCAACCACTTGACCGCCAGCGCCGCTGAGATAAAAGCCACCAAACAACCTACGATTACGGGCCCGATTTCGAGGGCACGAATCATCTGCGATCCGTCCGTCAGCATTTTATATCCAGAGGCAGCACTTAGAGTGATTAATCCGAGCAAAAAACTGAATTCTGCTGCGTTCTTGGGCGATAGTCCCGCTAAGTAGCCACCCACAATAGTTGCCATTGATCGACTCGTTCCTGGCCACATCGCTAGGCATTGAAAGAGGCCGATCATGACTGATTGACGAATCGATAGGTCGTGTATCCCAGGGCCATCTTCTGGATCGATGGCACCTTTTTGCCTATGTCTCCGCCATTTTTCCACGATCAGCATGACCACTGCGCCCACGATGAGCGCACCAGCAACCGCTCTGATATTATTACCTAGTTTTGCTTCGATCCAATCGTCAAGCAATAGGCCAACGATAGCTGCTGGTATAAAAGCACAGATTAGATTGATTGCCAATTTGCGGCCTTGAGGATTCTGGCCTATGCAACCGAATAAAATCTGCAAGATCGTCTGCCAATAAAGCATGATTACTGCGGCGATGGCGCCTGCTTGAATCACAATGACATAGGCATAGGCGGCTTCGCCGACTGTGTAGGGACGGGGATTTTCTAGATCTTCCTGAACCAGAATCCACTCTCCTTCAGTATCACGCACTGGCGTATTGTCATCTAAGTCGAGGAAAGCGTTTGTTAATATGAGATGCCCTGTGGAGGATACGGGAAGGTATTCTGTGATGCCCTCGACTATGCCTAGAATGATGGCATGACCGTAACTCAAATTAGCTGTTTTGACCCCTTCATCGGGATGTTTGGGTTCAACTGGCATGTTGCCCGCCGTAGATTGGCTTGTACAGAATGTGCTACAGAATGCGAGAAGGCAAAGTCGTAAGAGCATGCATTATACGGTAGCTGAAGCCGGTTTTATGGAAAGCAAGAAAAAGTGTCTATTTTGCACATCATTAGAATGCGCGGGATTAGATTTTGCTTGTGCAGAATCTTTGAACGTCTTCCCTGTAAACGACCCAGATGCAAGAAATCGAACAGCTTACAAATACCCTCCTAGGCAAAAAAGACCTCAACTCAGGGCAGGCAATTGCAGCCGCTTCTTTGATCGCCTCTCCACAGGTAGACTCAGTGGCGAAACAAGCATTTCTGATAGCTCTTTCTGATAAAGGCGAAACTGCTACCGAGGTGGCTTCCTTTGCTGCTGCCTTCCGCAAGTTAGCACTAGACCCGGATGTAGAGGCATGGGCATCTCAAGCGATAGATGTTTGTGGAACCGGTGGGGATGGCTCGAGCACTTTTAACATTTCGACAGCGGTTTCATTTATCGTTGCTTCGGCGGGTGTCCCTGTCTTCAAGCATGGCAACCGATCAATTACTTCGAAGTGTGGCAGTGCTGATCTGATTGAAGGGCTAGGTATTCGCCTCGATGCCCCACATGAGGTTCTTCGTGAGTCGCTAAAAGAGTTGAATTTTTGTTTCTTTTTCGCACCTTCGTTTCATCCAGCTTTTAAGGAAATTATGCCCGTACGTAAGGCACTGGCTGAGCAGAAGCGCCGTTCAATTTTTAATCTACTGGGCCCACTGATTAATCCTGGTCGGCCAGCTTATCAACTGATGGGTGTATTTGCTCGAGCTTGGGTCGAACCAATTGCGGGCGCTCTCGATGAAATCGGACTGAAGGCAGGATTGGTGGCACACTGCACACCAGCAGAGGGCTTGAATCTAGACGAGCTTAGCTGCGTAGGACTGAATCATATCGCTGGTTTCGGTTCTTTTCGTGGTCGCCTCGGCAATTTGAGTGTCGAGGAGGCAGGTTTAACGAGCTGTGGTCTGGATTCGCTAAAAGGCGGAGATGTCGACGACAATATTAGAATTTTAAACTTAATTTTCAATGGTCAGCGCGAAGAAGTTCCAGAGGGCTTGATTAATAGCATACTTCTTAACGCGGGCGCTGCTTTTTGGATCGCTGGTCGCAGTGACGATTTATGCTCAGGAGTCGAACTTGCCCGCGGACTTTTGGAGTCAGGCAGTGCAGGGCAGTGGCTGAAAAAGGCTCAGTCTTTTTATTCAGATAAATAACATTATTTATGGCTAAATATTTTGGAACGGACGGTATAAGAGGGCGCTTTGGGGCTTCATTGATTTGCCCGCGATTTGCATACCGGCTCGGATGCGCTCTCGGAAATTACCTGACTGAAATTCGCTTAAAAAAAACGCCTACTGTAGTGATTGGACGAGATACCCGTGCGAGCGGGGTCGCCTTAAGTGACGCTCTCATTTCAGGGCTAAATCGCCACGAGGTCTATGTTCATGATGCGAGTATTTTGCCCACGCCAGCAATCGCCAGAGCAGTGCTAGATCAGCATGCAGACCTCGGTATCGCGATCACGGCTTCTCACAATCCTTCATGCGACAATGGAATCAAGCTCTTCGACCATTCCGCTCACAAGCTAGACGAGGCGCAAGAGATCTTAATCGAGTCATTCATTGATAAGGAGCCTGAGCCATCGGTAGACTTCCCCTTGGCTTATTCCCATCCCTTAGATGCTTCTGGTTCCTATATCAATTACCTCAGGTCTTTAATGAATAAGGATTCTCTTTCTGACTGGCGTATCGTTTTAGACTTGGCCAACGGAGCTACGGTTAAAACCTCACCCTCAGTATTTCAGCACTGGGGAGCCGAAATGCTCTTAATCGGAGACAGGCCCGATGGGCTAAATATAAACGATGGTGTCGGAAGCGAATGCCCTGCACAGCTCGCCGAAGCGGTTCTTAAGCATGGAGCTCACATAGGTATTGCACACGATGGTGATGGCGATCGGCTTGTCGTTTGCGATGAAGGCGGCACCATAGTAGACGGTGATATTATCTTAGCTCTATTTGGTCGTTATGCCCTTAAGGCCGGCACTTTACAATCAGGCACTCTGGTTTCTACAATCCACAGTAATTTGGGCTTGGACCACGCGATAAGCGATGCGGGCGGACAGGTGGATCGAGTCGACGTAGGTGATCGAAATGTGGCCAATCGTATGCGTGAATTGGGTGCAAATATCGGTGGAGAATCTTCTGGGCACATTATCTTTTCAGACTTTGCAACGACTGGAGATGGTTTACTGGCAGCTGTTAAGATCATTGAATTGATGCGCACGACTGGCAAAGCCCTCTCGGAACTACGAAGAGAGATCACGCTTTTTCCGCAATCAACAGCAAACCTCAGAGTTGCCGAAAAGCGACCACTTGCTGACCTGAAGTTCTTGCAGTCAGTCATCAAGGCGACGGAACAAGATTTGGGTGAAGTAGGCCGTGTTCTTGTCCGCTACTCAGGCACTGAGTCGAAACTCCGCTTGTTGGTCGAGGGAAAGGATGGCTTGCAGGTTGCCAAAGCGATTAAAGCCATAGAAATCGCGGCAGGTAAGGATTTGGATGTAATTCACAGTTGACCCTCAATCATATATACAGCCCTATAAATTTTATAAATTATGGAAGAAGTTGCCCTTAAAGATCTCGATACCCGCTTACAGAAGCAGATTGAAAATGCACGTAAAGCGGTTGATAAAAACCCTAGTTACGCAGTCGATATTTTGACTAATATCGTCGCACGTAACCCTGCTTGTCTAGACGCACGTAAGATTCTACGTCAGGCTCAACAGCGAGCCACTAAGGGTAAAACTAAGGGTTTGGGCGGATTACTTTCTAAGGTGACGAGTATCCCTTTTTCCATGGGTAGCCATTCGAAGATTAAGAAGGATCCGCAAAAGGCAATGCAGTCTGCTGAACAAATGCTCAACGCAAATCCTGACAATGTGACTGGTCTCGAAGTGCTAGGACTCGCTGCCGAAGAGCTAGAGTTATACTCAACAGCCGTTTTTGCCTACGAGACTGTGCGTAAGCTTGCACCCACCAACTCTGAAAATACTAAGTCACTGATGACGGTTCATATTAAAACAGGTAATTGCGAAGAGGCCATTCGAATCGGCGATGCAGCTTATCGAGCCAACCCGTCGGATGACGAAGTTCAAGCACTGATCAAGAAAGCCTCTGTTGAGCAGACAATGAAAAAGGGTAAGTGGGAAGAGGATAAGAGTTTTCGCGATAAGCTAAAGGACGAAGACGAGTCTCAAAAACTCGAACAAGCAGGCCGTGCCAAGACGGGTGACTCGGGCCTACGTGCATTGATCGAGGAGGCTAAGAAGGGGGTGGCTGAAACTCCCGACAACATGAATTTCTACCGTGAGATCGCATCTAACTATCGCAAGCTGGGTGACTATGATAGTGCTCTCGAATGGGTGGCTAAGGCTCGCTCGCTGGAAGCTGGCCGCGCTGATGTGAATCTAGAGCGAATGGTCGCCACGCTCAAGCGTGAGAAGATGCAGAAAGCGATCTCTGATGTTGAAGAGCGCCTAGAAGCCAATCCTGAAGATTTGACTGCCAAGGCAGAGCTTGAAAAATTAAGCGTCGAGGAGCGCACTTTCCGCCTCGAACAATGCGAAGATCTAGTCCAGCGCTATCCAAATGAGTATAGTTATCGCTACGAGCTTGGGGAACTTTACTTTGAAGACGAGGAAATCGATAAGGCGATTAAAGAGTTACAATTGGCTCAACGCAGCCCCAAGGTGCGGGTTGGCGCGCTTATTCTTCTTGGTAAGGCTTATCTGGCTAAAGGCTTCCATGATCTCGCGTCTGAACAACTGACAACTGCGAAGTCTGAGATCCCTGGTATGACAGACCAGAAAAAGGACGTACTCTATCAATTGGGTTCTGCTTATGAGCAGCAAGGTGATATGGATAAGGCCATAGTGGAATTCAAAGCACTTTATGGTGCGGATATTTCTTACCGTGATGTCTCCCAGAAGATTGACGATTTTTACTCTAATAAGTAAACCCATGTCTGCTAAAAACACTTATTAGCAGACTTTGGACTAGATGAAATAAAACGCTTTTTATTTACGAAAGACGACGATTCGATTGCTGTTCGTGCCACGTGTGTTGTTGCGCACGCCCCAACAGTTGGCTGTCTTGGTGAAGGTCTGGCTATTAATCAGGGTGTATTCAACTTTAAGGCCAGCGGCTTGCCCGGCGAGGATGATTTGCTCTTCCAGCTTTAGTTTCCCTTTGCGCACTTCGCCTACTTCGAGGGCGATGCGACCTTCGGGCTTGAGGACACGGCTCATTTCTTTGAGCGAAGCATTCATCTTAGCTGTCCAGTCTTCGAGCTTGCGTAGTTGCCAGAGCTTGCCCGGTTCAGGTTTGCATTGGCAGAACCAGTTGCGCAGCCAGTTATCACCAACGTAGTTAACGATATCTAGGAAAGGTGGCGAGGTCACGATCAGCTGTACGGACTCGCTTTGAATCTCAGGCGTGGCATCGGCTGAGCGGCAGAGTAGGGTCGATGTGGTCGCGTTGTAATTGTTGGGAAGCCCCTGTCGAAGGAGGCTTTTCGACTTTTTTAGAATCAGTTCCTTCGTATTTCGATAATCTGGCTTTTGGCTTCGTTTAGCATTAATCTTACGCTGAGCGTTCAGCGTGGTGGCTTGATTGGGTGGCAATGTATAGACCGAGAAAAAGCCTTTTGAATGACCTGTTAGGCGATTGCAGGCTGTCATTTGAAGCCAAGCGTCGACCTCGTCAAAGATGCCTGTGGCTTGCCTAGCTTTGAAATAGCTACGCCAACCATAGAGTTCAGCGAGTGTTTGCTGTTCAAAAAAAACGAGTAGGTCCTTATCCTTGATCTCTACCTCAGGAAGCGTGATTTGTTCGATTCGTTGAGTAATCTTTTCCAAGTTCTGCTCGCAGAGGCGTGGGGCTGTCAAAATTGTGCTGAGTGGATTGACGTCATTGCCAATCACATTGTTTCCGAGCAGTTTTGCTTCGATCAGTGTGGTGCCGCGACCCATGAATGGGTCGTAGATCAATTGGCCAGGCTCCGCGTAACGCTCGATGAAATAGGCTGGTAGCTGAGGCTTGTAGCATGCTCGGTAAGAAACCTCATGGATGGGGTGTCCGTAGCGTTGCTTGGCAGTCCAAAACTCGCCTTGTTTGATCGGTGGGGTGGATGGACGAGTGTTCTCTATTGTCGGCATGTTGCCTAAGATGGAGCTCAATACGCATAGTACAACGATAAATTACTAAGTATTTAATAAAATGAATAACCAGTAATCTCACTACTCAGAATAGCTACCCAAGCGTGGGAATTATATTGGTAAAGTGGGCTCTGGGACCACCGAAGCAGAGACAGCCCAAGCGAAGGTAAATGAGGAAGATCGTAACGAGGCCGATCTTTTTGTTGGTTTCCGACACCTTGTAAATCTATGAACTAGAGGGGCTGGGCGAGGATGAATGGGCGTACGACCATAGCTTGAAAGCGGGCCTTTTCTTTTTCCCAGTGTTCAGCATGGAGCTCGCAGGGCTGGACGAGGTCGCCGCATTGGAGCCATTTCTGCACTTGAAACTGATCATCCTTTGCGAAGACCAGTCCCGCGGCCTTTAAGTCTAAGCTGGGGTCCACATAGATTAGATTGCCAGCTTCGAAATGCGGTTTTAGATAGCTCCAGTCGACCTCCCCGGAATACTTCTCTAATTTTTTGGTCTGAGAGAGTGTGTCCTCGGCTGGGCTAAAGTCTTCTTTAAACATATGTAGTTCAGTGGGATGTGGTTGGATTTCCCCTGTTAGTTCTTTCAGGATGAAATTTTTCTAAAGTTTTTTCAGATTTATTGAACGTCAAGCAGAGTAATACGTCTTATTAATATACCTTAGTGTTAAATGTTAAGTTTTAAGTGTTAATTTGTTGTTTGTCATAAACCGCTGCCCAAGCAATTGGGCGGCGTTTTTTGTTCACTAATTATGAGGCAACGAGCGCTGCGGCTCTTGTAATCTCGGCAGCACAAAGAGGGAGCCCAGATTCAATAATTTTAATCGAATTAAAAAAGGGGAATGAGATTTTTTGAAGGAAGGACGGGTCGGCTCTAAGAAGACGGCGCCAGCTCGGGCAGGGCCATCGATATCGATTCCTCAAGATAGTTTATACAATCAGGTGATCGCTTAGCGGCTAGATGTGTCGAACCTTATTTATATGACAGTAGACCTGTTAAAGAGGTGTTGCCAGATTTGTGGCATTACACATATTAATAATATGCCCCTAAACAAAGTATCTGTTTCTAGACTCCTAAGTGAAAAAAGTGCTTCGATCTTCTGTGTGACCGAAGAGACGTCCATTGAACAAGCAGTTTCTGAGATGAACCGGCAGCGCATAGGTTCCATCCTCGTTAAAAAGGGTAGTTCTGTTTGTGGTATTTTTACCGAGCGCGACGTTTTGACCCGCGTAGTATCTGCAGGACGCGATCCAAAGGCAACCCAGGTGCGTGATGTTATGACTGAGAGTTTTCAGTTCATCTGTCCCGATACTTCGGTGGAGGACGCGATGCAGATGATGACGAACAAGCGCGTCCGCCACCTGCCAGTCTTGGAGGATGGCCAACTTCGCGGAATGATTTCGATCGGCGACGTCACGCGGTGGCTATTAAAAGTAAATGAGATGGAAGCGGAGAATTTGCGGCGCTATGTTTTCGCTGAGTATCCAGGGTAATTTGCTATCGGCTTGACTCAATGCATCTAGTTTCGGGACACTACAAACTCACCTCTTCAACAAGCTAATTAATCAGAAGGACAGACTATGGCAGGCGTCGGTAAATTACTCAAACAAGCACAAAAAATGCAAAAACAGATGGAGGCCATACAGGCCAAGCTCGCCGAAACCATTTTGGAGGTTTCTAGTGGTGGCGGTGCCATCAATGTTAAGATCAACGGGCAAGGCGATTTCCAAGGCTTTAAGATCGACCCCGAATTTTTAAAAGAAGACGCTGACTTCATTGAAGAGACGCTCCTCTCAGCTGTCCAAGAAGCTGCAGTCAAAGCTAAGGAAACCAGCGAAGAAGCAATGGGTTCAGTGACTGGCGGTATGGGTGGCTTCCCAGGGTTAATGTAGGTTCTTTGTCGTCGGTTGCCTTATTTGTCCTCTCCTCTCTGGCCTCTGTCTACTGCCTCCTGATCTCTGCAAATGACACCTGCCTACGATTTGCTGCTCCAGCAACTTAAACGCCTACCAGGTTTGGGCTATCGCTCCGCTGAGCGAGTGGCTATGCATTTGTTAGTCGAAAAACCCGATACGATGCCCGATCTATTGGATGCTATGAAGCTAGCGCGGGAGGCCGTTTGCCGCTGTCAGATATGCGGTAACATGGCTGAGAGTGAGCATTGCCCTATTTGCGAAGACGGTAACCGCGACGCTAGCACGATCTGCGTGGTCGAGCATGTTCCCGATTTAATCGCGATCGAGCGTTCCAGCGCTTGGAAAGCACGCTACCACGTGTTGCATGGCAAACTCTCTCCAATTCATGGAGTTGGCCCAGAGCAGCTTAATTTAAAAAACCTTCAAGCACGAATCCAAACTGGGGAAGTCACTGAGCTAGTCCTCGCACTCTCCAACGACATCGAAGGGCAGGCAACTTGTCATTTCATTCAAGAAGAGCTGCTAGAGGATCGGCCGATTAAAGTCTCTCGTATCGGCTTCGGCCTACCCAGCGGTGGCGGCGTTACTTACGCGGACTCGGTCACACTGCGCAGCGCGCTTGAAGGCCGCCGCACTTACGAATAGTCCCCATGATACAATTTTCCATCTTAGGCATTCCCGTTCGCGTAGAGCCATGGTTCTGGATCACGATGGCTTTTATTGGAGGTGGCCTCCATGCCACCAATTCAACTGATATTTTGCTGGTGCTTGTCTTCGTCTTTGCGGGCTTTCTATCTATCATGATACATGAGCTCGGGCACGCGCTCACCATACGAAGATATGGCCTGCCTGCAGCCATTACCCTGCAAGCCTTCGGTGGCTTTGCCTCCTTCCCCTCAGGTAAGCTTGATCGCAAGCAGTCATTCGTGGTCACTGCGGCGGGTCCTGCTCTGCAGTTCGTATTTGGTGTCCTCCTTATTATCCTTGCTCCCAATCTTTCGATTCCGGAAGGTTCCCTCTTTCTTCCCTTCCTCAGAGATTTGATTTGGGTCAGTATCGCATGGTCGATCCTAAATTGTCTGCCCGTCTATCCGATGGATGGCGGGCAAATGATGGCCGCGATTCTTGGACCTAAGAAGCAGCACTACGTCTATTTGATCAGTTCTATCGTCGCAGTCGCTGTCGGTATCGCTGGCTACCTCTATCTTGGCACAATCCTATTACCCATTTTCATGGCGCTCTTCGCCTGGCAAAATTGGCAGTCTTACCAAGCTTCTTCTCCCCAGTAGCAATTGTTTACCGAATTGTATCCTTTCCATTTCCACTGCCCACGGTTTTATATGAGCCATGAAAATTGCTAAAATAGTCCTCAAAGAACTGGTTTTTTTCGCCCGGCATGGGCTCCTCGAAGAAGAAGCAAAGCTAGGGCAACGCTTCCGCCTGAATGTAGTCGTCGAGCTGGAACCTTCACTCGATTTGGCAGCAGATACTCCAGACTCTACGGTGAATTACGTGGAGCTTTACGCAACGATCAAAGAGATTTTTACCGAGCAACGTTTTAATATGATCGAGGCGGCAGCCGATGCCATCGCAGTCGGCATACTTGAACGTTTCGCCAAGCTTGTATCGGTTACGGTAGAAGTGAAAAAACCCTCAGTGCCTGTTGACTGTGCTTGCGACTACTTCGCTGCGGAGGTGACGCGATGTCGCTAGTGCATGCCTACATCGCGCTCGGCAGCAACCTGGGTGATCGTTTAGGGCAAATGCAGTTTGCGCTCAAAGCTTTAACGGCGAATGATCAGCTCAAAGTTTTACAAATTAGTCCTGTTTATGAGAACCGTGCAGTTGGCATGGGGGAGGCCGATGACTTCCTCAACGCAATGGCTGAGGTCGAGACCTCGATGGCACCACTTGAATTGCTCGACTTTTGTCTCGAAGTGGAGTCGAAGCTCGGCCGAGTGCGCACAAAGGAGTGGGCGCCGCGCACCATCGATCTAGACATCATCGCTTACGGGGATGAAGTCATCGAACACAAGCGCCTTCAAGTGCCTCACCCACGCATCGCTGAGCGTGACTTCGTCGTGCATCCACTCTGCGCCATCGCGCCGAATTTGGAGATTCGAGGTCAACGCGTAGCTCATATGGCTGCGGCTTTGCCGATGGACAGGTTGACGCTCTGCGAATTGAAACTTGAACTTGTCTAGGGCTCTGATCCTAGCTTGGAGGGCTGCTAGCAGCTGACCATAGATACATAAATCATTCTCCACGCGCAACCTGAAGCTCGAACACCAACCCAGACAGACCATTTAGACAATGAAACCACAAATCGAAATCGAATATTGCCCAGGCTGCGGTTGGCTCCTCCGTGCGGGGTGGATAGCGCAGGAACTTTTGACCACCTTCGAAGCCGAGCTTGGCGCGGTAACACTACGCCCTTCCGAGACAAGTGGCACCTTTCGTGTTAGCTTGGAAGGCGACCTGATCTGGGATCGAAAGACGGAGGCTCGTTTCCCTGAAATCAAAGAGTTGAAGCAATGCGTGCGCGACCATATTGCGCCAGAGCGCTATCTTGGGCACAGCGATACAGACGAGAGGCATAAAATTAGCGAATGAACGTTCTCAAAAAGCAAACCCTGCGCGGCTGATCAATTACCCACCTCAGTTTTCACTTAAGCCACTTTTTCCAGCTATCACGGTAGTCTTCCGCATTCCGCCAATCGACGATGCGGGGCTTGGTACGGATGATGGTATCTTGAGGAGTTTGTTCATTATAAAGCTTCTCAATCATGGTCTCGACGCTCTTATATCCCCAATCGTAGTAGGGGTGGACGACGAGCGCATCGAGGTAGCCTTGATCGACGTAGATGAAGGCAGAAGGTGAGGACTGAATGGCGACGACGGGTAGTTTGCCAGGCTTCCAAGGGAGCGCGGGCATACCGAGTAGCGGCCAATCTTCTAGAAAGACCCAGCCCTTGATCAGGTCGTTGCGGTCGGCCTCTTCTGCTGCACGGATTGCTTCGATCGCAGAAAGATAGTCGGGCGCACAAGTGATCGTCGTCTCGATGTGTCGGTAGCTAAGCACCTCGCGTAGACCGGTCATACGCTGCTCTAGCTCCGCGCTTGGTGTCGCGCTAGTGAGTATCGCGACGCGAGCCTTTGTGGGAAGTTTGCTCAGAATCGAGCGGCCTGCTAAGCGGCCAGCTTCGACCTCGTCTGCCAACACAGATGTGAGTGATTCACGGTCGGAGAGTTGGCTCTCGAAAAAGACGACTTCTTGACCTTGTAGTAAGGCAAAGTCTATGGATGCGCCGACGGCTTCAGTTTTTTCCGGACTGATGATTAGACCGTCCGCATCTTTAATGAAGAGTTCGGCTAGCGAATTCATTTGGCTGCCTCCTTGAGTCTTATCTGGAGTGTAAATAACTACTTCAATGTCGATCGAATACTTTTTGCTGAGTTCAAGTGCTGCGGTTTGAGCCCCTTCTTGGGCGGCTTGGTAGATGACGTTCTCTTGGTCACGCCCGACAAAGCCGATCTTAAACTCGCCGAGCAGTTCACGGTTTTGAGCTTCGAGGACGGTGCACCAAAATAGGGCAGCTAGGAGAGTGAGTCGTTGCAGCATTGTTATCTAATGTAGGAATCTTTAAATACATTTGGCAACTGGCTTTGTTCGCTTTTTAGCGAGGCATCCGAGCCAAACTCTCTGCGAGGCCACCTTCGCGGTAATACTGACGCCATTGTGTAGCGAAGTCCTTAGCTAATTGAGCTTTGCTTTCGGAGGCAGTCTTATTGAGACAACGCTCCAAGCCTGCTCGATTTAACCGTATAGAGAGTGCGATTTCGGGATCAAGCCCGTCAGTCAAGATCGCGTTCAATGCCTCGCCACATTTTGTGAGTTGGGTCGGATTGGTCAGAGGGAGTAGGGTGTCTTTAAGTTGTTTTTCGTTCGCAAAGAAAGCACTGTTTAAAAAACTATTCGGCGGTGAGGGCTGCGTGAGCAGACCGTCGATCTGACCTAGGGCGCAGATGCTCGTGCCATGTCCTTTTGGTTCACCCGGGTAGAAGAGGGTATCGATTATTTCGGCCAATTCTGCCTCGTCGAGAGTTTGCCCATGACTCTCTGCCGCTGCGATGATGAGCGCGGGGTAGAGGGTGAACCAAGGCTGGTGATGCCCGTTGTCGCCCCATGCGGTGAGGAGCAGACCCCGTGCTCCGTGAGCATGACCTTGTTTGGCAGCTTGGTGGATATTAGCCTTGGCCACTTCTAGGCGACCAGAAAAGGAATTCCAATTGCCCGCACCAGGCGCGACGTAGAATTGATCACGGAACCCGGCCTCGGTTATGATGCGGCATTGTTCCGCAAATGGGGAGTCGGCCTCGTAGCCCCAGATGACTGGGATAACACCTTTGGGTAATTCCGACACCAAATCGGGACGTTCCATGATAATATCTGCCCAGAGCTGGGGCGTTCGCCCGTATTTTTCCGCGACCTCACAAACGCGCCTCATATAATCAAGATACACCCGATGCTTGCCCACCTTATCAGCCAAGTTTTTACTACGCCCTTTGCCTAATTCCCAAGGTTCGTCGCCGCCCACATGGACTTGTTTCGATTTAAAATTGGGGAGTAGTTCGCTGAAGAGCTGATCGATAAAGTCGAGGCTTTCTGTAGATGGATGGAGCGTGCTGGGGTGTTTTGCTTCTCCCGAGATGGGATGAATGAATCCGTCTGGTGATTCCGCTAAGTGTCGGTATTGGGGATGCCGCAGCCAGCGCTCCATATGGCCGAAGGAGTTTTGATTTGGCACTAGTTCGATGCCACGATCTGCGCAGTAGCTGTCGAGTTCGAGTATCTCGCTGGCTGTTAACGGCGAGGCATTCTGCCAAACCGTTTCGTGCTCAGCGTAGGCGAAGGTGTGTTCCGTATAGAGTTGTAGCTCGTTATATTTAAGCGCTTGCAGAGCATCAATCAAGCTGTGGAGTGTTGCCATCGTCGGCACTCGGTTGCGACTAATGTCGAGCATCAGACCACGACGATCAAAGAGAGCGGTATTATTTAACAACATTGGCAGAAAAAAATGGCACGCTCTGGAGGAAGCGTGCCGTATTTCCCATGGTCGGGCCGACAGGATTTGAACCTGCGACCCCTTCACCCCCAGCGAAGTGCGCTACCAGACTGCGCTACGGCCCGAACGAGAAAGATTGCGAAAGATGGACGAGCACTGGGGTGCGTCAAGTCTTTATCCTTTATTGACTCAGGGAAACTCGAAGGAAGGCTTGTTCATGTGATGAAAGAGGAGCCACTCTTCGGTAGGTGTAGCGATCGTAGTCGCCAGTTTCAGATGAGACACTTATGAGTTCGACTTCGCTATTCGAGCTGCTCCAGTTTCCATTAAGATCAGTGACAGTCTCTACTGCGTAGTTGAGGCCATTTTCAAAGTCCGGCTTACGATAGCTTATTTGCAGATAGCTTTGGCCGCCGTCCTCAATGGTTTCACTAATGGGGAGAATACTCAGGTCGCTTGTTTCAGGGTCGCCGCCGAAGGCTTGTTCAAGCTGATTCTCTATGCCGTCGCCATCTGGGTCGTCGATGGGGTCTTGTTCAGTTGACGGCGTGATGCTAGTGAACGCGGTAGAACTCCATAGTGTATAGTCCTGGTAGAGCTCGCTTCGCCACGCGATGGCGTATTGCACAGCATCGTCCGTTGCAACGGTCAAAGTGTAGCTGCCAGCCTCGAGTTCGCTTCCTGAATCTCTCCAAATATGTTCAATGTTGTCGACTGCGCTGTCGCTGCTCTGTAGGATGGAATCATCGCTGTCTTCAGTCAGTTCTAGGCTCATGTTTGCAAGTGATGGATTGAACAAAGGTCCTTGTTTTTTTACTTTGCGATTCCATGTGATGAGGACTGAGAGCCTTCGCAATCTAAAGCCGCTAGAGATATTGATTGTGTAGGCCTCGCTGCTGTTGCTAGATAAATTAGCTAGGTTCCAACCATGCGTGCCGATTGTGCTGCCTACAATTTGTTGGCCACCTTGTTGGATGAAATAACTCTGGTAAATATCTAGTTCACCTGCGCCATAAACATCATCAATCGGGCGGGTGGGTGTTTGATCCCAATTTGCTGATATGGATTTATCGGCTCCTGCCAGTAGAATGGCTTTTAGAGTCAGCTGGTCTTTAGCGGCGGTGTTTGATCCTGCCGCGTCAATTAAGAAGGCAGCCGCAGCAGTGATAATGGGTGTGGCGAAACTTGTGTATTGCGTAGCTGGATCACTCCCAGGAATGCCTCCGGGCGCGACGATATCTGGCTTTGTGCGCCCTGCTCCGTCGTAAGTAGTCGTTCCATAGCGGTGGGTGCCATCGCTGACGCCTACCGTAATGCCGTTGTAAATGCTGCCGTAGGTGTCCGGTATGTCGGAGGCTGTTGTTTGTTCGCCAAAGTCTGAATTATAGATACCTACGATCGGTAAAAATCCATCTCTATTCACTGCGTAATCCATCCGACGGGGCGCGGCGATGCTATTTGTTAACCAGGTCACCCAACTGTGATTTTGAAGAGGGTTGGACTCGGTAGAAGGAGTGCCCAAATACCATCCGCTGTTTAAGAAGTTATTCGTCTCATAGACAGAAATAGCGGTGATTCCCGGAGAGATAGAGGATGTGTTCCCGTAAAGATTGCGACCGACCCATGTTCCATGATCGGAAGGATCCTGTCCTAAGTTTGAGACATCTGTTATAGTTTTTCCGCTAAACTCTGAACTAGAGGGATTTGGTCTGTAGCCCTCATTGCTTTCAAGTAAGTCATTCTTGTTGGTATCTTCTCTGGCTTCGACCTGAGTTACGCCTACTCCGGCACCAGTGGGCACTGGAATAACCCTCAGGTTCAATTCATTTACGAGTTCGGTATAGCGCACCTCATTCTTGTAGGCCGCCGACAGATTAACGATTGGTAATAGAACTAGGCAAACGGCTGTTTTGTGGAAGCGGGAAAACATAGGGTATAGACTCTATTTTCTAGAGTCCGGTCTGGAATGCAATCCATAGAAATACGAAAAATCTGTAAATTTTTCAGTTACAAAAAAGCCCAAGCAATAAGCTTGGGCCTTTTGTAAATTTAATATTACGAGTTTTTTATCTTCGTGCTAAGAAGTAGAGCAACCATCCGAGGCTGCTAACGAACGCAGCCACATAGGTATAGGCAGCTGCATCGAGAGTCTTGGTCACGCCGACGAGTTCGTCTTGGTCGACGATGCCGAGGCCAACGAGTTGTGCTTTGGCTCGCCTACTGGCGTCAAACTCCACTGGGAGAGTGACGAGTTGGAAAACGGTGAGCACTAGATAAACCGCAATGCCGAGGTAAATGGTGATCGGGCCAAAACCTAAGAAAAACCCGCCAAACATGATGACTGGCAAAAACTGCGAGGCAAATCCAGTGATTGGAACGAGCGTCATGCGCAAATTAAGCGGTGCATACTCCTGCTTGTGCTGAATGGCGTGACCAGCTTCGTGGGCGGCAACTCCCAGGGCTGCGAGGCTAGAGCCTTGGAAATTATCCTGACTCAGTGCGAGTCGCTTTTTGCTCGGATCATAGTGATCAGTCAAGGTGCCGTGGCATTCGACGATTTCGACGTCGTGGATGCCGGCACTCTCCATCACTGCTTGGGCGGCTTCTCGCCCTGTGATTCTGCCACGAGAGGGC
This sequence comes from Opitutaceae bacterium, assembly GCA_009886465.1. Taxonomy (GTDB): domain Bacteria; phylum Verrucomicrobiota; class Verrucomicrobiia; order Opitutales; family Coraliomargaritaceae; genus Thalassobacterium. Next base: position 48,639 of record QXZH01000044.1, read on the forward strand.
ACCTGCACATATTTACCGTAGGTGCTTTTGACCTTCGTCTGCGCCCAGAGTCCAACAAGGATTGGTATAATGATAAAAAAGATAATTGGTGACATAATGTGTGGTATTTATTTCTGGGAACTTTAGCGGCAATTCGAGTTCCAAATGGTAGCGTATTTTATTGCAAGAGTTCGAATAAGTCGAATTTTTTCCGGTTTTATAGCAATACTATCTCGCACAGACGACCTTATCTGCTAGACATACGTAATAATCCTCAAAAATTAAATACTATGCGAAAATTACTCTCAATTTCTCTTCTCAGTATAATTGTTTTCCATGCCTCTCTTCTAGCAGGCGACGATTGGATGACTGACTTCGCGGCGGCTAAAATTAAAGCAGCCGCTGAACAAAAGCCGCTTCTTTTGGATTTTACGGGCTCTGACTGGTGCGGTTGGTGTATCAAGTTGGACAAGGAGGTTTTCAGTCAAAAGGCATTTAAGGAATTTGCGGCCGACAATTTAATTTTGGTCGAGTTGGATTTTCCCCGCGGCGAGGAGCAGTCCGAGGATTTAAAAGCGCAAAACAAGGCATTAGCCGAAAAATACGGTATTCGTGGGTTCCCCACGATATTGGTGCTCTCTCCCGAGGGGGAATTGATTGAAAAGACCGGTTACCAGCGTGGCGGTCCGGAGGCTTATGTCGCACACATAAAAGAGATCCTGGTAGTAGACAAATAGTTTAGGCATCTCGCCTGTCCGAATTAAAAAATCCCCAAACTTAGGGTTGCTTTTCGTTTTCTCTCTTTTAATCTGCGCGGCTTCCCAGAATCAGACCGTTTCTTGGAACTGTATTTTTCAATAGATTTTTAGACATGCAACAATACACACTTAATATCACAAATCGTGAAAACACCGGCCGCGGTGTGGCCCGTCGCCTACGTGCGTCGGGTAAAATTCCTGCCTCCCTTTACGGACAGGGTAATGCTCGCTCTATCACCGTTGCTGCGGTTGATTTTCGCGACCTCAACCGAGAGATTGGAGGCGGTGCTGCCCTAGTCGAGTTGACTGATGAAAAGGGCGATACTGCTCTTTGCCTCGTTCAAGATGTTCAGTATCATGCTGTTAAGAGCACTATTGACCACATCGATTTCCAAGAAGTAGAACGCGGTCAAGCCTTCAACACGAAGATTCCCGTTCACCTCGTCGGCGAAGCAGATTGCACTGGTGTTAAAAACGACGGCGGTGTGCTCGACCACAAGACACACGAAATCGATATCCGCTGCCGTCCTTCCAAACTCCCTGAGCACGTTGAGGCAGACGTCTCTGAACTTGCTGTCGGCGATGCGCTCACGATTGCTGACTTACCTGTTATCGAGGATGTCGAATACATGGGTGAATCAAATCAAGTCATTGTTTCCGTCCAACATCCGACCGTCGCCGCCGAACCTTCCGAGGAAGATGTCGAGGAAGTTGCTGCCGACGAAGTTCCTGCGACCAAGGTCAGTGATGACGATGGCGAGGGTGACGACGACTCCTCCGAAGGAGATAAATAAACCTTTAACTTGGCCAATTTTCTCTACGGAATATTGACCGACAACGTTCTTTTACAGATGCCCATCGCGGTTATTGCAGGTCTCGGAAATCCAGGATCTAAATACCGCAACACCCGACACAACATTGGCTATGCCCTTGTTGATCAGTTAGCTGCAAAATTTGGTGCTTCATGGAAACATGAAGCCCGCTTCGAAGCTGAGGTCGCAGTGATCCAGCACGATGAGCGCAAGCTTATGCTACTCAAGCCTCAGACCTTTATGAATGCCAGTGGTCGCTCGCTCGGAACCGTGCTGCGTTACCGCAAGCTGTCCGCTGAATCGATGCTTGTCATTTATGACGATCTTACTCTCGATTTAGGACGGATTAAACTGAGTGTCAACGGCAGTGCTGGCGGCCACAACGGGATCGCTGACATTCTGACTCAAGTCGGCTCAGGTTTTGCCCGCTTCCGAGTTGGGATCGGAGCTAAGCCACATAAAGGGATGGACCTTGCTGACTACGTCCTGAGCAAATTTTCAAAGGACGAACAAACAATTTTGGCGGATCACAGCCCAATTTTTCTTGAACAGATACACTTGATCTTGAATGAAGGTATCGATTTCTCCATGAACATGATTAACCAACGCATAGCTACACCGCATGAGCGCAACGACAAAAAATAAGTATAAAGCCACTTTCATCCTAGACCTCCGCGAATCCGAAGACGATTCCGCTAAAGTTATGGCTGACCTCAACGAAATCTTGAAGTCCATCGGAGGCGAGCCATCTGACAGCGAAGATCTTGGTATGCTCGACTTCGCTCGTGCTGCGGATCGCCGCTACACTCAAGGTCACTATATTGAGATCTACTTTCAGGGTGCTGGCGATGTGCCTTCAACTCTTAACGAAAAGCTCAAACTTGATAAGCGCGTCAATCGCATCTTCGTCGAGTCTAAATAACACTACAAACCCACAACCAATATGGCCTCATTCAACAAAGTTATTTTGATGGGAAACCTAACCCGCGACCCTGAAACTCGCGTAACGGCCACTGGTTTGACTATTTGCAAGTTCGGGTTGGCCATCAACCGCGTCTTCACGACCAAAGATGGTGAGCGTAAGGAGGAGACGACTTTCGTCGATGTCGATGCATTCGGCAAACAAGCTGAAGTGATTACTAAATACATCCGCAAGGGTGATCCTCTCTTTATTGAAGGACGCTTGAAGTTCGATCAGTGGGAAGCCAACGATGGTCAAAAGCGTAGTAAACTCGGAGTGGTTCTTGATAAATTCGAGTTTATCGGTGGTCGCAGTGAGAATAATGCCAGCGGTGGATCTAGTAACTCCGGAGGCTACGAACAGAGCTCGCCCCCAAAACGCCAAGTTGCCGATGAAAAGCCCGCTGCAAGTGAAGATTTCTCCGCGGACGAAGACACTCTCGATGAAGACGTGCCCTTCTAGGCCGACGACTTCCTTTTCTCAATTTACCTACAATTTATTTAATACACCAATAGCATCATGGCCAATAATCAGGTTCTCCTCCTACAACCCATCAATGGACTCGGCGCCGAAGGCGACACAGTCACTGTAAAAGCTGGCTTCGCCCGCAACTTTCTCTTGCCTCGCAAACTAGCGCTACCGATCACGCAGGCGAACAAGAAGCACGTCGAGTCGCTCCTCAAAGCTCGTGAAGCCCGCGAGCAAAGGGAATTCGAAGATTCACGTGGACTCAGCGAACGCATCGAAAAGACTAGTATCGCAATCGCTGTGAAAACGGGTGAGGGTGGTAAAATGTTTGGTGCTGTCACCGCTAACGATGTGCTTGAGCGCCTTAAGGAAGAGGGTATCGTGCTCGTGAAGAAGCAACTTCAGATAGCAGCACCCATCAAGGAGCTTGGGTCACACACGGCAGCCATTAAACTGCACGCTGACATCGAGACTGAACTCAAGTTTGAAGTCGTCTCTGAGAATCCAATCGAAGAAAGTGCAGATTCTGAGGAAGAAATTGCAGACGACGACGAATAACTGTTGGCAACGCCTCGTTGTTTTTACTCAATAGGGGATGTCTTCTGATTCAGAACCAGCTTTCGGGCGAGCTAGTAGCGATAGAAAGTTCTCCAATAAAAAGGGGAATTCTCTGTCTGAGGACTTAATACGCACTCAACCTCACAATATCGAGGCGGAGGAAGGTTTACTAGCTGCATGCCTCATTGATGGTGGTCACGACGTCATTACTACATGCATAGAGAGTCACATCTCTCCAGAGTGTTTTTATAAGACGCAGCATCAGATTATCTTTTCGGCAATTATTGCACTCTTTGAAGAGGGTAATCCCGTCGATGAGATTATCTTGCACGAATACCTAGTCAAAGCGGGTAGCTCAGAGGACATTGGGGGTATTGCTGGTATTTACCACATTCAGGGCAGAATTGAAACACCTGCTCACGCAAAGTATTACGCGGGTATTGTTCACGAGAAGTATTTATTGCGGAGGCTCATTCGCACGTCGCGCGAGGCGACCGAGGCATGCTATGAACAACAAGAGGACATTTCTGTATTCATCGATCGAATCGAAGAGGAAATACATAATATTAGCAGTGGGCGCATTATTAAAGTAGCGACCCCGATTGATGAACCGCTTGAGCAAGCGGTTGCTGATATATACGCTATGTTAAACGGCAAGAATGAGGCCGACGGCGTCATGTCTGGTTTCCGAGATCTCGATGGAATGACATATGGTTTTCATCCTGGTCAAATGATCGTTTTGGCAGCCCGCCCCTCAGTGGGAAAGACCAGTTTTGCTATGAATTTCGCGGAGCATGCGATTCTCCCAGACGGTGGTCGTCCTGCAACTGGTGTTCTGGTCTTCAGCCTAGAAATGACCGCTTCGCAGCTAGCTATGCGTTTGATCTGCTGCCGCGCCCGCGCTGATATGAGGAAGATTCGGGACCGGATAGCGTCAAAGAAGGACATGCAAGAAATTGCAAACACAGTTAAAGAACTGAAAGGCCAGCCCCTCTGGATCGATGACTCAGCAACATCCACAATTCTCGATATACGTGCCAAAGCTAGGCGAATTGATGCAAAGCACCGCTTAGGTTTGATCGTTATTGATTACCTTCAGTTGATTAAAGGCACGGACTCTCGGGCACCCCGTGAACAACAGATCGCCGATATCTCTCGGGGCGTCAAAGGCATGGCGAAAGAGCTCAATGTGCCAGTCGTCGTACTCAGTCAGCTAAATCGCGAGTCGGAGAAAGAGAACCGCGATCCACGCCTCTCCGATCTCCGTGAATCAGGCTCGATTGAGCAAGATGCCGACGTTGTGATGCTACTTCATCGCCCGAAAAAGAGCGACGACGATGAGGCTGTCGATGGTGGGGGCACTTATAATGAGCACGAGCATATTAAATTAATCATTGCCAAACAACGAAATGGCCCCGTTGGTGAAATTGACCTAACATTTGTTCGCCGCTACACGCGTTACGAGAATTTTCACCGCTAAAGGCTACGTCCGATTACTCTTATTAAAATGCGCATCTTACAGACAGTCTCTTTCTTCGCAGCCAGCTTGTTTACTATTTGTCTGCCGGTTCAATCCACTTACTCGCAGGAAGCTGAAACCTATCCTATTATCAACCGAATTATCACCGAGTTCGATGGGTTTCGCTCGACCAGTGACCAATATGTCCTGGGTAGTGTCCAATTGCGCCCCGGTATGAATTATAATCCGGCGCTACTCGACCAGTCGATTCGTGCTCTTTACAATACGGGTTATTTCGAATTTGTTGAAGCGCGTGTCGACATGGCGGAAAATCAAACCATCGACGTGGTTTTCGAGCTAGTTTCCAAGTACACTATTGAACGCATCCGCTTTTTAGGTAACGACAAATATACCGATTCGCGCCTAGCTACAAAAGCCGAGGTTGAGACTGGTAGATCGCTCGACGAGTATCTGGTCAGCGTTGGCGCGGATAACATCGCCGCTTATTACGTAGAAAAAGGCTTTCCAGATGCAAAGGTCGACTACCGCATACAGCGTGATGAACAAACTGGTTATGCAGTGGTTTTTTACGATGTCGACGAGGGTGGTAAAGTCCGCATCGATGAAATCTTCTTCGAAGGAAACGAAGCCTTCAGTAATAAAAAGCTCCTTAAGCAACTTGAAACAAGTAAGCATGGGTGGCTCTCTTGGTTAACGGGTTCTGGAAAGTTCGACGAAAAGAAATTCAAAGAAGATCTCACTATACTCCGCAAGTTTTACCGTGACTCTGGTTTTCTCGACTGTGAGATCAACGAAGAGAAAGTATCCATTGATTTCGTCGAGTCCGATGAAATTGTAATTACCATACCTCTAGTCGAAGGGCAGCTTTACTATCTCGGAGAATTCTCTGTTGAAAATGCGACCATCTACACCACAGACGAATTACTTGGCGAGTTACGCATGGAGAAAGGTGATCCATTTTCTCCGCAAGACGTGGACGACGCCGCCATTGCCATCCGCGATTACTACACTTCCAGTGGCTATCTTGATTCTAGGGTTCGTGCCGAACGCGTTCCAAATATGGAGACGCGCCAGATTGATGTCGTCTTCCGAGTGCGCGAGAGTGAGAAATTTTACGTGGAGTCAATCAACGTGGAGGGTAATACTAAGTCTAAATCGCGAGTCATTATCCGTGAGTTAGCGCTCAGCCCAGGTAATGTATTTGACCTTAGACGCATGGATGTTAGCGAGCGACGCCTCAAAAATATCAATTTCTTTGAAGAAGTCCGCCTAAACCCTGAATCTACAAACATCCCTGGACGTAAGGATCTCGGCATCACTGTGAGGGAGGGCCGCACAGGTAGCTTCACTTTTGGCGCGGGCTTTGGTTCAGTCGAAAGCATCGTCATCTATTGCGAGGTTTCGCAAAGTAACTTTGACCTCTTCAATTGGCGCTCTGGATTTCAAGGTGATGGCCAAAAGTTCCGTTTTCGCGCCTCGGTTGGCACGACTAGTAACCAAGTCTTAATTGGTTTTGAGGAGCCTTGGCTGTTCGAGCAACGCCTCGCTTTCGGGGTCGAGATTTACCGTACAGAATCCGATTATAATAGCACTGATTATAACGAGTTACGAACAGGCTTTGAGCTCTACCTACGCCGTCGCCTCTTCGAATTAGTCGAAGCACGCCTTTCCTACCGTATGGAACTAGTCGAGATTTTTGACGTAGATCGCAATCCTACTGCTACTGGTGCAGTTGATAATGGTGATGGTTCGATCACAGGTGATGGCATCGCCGATGTTTTCCAGCGCGCAGAAGGTGAAGATCTCGTCTCTAAGATCGGCCTCACTCTTCTCCGCGATACTAGAGAGACCCTCATTTTTACCCGCAAGGGCAACCGTTCCTCACTAAAGTTTGAGTATGCGGGCATCGGTGGTGATATCAATTACTACAAAATGGAAGGGCGGACTGCTCAGTTCATCCCCACATTTGATGCCTTTGAGCAGTCGCTCTCCATTATTGCCCGCGCAGGTAGCGTATCTCCTTTCGGCCAGAGTGACCTAGTCCCTTTTTACGACCGCTTCTACCTAGGTGGTCCCGAAACGCTTCGTGGCTTCGAACACCGGGAAGTGGGTCCACGAGATAGTGATGAAACTGCGCCCGATGAAGCAGTGGGCGGCAACTCTTACGCCTTTGTTTCTTTTGAGTATGGTTTCCGAATCGCGGAACCTTTGGGGTTGGTCGTGTTCTATGACTGGGGATTTGTTAATGAAAATGATTTTGATTTTAGCATGTCTGAATACGCCGACAATTGGGGCGTGGGGGCACGTCTTATGCTCATGGGCTCGCCGCTCAAGCTTGATCTCGGTATACCGATCACTTCCCCTGAAGGTGCAGGTGGAGGCGCACAGTTCAATTTTTCCTTTGGCACACGCTTCTAGTCGTGCTTTAATCTAACAACTCAATCACATAAACACATACATATGAAAAAATCCACTACCCTTATTCTCGCATCCCTATTGCTTGCCACTGGGCTTTTCGCTCAAAAGGCTCCTGTCATTGGCGTCGTCGACGTGCAACGTGTCCTGGCAGACTTCACTGAATTTCAATCAGCTCTTGAAAAAGTCCGAGGCTCTGTAGCTCCAGTCGAAGAGGAAATGCAAAAAATGCAGGCTAGTATGCAAGCCATCGTCACCGAGGGCCGCGAAATCGAAACCAAGGCGAATAACCCAGCCGCGAGCGAAGATGCACGTGCAGAAGCTGTAGCCGCACTCCCCGCGCTTCAAGCTAAGCTCCAAGAAGCGCAGGCTAACTTAAACCAATTCCGTCAGCAAGCGCAGACACTCGCCCAGCAAGGCCAGGAAGAACAGCTCGCCCCGCTCCAAGCGAGGGCTGTTGAAGCTGTCAAGGCAGTCGCTGAAGACAAGGGAATCGATCTTGTCTTTCCCAAGAACAACCTCATATACACATCCGATGCGCTCGAGATTTCTGACGCTGTAATTGCTTTTCTCAACTCTGGCGAATAGCTTAGATTAATTTCAATTTTCAAAAACCCTGTTCTCGCATAGGACAGGGTTTTTTGTTTCTATACATTATGGATTTAAATTATTCTACTACGCGTATTCTCGAAATCTTAGGTAAGGAGTGCCAAATAGTCGGTGATTATGACGGCTCAATAGGAGGCATCGCATCGCTAGCCGAGGCCGAGCAGGGTGATCTTTCGTTTTTAGGAAATGCTAAATATCGCGCAAAAGTGCCAGATTCGAAGGCTTCTGTCATACTTGTTCCTGAGGAATATGAAGAGGCACCTGAGGTTGGGCAGCTTTATTTAAAACTCAAAAATCCCTCCTTCGCTCTTGCACTAATTTGCCGTGATATTGAATGCAATTTACTGCCTCAAGCACCCGCTGGCGTTCACTCTACCGCAGTGATTGAGCCCGATGCTGAAGTCTCCCCAGAAGCTAGCATCGGCGCGTTTTGCTACATAGGATCGGGTGCTAAAATTGGGGCATCTGTCTTAGAGAGTCATGTTACGGTAGGTCGCGACGCCGTGATCGGTGACGGCTCGCATTTATTTTCGCGTGTTTCGGTTGGTGACTATTGTGAGATCGGCGAGCGTAATCGCCTAATGTCTGGTAGCGTGATTGGCTCGGACGGTTACGGTTACGAATATGAGGATGAGACCCATCAGCGCGTGCCGCAGATCGGGAATGTAGTCACGGCAGCCGACGTCGATATCGGCGCCAACTCGACGATTGACCGAGCTCGCTTCGGCTCGACCCAGATCGGTGCTGGTACGAAGATCGATAATCAGGTGCAGATCGCGCATAATGTGCGAATTGGACAGCACTGCTTGATTGTTGCTCAGGTGGGCATCAGCGGAAGCACGGTATTAGGCGATGGCGTTATCGTTGCAGGCCAAGCTGGCCTCGCAGGGCATTTAAAGATCGGCTCCGGTGCTATGATCGCCGCAAGCACCGCCGTCTTCAGCGATATGGAGGCTCAATCAAAGGTCCGTGGTTGCCCTGCCATGCCCATGATGCTCTTCAATCGGATGGCCGTTTTGCAACGAAAGTTACCTGATCTTTTCAAAAGGTTTGATCAACTCGAAAAAAAGGTAAACTCTCAGCCTGACGAGTCTAGGTAATACATTTTAAAAATGATGAAAGAAAGTCCCCTCAAAATATTCTGCGGCAATTCAAATCCCGCCCTTGCTAAGGAGATTTGCGAATATCTCAAGGTGCCGCTGGCCAAGGCCGATGTCATCAGCTTTCCCGATGGTGAGAGCTTCGTCCGGATTAACGAGAATGTTCGTGGCGCGGATGTGTTCATCATCCAGTCCACTTGTAACCCGGCCAATCAGAACTTGATGGAGCTCTTCATCATGATCGATGCTGCTCGCCGCGCTTCAGCCAATCGTATCACCGCCGTCATTCCATTCTATGGTTATGCTCGTCAGGATCGCAAAGATCAGCCTCGCGTGCCCATTACTTCAAAACTCGTGGCCAATCTGCTCGTCTCTGCGGGCACAGATCGCGTCCTCACCGTCGATCTTCATGCTCAGCAGATCCAAGGTTTCTTTGATATCCCCGTCGACCATCTTTACGCTTCGCCAGTTCTGTTCCAATATTTGAAGGATATTGATACGAAAAACCTCACGCTCTTCTCGCCTGATGTGGGAGGTATGAAAATGGCCTCTGCTTATGCGGGCATGCTCGATGTGCCAATTGGTTTTATTGCAAAGCGCCGCACCAGCGCCGAAACTGTCGAGGCGACTTCGTTAGTCGGTGAGACTGAAGGCCGCGATATTTTGCTGATCGATGATATGACAGAGACCGCTGGTACGCTATGCGCTGCTGCGAAATTACTTAAGGAAAATGGTGCCAAGAGTGTAATGGCAGCCGTTAGCCACGGAGTGCTTAATGAAATGGGCTACCAGCGTTTAGCTGATAGTGCGATCGATCAGCTTATCACTACCAACACTACACCCGTGCAAGCGCGGCCTGGTGTGCCAATCACTGTCCTGAGTGTTGCAGAATTACTGGGGGAGGGGATTAAGCGCATTCACAATAATGCGAGTGTTACCGGTCTCTTCGATATCAAGGGCTTCTAGTCAAAGGCCGTGCTTGGGTTAAACGTGGATATCTTTTTCCTGCTCTATTTGGGGGCAGGATTCATTCTGCTCTTCGGTCTCTGGTTCTATTATGACTGGCGCGATAGGCACATCCATGATGCGCAGCGCGCCAAAGTCATCTATCACTGCATCAAGTGTAGCCAAATTTACACGGGGCCTCATCTAAGCGAAGAATGCGATTGCCCCCAATGCGGCTTTACCAATGGTCGACTACGCTTTTGAGTCATTTATATAACTAACTCGAAATTTCTAAATCTTACACAATGCCAGACATCATCGCAGTTCTAGACTTTGGCTCGCAATACACGCAAGTCATCGCCCGTCGTATCCGTGAGGCTCACGTCCTTTCTCGGATTTATCCTTATAACACGAAGGCGAGCGTCCTCAAAAAGGAGGGCGTTAAAGGCATCATTCTTTCTGGTGGGCCGTCCTCAGTTTTACTCAAAGGTTCGCCGCGACCAGATAAAAAAGTTTTTGAACTAGGAGCCCCTGTGCTTGGTATCTGTTACGGAGAGCAATTGATGGCACACATGCTTGGCGGTAAGGTCGGTAAAAGCTTACAACGCGAGTTTGGGCACGGCACATTGAGTATCTCCAAAAAAGGTAAGCTCTTCGCAGGGTTACCCAAAATTCTGCGCGTTTGGAATTCTCACGGAGACCGCCTCGAAAAACTGCCTAAGGGCTTCGAAGCCATTGCATCAACTGAAAATTCTCCTTTCGCAACTATCCAAGATGCAAAGCGCAATTTTTACGGCATGCAGTTTCACCCCGAAGTGGCACACTCCGAAATGGGCATGGAGGTAATCTCTAATTTCTTACTTAAGATTTGTAAATGCAAAGGAGAGTGGTCGATGGCCAACTACATCGAAGAATCCATCCGCCAGATCCGCGACACTGTCGGCGAAAAACGCGTCATTCTAGGGTTGAGTGGTGGTGTCGATTCTTCAGTTGCCGCAGCCTTGATTCACCGAGCCATCGGCAGGCAGTTGACCTGTGTCTTCGTAGATAACGGACTGCTCCGTCTCCATGAGCGAGAACAGGTCGAGAAGCTTTACGGCGATCACTTCGACCTCGACGTCCGAGTTGCTAAGAAATCGAAACTCTTCCTTGATCGCCTCAAAGGAGTCGCCGATCCGGAGAAAAAGCGTAAGATCATCGGCAATAGCTTTGTCGAAGTTTTCGACCAAGAGGTCAAAAAACTTAAAAAGAAGGGCGACTACGCTTTCCTCGCTCAGGGCACACTCTATCCAGATGTGATCGAGTCTGTAGCGATTGAAGGTAATCCAGCGGCGCTGATTAAGAGCCACCACAACGTCGGTGGCTTGCCTAAGAAGATGAAGCTCGGCCTCCTCGAACCTTTGCGTGAGCTCTTCAAAGACGAAGTCCGTGAACTCGGCTCAGAGCTCGGTTTACCCAAGGAAGTCGTTTGGCGCCAGCCATTCCCGGGGCCTGGTCTCGGTGTCCGCGTGATGGGTCCCATCGTAAAAAAGGACCTCGACGTGCTCCGCAAAGCCGATGCTATTCTCCAAGAGGAGATGATGGCCGCGGACCTTTACTATAAGGTTTGGCAATCCTTCTGCGTCTTCCTTCCGGTTAAGACCGTTGGAGTGATGGGTGACGAGCGCACCTACGAAAATGTAGTCGCGCTGCGCATCGTCGAGAGTGTCGACGCTATGACCGCTGACTGGGCCCGCGTGCCCTATGAGGTGCTCCGCACTATCTCCAGTCGTATCATCAACGAAGTCACTGGTTGCAACCGCGTCGTGTTGGATATCAGTTCCAAGCCTCCCAGCACCATCGAGTGGGAGTAGACTAACTTATTGTCTTCCTTACAGTCAAAGTGAACAAGCCACTCACTGCTGGGATATCCAGCATCCCCCAAGGCGACATTCAATAGACTATTTTTCGTCAAGCGCACTTGCAGGCAGTCCGCAGAACTGTTTGCTTAATTAAAGTTATGCAAAAGATCGAATTTTCCGAGTCGTCAAAATTTCAAAATGCCTTGCGCAAATTTTGCGAGCAAGCAGTCGTTTCTGGCGATCTGACAGATGTAGTGACAAGCGTGCTTTCCGATGTGGGGAAGCGCGGTGACCGTGCAGTCCTTGAATACACTGAAAAATTTGATCAAGCGAAGCTCACCGCCAAGGCGATGCGGGTTTCGTCTGAGGACCTCAAATCTTCGGTCAAAAGCCTCAGTGCTGCCGACCGCAAGGCCATCCGCGAATCCATCGCCTTGGTCAAAGACTTTCACAAAAAGACGCTGCCTAAAGACTGGAAGGCGAAAAATGCCCAAGGTGGCATCGTCGGTGAGCGATTTTACCCCATCCAGCGAGTCGGCCTCTATATCCCCGGTGGAAACGTACCTCTCGTCTCCACCGTCATCATGACAGCGGTGCTCGCAAAGCTGGTTAAATGCCCGGAAATCGCTGTCTGCACCCCGCCCGATGCAGATGGCAATGTCGCGCCTGCTATGTTGGCAGCGCTTTCCATCATAGGTATCGACGAGGTCTACAAAGTGGGTGGTATCCAAGCCATTGGTGCGATGGCCTTTGGCACCAAAACGATACCAGCGGTCGATAAAATCTACGGTCCTGGTAATGCCTACGTGATGGAAGCCAAACGTCAGGTGCTGGGCACTGTTGGTATTGACCTGCTACCTGGGCCGAGTGAAGTGATGATCATCGCTGATGCTGGAGCCAATCCCCGTCATGTCGCCGCCGACCTACTTGCACAAGCTGAGCACGGCAGTGGCAAAGAGGTCATTTATTTCGCGACGACGAGTCAGTCGCTCCTCGGTAAAATCGAGAAGGCGATCGCTAAGCAATTACCTACGCTCCGCCATGCTGATAAATGCGCTAAAATTCTCAATGGTCGCTGCCTCGCCGTGACCTGCAAGACACTTACCCAAGCCGTCAAAGTGGCCAACTACATAGCGCCCGAGCACCTAGAGCTTCAAGTCGCGGCGGCCTCTATTGAGCCCCTGAGTCAGCAGATCATAACTGCTGGAGCGATTCTTCAGGGCTATATGACGCCTACTGTGCTTGGTGATTTCACCGCAGGTCCCAGCCACACCCTGCCCACTGGCCGTGCGGGACGCTTCTTCAGTGGTCTCCAAGCGACCGATTTCATGCGCCGCTCCAGCACGGTGCGCTACGATGCCAAGAGTCTCGCAAAAGCCTCACCCGTTGTGGAGACATTCGCTCGACTCGAGCAGCTCGACGCTCACGGCAAGTCGCTGACGATTAGATTGTAGTCGACGCCAGTCAAGAGAGCTGACTACATTACTAATTGAGTCGAACCACGGGCGAAGGGCTTTTAGAGCGAGTAGACCCCCGCGTCGGTCAGCTTCTGAATACTTTCGACGACCCGTGCTTTGTCTTCGGGGTAGGTCACACCAAACCAAGGGCTCTGTGTCTGTAAGACAGGGCACTCGACCTCGCCGGCTTTGATCAGGCTATCAACAAGACTGGGTAAATAATATTCAGATTTCGGCTCCTGACCGCGAGCTTGCAGGAAGGCCTCGAAATGCACTTCGAGTGGTTCAAAGATCGCTGGTGTAAAGCCCCAGAAGTTCATCGAGACGACCGCCTCGGCCGAGAGCGGCACGCGTTCGTTCATTTGGTTTTCGCCGCTTAGCTGGCCGTCCGCATCCTTGCCGATGGCAGTGTACTCCTGCACGCTTTGCAGCTTGTCGCCTTTGAGCTCACAAATGCCGCGATTGACTGTACCGTGAGGGGAGAGGGTGTTGCGCAAGGTATATCCGACCATGCAGGCACTGAGTTCCCTCCCAGTCTCCGAGCTCTGATCGGGAGAATGAGCGCCATTTGCCTGAAGTTGCTCGGCCATCTGAGCGTAAGCTTCACGCCCGTAGAAATCGTCTGCGTTGATCACTGCAAATGGCTCAGTAATGCTATTGCGCGCGGCACGCACAGCGTGTGCCGTCCCCCAGGGCTTCGTGCGACCTTCGGGGGGTGTGTGATCCCCGGGCAGATCGTGTAGGTCTTGAAAGGCATAGCTTAGCTCGATTTTTCCTGCGTGTTTGTCACCGATTTGCCTGCGAAAGTCTTCTTCAAAATCTTTGCGAATGACGAAGACGACCTTAGCAAAACCGGCACAGCAGGCGTCTTTCACCGCATAGTCGATCATGGTTTCGCCAGATGGCCCCATGGCATCCAGTTGTTTAAGCCCGCCGTAGCGAGATCCCATGCCTGCAGCGAGTAGGAGGAGAGTGGGTTGCATGCCTAAGTTGATAGCTGTGTATTCTTTGGCTGACAATCTGTAAGTCTCTCTAAATTGCAGGAGATTGCTTTCGCAGTTGAATCGAAGGGACTTATCGTTCTTCTTGCAGTGATCCAATGAAGAAGACTTTCGATGCCAGCAGTCGTGCGCTCCCGCACATCCAAGACTTGCACGCCTACGTGCCGGGCGAACAACCGCAGGGTGATGCTTGGGTCAAACTGAATACCAACGAAAACCCTTATCCACCCTCGCCCAAGGTGACCGAGGCAGTGGCCCTTGAAGTTGAGAACTTACGCAAATATCCCGAACCGACTAGCGTGAAACTGCGTGAGTTGATCGGCACGCGTTATGGTCTGGAGCAGAGTAATGTCATTATCGGTAACGGCTCCGATAATATTCTCGACCTGATCACACGCTGTTTTGTGTCTAATCCGGGCGCAGGTCACACGGTGCCCAGTTATTCCCTCTACCCAGTGGTAGCCGGTATGTCGGGGCAGGGCTTGGTTGACGTCAACTTCGACCGCTCCTTACAGCTCGACGTCGAGGCACTGGCCGCGACGCAGGCAAAAGTCTTTTTCCTGACCAATCCAAACGCACCGACGGGCGTCGCCTTTCCGCTAGAGCAGATTGAAGCGGCCTTGGAGGCGATCGACGACTTGCTTGTGGTCGACGAGGCTTATGTCGATTTCGGCGCCGATTCGGCGGTCTCTTTGCTCAAGGATTACGAAAACCTGGTCGTCGTGCGCACTTTTTCCAAGTCTTACAGCCTTGCGGGTATGCGAGTAGGCTTCGCCTTGGCTGCTGCGCCCATCATCCGCATGCTAGACCGTGTACGTGACGCCTACAACCTCGACCGTGTCGCCCAAGCTGCTGCGCAGGCAGCATTTGAAGATGTCGTGTACTTCGAAGCGCAGCGCCAGAAGGTAATGGCTACTCGCGAGGCGACCCGTGCGCAGCTCGATGCACACGATTGGTTTACCTACCCCTCCGCCGCGAACTTCCTCTTTACCGAGCCGAAAAATGCGGCAGGCGAGTCTGGTCCGGAAGTCGCTGCGAGTCTTTTTGAGTATCTTAAATCCCAGCGCGTCCTCGTGCGCTATTTTTCCTCCCATCCTTTAACTTGCTCTTTCATCCGAGTCAGCGTAGGAACTGATGCTGAAATGAAGGTTTTTTTAACCGCTGTCGAATCATGGCTGAACAACGCATAGCAAAAATCACTCGCAATACGAAAGAGACTCAGATCCAAATGGAGCTGAATGTCGACGGCACAGGCGTGTCCGAGATCGAGACCGGCATTCCGTTTTTTGACCACATGCTGACGCTCTTTGCTAAGCACGGACTCTTCGACCTAAAGGTCAAAGCCACCGGCGATACCGACGTCGATTATCACCACATGGTTGAAGACACAGGCATCGTGCTCGGTCAAGCGGTCAAAGAAGCACTGACCGAGAAGCGCGGCATCCGTCGCTACGGCTTCTTTCTTTTGCCGATGGACGAGTCGCTTGCGCGCGTATCGCTCGACCTGTCTAATCGTCAGGCCTTCGTCTACAAGGTGGACTACCAATTCCCGATGGTGCGCGACTTTAACATCGTGCTAGTGAAAGAGTTTTTCCAAGCCTTCGCCAACGAGGCCGCGTGCAATCTCCACATCAACCTGGAATATGGCGAAGAGCCTCACCACATCGCCGAAGCCATCTTCAAAGCCTTTGCGCGTGCCCTCGATGTAGCGACGACGATCGATCCTCGGATGGGCGACGCTTTGCCTAGCACCAAGGGCACCTTGTCGAGTTGAGCGATCATTCGTCGAAACCAGGGGCGCTAGATTGCGCTAAGTATTGAATCTTTCGCAGTTCATTAGGTTGGGATCGATTGTCCTTAAAAGTAGGCGAAAAATTATCGATCACTGACTTGACAGAGGAGGGTGCAGTCGCAGTATCCGCGGTTCTGTTGGCACACTCGTGTTGACACACCTGCTGGATTAGCTCAATTGGTAGAGCAGTTGACTCTTAATCAATTGGTTCGGGGTTCAAGTCCCCGATCCAGTAGGACATTTTATTACCAGGCCACCTTAGCTCAGTTGGTAGAGCAGTTGATTTGTAATCATCAGGTCGTCAGTTCGACTCTGACAGGTGGCTCCATTTTAAATCCTTTAAAAACAACAATTTAAGGGATTTTTATCTTAGTCCCTAAGCTGTATTTTATCCATAAAGCAAACCACGACAGTGTGGGGTAGTGTCAGGACCGATATGCCAATCAAAGCTTTGGCCAACCAATCCAGTTCAATGCCGCGCACCGAAAGGGGTAGAGCAAAAATAATCCACATGCCTATCAGTGCAATTAGGGTCATCAAACCAGTCAGTTGAAGCCAACGAATGTTTAATTTAAGGTACTGCTTCGAATCTAACAACTGACTCCCTGTGGAATCGGTCAGGAGTATTCTCAAGGCGTGGCGTAAACTGTGCCATAGTGCAAAATAACAGCCTATTGCCCACAAGGCGGGAATAAACAAAAACCAGCTGATTAAGGCTATACTCTCAATACTATCAATGCACAAGGGACGGATCTCTTTTTTGCTCATGCTAATCGCGGCAGCTAATAAGCTAACAATAGTCAGTCCCAGTGGGATCAGGAGAAAAACCAAGGGATAACTTGAGACCCACTCCGCTTGGTAGCTAGCTTGCCCACCGCTGTTCACTAATGCTTCAATTACATTTCGATAGGTATCATTGCCCAAATAGCCAGGTAATAAGATGGGTATACTGCCTCGCGATAGAGTATGTAATGTAGTGAGAATCTTGGAGCGGGAAAGATAAGTCGCTTGGTGGACTTGAACTGAAATATATCGATCACCTTGACCCCAATGAAAAATTGTTAATCCGAGAAAAAACAATGCTGCTGCGGGCGGATTGAAATCCCAAAAGGTCAGATAAGCCAGGGCTGTCAAAGTGTAGAGAGACAAGGTAACGATGCGCCTATACCAAGAGTCCTTTCGCAGCATACCCCATAACAGTAAATGATCCGCACCGCCGTGTGGCATGCCGAATAGAAAAAGGCTTATAAACAGGGGTAGTAGCTGCAGATATATTGGCCATTCTGCGCTCTTAAAGCCGAGGCCGGCTAAGGGCACAAACAATAACAAACTAAGCGCCATTAATCTTAAGGAATATCTTTTCAGCACAGCTCGCTGACCTGACTGCACCACTGGCACAGGACTCCATTCGACCCACTTCACGACGCATCCCTTCGCCAAGCACGCCAAAGGCACATACCTTGTAATACAAATAAATTAGTCAGCGTGAAAAACAATATTTCTTCTACTGGTAAATGCCCGATGCCCCATCCTGTGCGCGTCTCTGGCGTAATCGACCAAATCCCTTCAGATATCGCATAATAATCAGCTATAGACAGATAAACACTCAAGCCAATCCATAGCGGTGCCCAAGTCTTAAAAGATTTGATCAGCGCATGAGAACCCAGGCCCCATTGTAGCGCTAGTGGTGGGCAGGCCCAAACCAGAATAAGCCCGATGTAAGTGCCTGCTGTATGCATTAAGCTAAGCGCGCCGACAAGCCCGACCAAGAGCGCCATGGATAGTCCAGTATAAGAAAACCTGAGTTTAGTATATTGACTGTGTGGGACCCATGAAGACCAAAGCACTCCCGCTAAGGTAGCCTGAAGGACCATAAAAAAATATTCTTCGATGGGCACGTATCCCAAAACCCCAACGACACCTCCTGTTGGATAGGTCCAGATATCACGCATAATTAAGTAATTATCCCAGGGGGTCGTATAGACCAAGGCCACGAAGGCCATCAAAGCAATCGGCAGGCGCTCTGTTTTGTTTGCCTTAGTCAGCAGTTTTTTTGCGCAGAGCGAGACGAGTAAAGGCAAACAAACAAAAATAATCAGAAATTCTAAATAGGTCATTGATTACTTTTTATACAATGAGCGGGTAATGCATTTGATCAAAAAAAACATTTTCTTCGGCTGCTTCACTATAGCGCGATTTTTGTGGAAATGTTCTGGCTCATTACGAATGACAGTACCTATCTCGCGATACATTCTGGACGCCCAGCGCACAACAATACGAATCCTCAATGGCAGGTAGTCGATGCCCGCATCTGAACGTGTATACAATTCATCCGCCATTTGTAGTAGGCGCTCTTTAGCAGCAGTGCATGCTTCACGTGAGTCGCAATCCTCCGAATTTAAATCTGCAGTCGTGAGTGCCGAAGAAAACAAGTCAGCAGGCAGGTAGATTCTATCATTCTCAGCATCTTCGAAAACATCGCGACAAATGTTGGTTAATTGCATGGCGATTCCTAAATTATTAGCCTGCTCAAGCGCTTTCTCATCTTTAACCCCGAAAATGGGGCAGAGCATCAGTCCGATTGTGCCTGCTACGCCATGACAATATTCAAGCAGTTGCGCTTCTGAGTCCATCCTCACTGATTGCTGCTCCATGAGCATCGCTTGCATGAGCTCGGTAAGAGGTTTGCTCTCTAGGCCCCAACGCGCTTGAAGGAAGCGATAATGGTCCAAGAGCTCATGAGGTAGGTTATTTTGCCATGCATCCATCGCATCTCGCAGTAGATCTGCATTGCCCCCATCTGCCCAATCATCGAGCGTTCTACAAATGAAATACAGGCGGAAAACAGCATCTGCCTGAGCTTTTGGCAGAAGTAATGAAGCTAGCGAAAAAGTCTTACTCTTTGAGCAGAATAATTTCTTTAGATCGCTCATGCAGTCATCCCTAGCCGGTGGCACAAGCTTTTCTATGACACGAGCCGAGGCGACGACTCCTGGCACTCCGGCTCCAGGGTGAGTGCCTGAGCCACAGAAATAAAGATTTTCAAGTTCCTCTGACTTGTTGTGAAAGCGAAACCATGCGGATTGTGTAAACAAAGGAGCGATCGAAAAGCCACATCCCCACAAGGTGTTAAATTTGCCTTCAAAGTCATCCGGGGTGACGTAGTGCGAAACTTCGATACAAGTGCTCAACTCTGGTAGTAAAGTGCTCTCTAGCTGTTGCTCTACCTGTAGTCTTATTCTTTCACCGGCCTCTTTCCAATCAATGTTTGCCTGCTTGTTCGGCACTGGAGCTAGCACGTAAAAGGCATCTCCGCCGGCAGGTGCCATAGTGCTATCAGTTGCTGCCGGTCGATGCAGGTAAAGGCTGAGGTCATCGGAGAGAACTTTTTGATCATAGATCTCTTCCAATAAGTCCTTAAATGTTTCGCCCATAATTATCGTATGGTGCTTTACTTCTGGGTAAGATCGGCTGGTTCCAAAATACCAAACAAATAGCCCCATCGAATAAGTGAGCCGATCTATCCTTCGATTCGTCCACTTTTTGCGATGCTGTTCGTCGATTAAATCTCGGTATACTTTTGCTGGGTCCGCATCAAAAACAAGCAGATCAGCGCGCTTCTCTTGACCCTCTGCCATCTTGATGCCAACCGCTTTACCATCCTCTACTATAAGCTGATTCGCGCTACAGTTAAGTTCCAGCTGGATGCCCTCCTCCTGCATCAGTAAGACCAATGCCTCAACTAGTGACCCAGTACCACCCCGAGGGAACCACACCCCCCACTTGCGCTCAAGATAGTGTATGAGGCAATAAATTGATGTAGTATTCATGGGGTTACCACCAACGAGCAATGGGTGAATACTAAATGCCCGCCTCAAGCGCTCATCTTTTAGAAAGCTCGAGACTAGCTTATAAACTGGAAGATAGCTCTTAAGCGCCAGTAGGGCAGGCACCTGACGGATCATGGTCCAGAATTTGTGGAAGGGTTGGTCTGATAGTTTCTCAAAACCCACCTTAAATATTCTTTTAGAAAAGTTAACTAGGTCGACATATCCCTTTCCCTCTCCTGGAGAGAGGCGATTAATTTCTGCAACGGTATCTTCAATACTGCCGCCATAATCTAGCTTAGAACCATCGGAAAACTCAAATCTGTACCAGGGTTCAACAGGTAAGAATTCGATGTAGTCCTCACGCTTTTTCCCAAATAGTGCAAAGAGTTCGTCGAACAAAAAAGGTGCGGTTATCACAGTAGGGCCTGCATCAAATATAAACCCATTGATCTCATAGACCTGAGCCCGTCCCCCTGCCTTTGGGTTATTATCAATCACGGTTACCACATAACCGAGCCGGCGCAGTCGCAAAGCGGTCGCGATTCCACCGAATCCTGCACCGACAACTATCGCACTTCGACGATTTTTTGAGCGATGCGGCATGCCTAAATGTAGCTTATAAAACCTATACCACTTGCTGCCTAAGTATTGACCGGCAATAGCCCGTTAGATGATGGCAATGGTTTGAGTTCGATAAAAGGAATGAGTAATTCTTTGAGTATGACACAAACTTGCTTGGGTAATGAATCGGCAAGCTGAACTGAATCTGAAACTAAGGACTGTTGGTAGTCATTAATATAATCAAAGCACTTCTCGGTAGACATACCATTGTTGGTCAAGATGTGGTATAAATTTGGGCGACCGTTTTTGAGGTCTGATGAATGCTCCCGCCCCGATTTAGTACCGAGAAAATCACTCTGATCGTCTTTTATTTGATAAGCGACTGCTAGGTTAAGAAATATTGTGTTCAAGCGATCCACGTCGCTTAGTTGGTCAGCAGTTAATGCGATACAGCGTGCCGGTAAAGCGAATAGGGCACCGGTTTTGCAAGACGCCATACGGTAATAATTTTCTAATATCAGCTGCTCATTGTGGGCATCAAATTCTAGCTCTGCCACTGCGCCTGATACCGCTGAGCTGACGGCTGCTGTTATCTCACCTGTCCAAACCACCTTGGTGGCAGCAGATACTTTCGAATTGATGACGATTTCGTAAGCTTTCGATATAAGTAAATCGCCTATCAAAAGTGCCTTCGCTTTTCCGTACTTCTTCCAGATCGCCGGACAGCCTCTGCGCTCAGTATCCTCGTCTATGAGGTCATCGTGTATGAGGCTCGCATCATGAAGCAACTGCGTCGAGGCAGCTATATCTAATAGTGTGTCCTCGGGTAGCCTGTAGGCCATACCTAGGTCTAAACAAATTTTGCCGCGGATATTCTGGCCAGACCAAAAATATGCATCATCCGAAAAATCGGCTAGTGTTGAGTCACTAAAAAAACAAGCCCTGAGCCGCCCCTCAAGGCGGCCCAGGGCTGAGGTCTTTAAATCCATTGTGTGTAAAAACTAGTAATTTTTACTACACTCTTTCACTGTCACTGGTTGCAGCTACCCAAATAGCGAGTCCAAAGGCCGCTTTGTTAACTAAGTCAGCGAGGTTATAGACTATATCCAGTGCTCCTGAAGTATTAGCCTCTCCCATGCCAAGGAAGTATCCGATTGGGTAAATTGCCCAACCTACAGTGACAATCAGACGAATCGTCTTGAAAGCATTCTGAGAGGCAATGTTACCACTGTTTGCGTTAAGCTTGGAGGCTTCACCTGCAAAGATTTCATAGATGATCCAGAGCCATCCAACCATACCAATGATGAATCCAGTCATTTCTGAAACAAACCCAAGGACTTGAGTCTCGCCTAAGTAACCGCCCACTAGCATGACAAGTGATGCGGCTAAAAGCTTCCAGAAGACGCGCACACTGACCGCGGTCACTGCAGCAAGGATTAAGTAGAACTCTACGATTTGGAGAGGGACAGTAATTAGCCAGTCAATATAGCGGAATACTGTTGGGCTCGTTCCTGTATCGACCCAGACGTTTCGCATGTAGAGGTAGTGCCAGAAAGCAATACCTGTCACGAGACCAGCAATTGTAAGGGATGTTTTCCACTTACCTTGGGCACGGTCACGCTCAACGAAGAAAAATACAGTCGCCGCTAGCATGATGGCTGTTGCTAGCCAGAAGCTGATGCCGACGTAATCGGTTGGGCTTAAAGAGCCACTGTGGGCAATAGCCTCAACGGAATGGTCACCGCCAAAAGCAAATACTGTTAGAAACAGTGAGCTGAGCAATGTGAATAATACTTTTTTACTATACATTTTGTTTATTGTTGGGATTTAGGAGTAGGTCACGTAATTTAATTTGCATTTGATGCGAATGAACACGTAG
>QXZH01000045.1 GCA_009886465.1 Opitutaceae bacterium
GGATCTATCGCGGTCCATTCTTTGCGCGCGAATTAGCCCATGCAATCAAATCTAAGGGCGAAGACTGGATCTAGCGCAGTAGTGTCTCCCTCAGGCAAGCACTGAGCTATTCAAGTCTAATGCGACAACCCAAGGATGACTTCGACTGACTAAATGCTGTGAATCGCATTACCGTCGACCGCGAGAGCAGCTTCTTTCATGGCTTCGCTCAAAGTCGGGTGCGCATGGATGGTACGGCCTAAATCTTCGGCGCTGCCTCCATATTCCATATGCGTGACGGCAGAGGCAATTAGCTCTGAACCGCTCTTGGCAATGATTTGCACGCCGAGAATCTTATCTGTCTTACTGCAAGCAGTGACTTTAACAAAGCCGTCGGTCGCATCAGTGGCAATGGCACGGCCATTTCCCGCCAAGTTGAACTTGCCAGACTTAAAATCGATGCCTGCCTCTTTGAGCGCAGCCTCAGTTTGGCCGACACTAGCAATCTCTGGTTCGGTGTAGATAACATTGGGGATGGCATTGTAATTCACATGCCCTGCCTGGCCAGCGATTCGTTCCACACAGGCCACGCCTTCCTCTTCCGCCTTGTGCGCAAGCATGGGACCAGGGATGACGTCGCCAATCGCATAGATGCCGTCAGCCGCAGTTTTGTAATGAGTGTCCACAGGGATACGCCCTTTATCATCAGTTTCGATACCGACAACCTCGAGACCGAGTCGATCTGTATACGGCTTGCGACCCACCGCGACTAGAACCTTGTTCGCCTCAAACTCTATTTCCTTGCCATCTTTTTCAGCTATTAAGACTGACTTACCTTTGGACTTTCTAAGCCCGGTGACTTTTGTCTTTAAATGGAAATTGAGCCCCTGCTTTTTAAAGAGACGTTCAGCCATTTTTGAGACATCCTTGTCGAAGCTAGGAGCGATCGCAGGTAAAAATTCAATCACATCAACCTGTGAGCCGAGGCGCGCCCATACGGACCCCAACTCGAGACCGATGGCACCTGCACCGACAACAGCTAGCTTTTCAGGCACCTTGTCAAAGGCTATGGCCTGGTCGCTGCTGACGACGGTTTCGCCATCGAATTCAAGGAAGGGTAGTTCGATAGTGGCTGAGCCTGTTGCAATGATGATATTCTTGCTTGTGATTACAGTCTCATCGCTCATTTCCTTGATTCGCACCTTGCGGTCACCTGCCAACATACCAAGTCCTCTGAAAACCTTGATCTTGTTTGCCTTCATTAAGTGCTGGACGCCGCCCCTTAACTGGTCGACCGTCCTCGACTTCTTAGCCATAAGCTTCTCAATGCTTATTGAGAGATTTGTGAGATCGATACCGTGCGCTTCTGCACCATGTCCTGCAAAGTGATACATCTCTGTTGAATGAAGAAGCGCCTTACTAGGTATGCAACCAACATTCAAGCAAGTGCCGCCAAGATTTTCGTCCTTCTCGATGATAGCAGTTTTAAGGCCGAGTTGTGCGCCCCGAATCGCCGCGACGTAACCGCCGGGACCTGAACCAATGATAATAAGATCGAATGTGTTTCCTTCAGACATGATGTGTGGAAAGATTTGAAAAAGTTAGATATCAAATAAGAGTCGAGCTGGATCTTCGATCGCATCTTTGACTTTCACGAGGAAGGTGACGGCCTCTTTACCATCGATCAAACGATGATCATAGCTCAACGCTAGATACATCATGGGGCGTGCCACGATCTCGCCATTAATGACGACGGCACGCTCAGTAATATTGTGCAGCCCAAGGATGGCAGGCTGCGGATGATTGACGATGGGCGTGCTGAGCATCGAGCCGTAGATACCACCGTTGGAGATAGTAAAGACGCCGCCCTCAAGATCGCCCATTTGTATTTTACCGTCACGGGCGGCTTTCGCAAAGCCTATGATATCACTCTCGATTTCTGCAAAACCCTTTTGATCACAGTCGCGAAGTATCGGCACCATAAGTCCCTTGTCGGTACCAACAGCGACACCTATGTCATAAAAGTGCTGGGTGACAACTTCGTTTCCTTCGATGCGTGCGTTGACTTGCGGAACAGCTTGGAGAGCGTGGGTTACGGCCTTGGTAAAAAAGGACATGAAGCCGAGCTTAAGGCCGTGGCGTTGGACGAATCTATCTTGATTTTCTTTTCGCAGTTTAATCACCGCACTCATGTCGACTTCGTTGAAGGTCGTAAGCATAGCGGCCTCTTGTGTCGCAGCGACGAGGCGCTCGGCGATTTTACGGCGGAGCGGAGACATCTTTTTACGAGTCTCACGTTCGCCATGCGAGACAGAAGGTTTTACAGGCGCAACAAATTTAGCTGGATTAGGGGAGGGCAAGGGGCCCGTCGAGGAAACCACAGGTGATGGATTTTCAGTTGCATCGATGATATCGCTTTTCATCACACGACCATCTTTACCGCTACCAGAAATATTAGCAGTATCGACGCCTGTTTCTTCGGCAGATTTGCGAGCAGCAGGTGAGAGTGTGGTCGCTGGATCTACCTTCGATTCGACCGGAGCATCTGCAGTCACAATGGAATCAACCGCTTCGGCCGGAGCAACATCTACTTCTGGCATGTCAGCCTTTTTTTCGACAGGAGCATCTACTGCACTTTCGTCAATCGAGGCAATGATTTGGCCAATGTCGACCTCTTCGTCGACTTCCACCTGAATCGAAATTACACCTGCGACTTCAGCAGCCCCTTCCGAGGTTATTTTATCAGTTTCTAGCTCATAGAGAACTTGATCTTTTTTGACGTAGTCGCCGTCTTTGATGTGCCAAGCGGCAAGGATGCCGCTACTGATAGATTCACCCATTGCGGGTATTTTTACTTCGGTAGCCATAGTTAGAAATTTAGAATTGAGAATTTTAGCCAGCGACTATCATAGCGACAGACGTCAAAGCGAGAATGCGTGCTCGATGAGTTTCTTCTGCTCATGGCGGTGGCGGGCAAGTGAACCGACTGCTGGGCTAGCAGATTCTTTGCGCCCTGCATAGTTGGGCAAGCTACCGAGTGTTTCCATTAGTCGTGGAGCAATAAAGCTCCAACCGCCCATGTTCTTCGGCTCTTCCTGGCACCATACGATGCTCTGAACCTTTGGATAATTGGCTACGATGCGTTTAAGTAGCTCTGTATTCAGTGGGTAAAACTGCTCAATGCGAATGATCGCGGCATCCTTGACTTTAGATTCCTCTCGGTGCGCGGTGAGGTCGTAATAGAGCTTACCTGAGCAGAAAATGATGCGCTTGGCTGTCTTGCGATTGACTGTTTCATCGTCGAGGATGGACCAGAATTCGTTGTCGGTAAAGTTTTCGACTTTGGAAACGCATTCGCGGTGGCGCAGCAGACTCTTGGGCGACATGATGATCAACGGTTTCTTAAACTCGCGCTTCATCTGTCGACGTAATAAATGGAAATATTGCGCAGGCGTAGTCACGTTGCAAACCTGGATGTTGTTTTCCGCACAGGACTGGAGGAAACGTTCGAGGCGCGCGGAAGAGTGCTCGGGTCCCTGACCTTCGTAGCCGTGTGGCAGTAGCATGACGAGTCCACTGAGGCGACCCCATTTGGACTCACTACTCGTAATAAATTGATCGATGATTACCTGCGCACCATTAACAAAGTCTCCAAACTGCGCCTCCCAAATGCAGAGCATTTTCGGGTAATCAAGCGAGTAACCATAATCGAAACCGAGCACAGCCGCCTCAGATAGGAGCGAATTATGAACGCAGAATTGAGCTTGGCCTTCTTCTAGGTCGAGCAGGGGAACATATTTTTCGCGCGTCTGGTTATCATAAAGCACGGAGTGGCGATGGCTGAAGGTGCCGCGCTCGCAATCCTGCCCGCTTAAGCGCACTGGTGTGCCGTCTATTAGTAAACTGCCGAAAGCGAGTGCTTCGCCCATGCCCCAGTCGATACCAGTGTTTTCCTTAAACGCTTTCAGCTTGGTATTGAGCTGCCGTATGATTTTTTTGTTTGCGTGAAAGTCCTCGGGCACATGCGCGAGTTGTTCTGCGATCATTTCCAGCTGCTTTTTAGGTACGCGAGTATCGAAATTTTTGAAATTGTAGGGCGGCTGTTTCTTTGCGTTTGATTCAGCGAAGGGATCGGAGGTGGTATCTTCATTCGCTTTCGCAGAGTCGAAAGCGGTTTCCAGCTTTTTCTGGTAATTTGTTTCGATATCCTTGATCTCGCTTTCTGTGAACTCGCCGCTAGCGACTAAGCGTTGAGCAAGTGAGCGACCAATGAGGGGCATCTCAGAGATCGTCTTGTAGAGTAAGGGCTGGGTAAAGGCGGGTTCGTCAGATTCGTTATGCCCGTGCTTACGCCAGCAATACATATCGATCACCACGTCGCAACCGAAGGTCTGGCGATAGTCGAAGGCAGCCTCAACCGCCGCAATAACGGCGAGCGGGTCATTACCATTGACGTGAAAAATGGGCGCTTCGACGATCTTGGCCACGTCGGTGCAGTAGCGACTCGAACGCGCGTCGGACGGATCGGTGGTGAAACCGATCTGGTTATTAATGACTAAGTGGATGGTACCGCCAGTGCGGTAGCCCTTGAGTTGGGAAAAGTTAAATACCTCGGCCACGACACCTTGGCCTGCGATAGCTGCATCTCCATGGATGAGGATGGGTAGCACATGCTTCCGATCAAGGTCACCACGGATGCGTTGACGCGCACGTGCTTTACCTTCAACGACCGGATTAACTGCTTCAAGGTGGCTAGGGTTGGCGGCGAGACGAATATCGACTTCATGCCCATCAGAAGTGCTGCGCTTAGTCTCGTATCCAAGGTGATATTTCACATCGCCATCGCCATGTATGGTATCAGGCACATAGTTTTCGGAAAACTCGCGTAAGATATACTCTAAAGATTTACCAAGAAAGTTCGCTAATACATTGAGACGGCCACGGTGAGCCATGCCCATTACAATTTCATCAACGCTGTTTTTACTACAACGCTCAAGAATACTCTCCAAGCATGCGATCAGAGTCTCGCCGCCCTCGAGTGAGAAGCGTTTCTGGCCAACGTAGCGAGTCTGGAGGAAGTTTTCAAAGTCCTCCGCCTGCATGATCGTACTGAGGATGCGGTGCTTTTCTTCCTTGGTGAATCGAGGAATGAAACATTCGGGCTCGATCCGCGCCTGAATCCAACGGCGCTTGGGTGTCTCCTGAATGTGAATATACTCTGCGCCTATCGTATGGCAGTAGGTCTTCTCTAATCGCTCGATTAACTCGCGTAGTGTCATCTCGATGCCGCCAAGGTAGTTGCCAGTATGGAAGACCGAGTCGAGGTCGGATTCTTCAAAGCCTAATCGCTCCAGTGTTAGACGCGGGTTAGTAGGAGTATCCTTGGTTAGAGGGTTAAATGCTGCAATTGTATGCCCAATAGAACGATAAGCGTAAATCAGACCTATGACGCGGGCCTGCCGAGTCGCATCATTGTCCGCGGAGTTAGGCATAGCGCTATCGATATCCGAACGGCTGTAATGCTCTTCACTAGCTAAAGCGAAACCTTCGAAAAATGCTCGCCATTCCTCGTCAAGATTCTCGGGGCCTGTGCGCCAGATCTCGTATTTTTCGTCGACCAAATCGGCGTTCCAGCGATTTGCGATTGTTGAGTGATTCATTGATTTGGAGTGTGCGAAAATGCAAGATGACCGTTAAGATATACTTATTAGCAATGCAAATCATTACGCTAGAAATGATTTATTATTCGATATACTAATACTGGGACTGTAAATTCTGTTGGACTTGAATGGGTTTTATCTTGATGTGAAGGTTTTACGGTCGCCGATATTAATGATTCTTACTTAAATAATACTAGATATTTTGGACATCTAGCTACGTTCAAGCGACATTATGCGAGCAAAGTTTGCCCCAAATAGACAGTTTAACTCAGTTACGTTAAGACCAGACTCTTCGCGAATCGTCCTGATATATCTAAGCATCTCAGGGCCCTTTTCGAGGTGGGGGTATACACGAAGAGGGTAATCGGAACCGAAGAGTAATTTATCGATACCGACGAGTTCGACCATATTCCTAAAAATGCCCATGTCGTAGAGCAGGGGACTTGCCGCACAGTCGTAGTAAACGTTTTCGAGAGACTTACGCAGCTTTGGGTTCTGCTCAAAAAAGGCTAGCCCTCCGCCCCAGTGCGCAAGAATCAGTTTTAAATCAGGCTCAGCCTCAGTCAGACTAACAAAGTCCTGCAGAGGAGTCGGAACCGATCCGGGATGATCGTGTCCGGCAGCTTCCGTCGCATGGCAATTAATCGGCCAATCGTTCTCGACGCACCATCTTGCCATTGCTTGCCAATGCGACTTAGCCGTATCAAAATCTTGAACTCCTAAGTGTAATTCTCCCGCGCCTCGAAAACCCAGATCCTTAGCGGTTTCGAGTTGATCGATAACGTTCTCGTTTGGATAAATTGCAGCAAAACCAATCAAGCGTTTAGGCGCTGCCTGCATCCATTTAGCCATCGCTTCATTATGCCAGCGGCAAGTTGACTCATGTTCCCAATACCAACCCAGGAGCACGGCTTGATCAACGCAGGCTAGATCCATCGAGGCGAGCATCGAGTCCAGATCACTCCAGCCTTGAATGCTAGGGCGATCGACTGGGGCAACCAGATCCGCCCAATGTGATTCTCTCTGCTCCTTAGCCCAATCACGTGGGTTGGTCACGAGCTCGCTAGGATAGGCGTGCGTATGGCAGTCGATGATCATAGCGTGTAGGGTTGTTAATCGAAGCATCTGGGCTTGCAAGCTCAGACGCTTCGACAAATACAACAACATTTGCATACCAAGCAAAACCAATTACCAATCAGTACAGATGCCTGAACTTGCCGAAGTCGAATATTATCGTAAACAATGGCAGCCAGCTATCTCGCAGTGTATTACAGGTATCTACCTCAACGCCTCAAAGCGTGTATTTCGCGGCATCGATTCGGAAGCGCTGCGGCGTGACCTCGTTGGCGAGACATTCACCGATTCCTCGACTCACGGTAAACAGATGTGCTTTCGCTTTGGCACCAAGCACTGGCTCGGCGTCCATTTGGGTATGACAGGCAAGACGCATATCCTTAAGCCTGGCGAAACGCCCGATAAGCACGACCATCTAGTGCTTCACATGAGCAGCGGCGCTTCGCTTGTATTTACCGATCCGCGGATGTTCGGACGCATACTCTATTCGAATACTAGAGGTAAACCTTCCTGGTGGGCGATGCTACCGCCCGAAATCTTATCGTCTGATTTTACTCTAGAATATGTTAGCCGCTTTTTAGAACGTCGAAGCAAGTCGCCGATCAAAGCCGTGCTACTCATGCAAGAGACTTTCCCTGGAGTGGGCAACTGGATGGCAGATGAAATACTATGGCGCAGTCGCATACATCCAAAAAGTAAAGCTGGAAACTTAAGCACGCATAAGCTCAAGGAGCTCTATCATCGCATACGTGAAGTTAGCAGTGATGCACTTAAAGTGATTGGCACGGACTGGAGCACCCCGCCAGACCACTGGCTATTTAACCACCGCTGGAAGAACGGCGGCATGTGCCCACAAACAGGGGCACCACTCAAACGCGAACAAATCGGAGGCCGTACTACTTGCTGGTCGCCCAAGTGGCAAAGTCTGTAATTTTCTTACTAGGTCAGAGCGCTTGTCGGAACCGCTACAAAACTAATGCGGCAGTGCAACAAGATTAAGCCCAACATGCGCATACACCAGAAACTACATTTAACTCATTTTTTGTTCGCACCTAACTCAACTGCTTCTCCACAATCAAAAGCGTGGGTTCATCTGAGCAGTCTAAACCAAACCTCTACCTCGTCGGCTTCATGGGCGTGGGTAAATCGGCGCTAGGTCGCAAGGCAGCACGTGAGCTAGACATGCGCTTTATTGACTCTGACCATCAGATCGAGAAGGAGCAGGGCAAAAAGATCCCTGAAATTTTCGCAGATGAAGGGGAGTCGTATTTCCGAAATTTAGAGCGTCAATTTATCGAAAGTGGGCACCCAGAGATGGGATGCATCGTCTCCTGTGGCGGTGGGCTCGTCGTAGAACCTGGCATGAAGGACTTACTCAAGCAAAAGGGAGTCGTGATTTGCCTTTTCGCCTCGGCTGAGAGTATCATAGAGCGCACGAGTCGAAATAAGAACCGACCTCTTCTCAATGTAGATGATCCTGCGGCTAAAGTCCGTGCGCTCCTCAAAGAGCGCGAACCAATTTACATGGACTCGGGCGCGTGCATCACAACCGAAGGCAGGACGGTTCCTGAGGTCGTTCGCCACATGATCCGCACCTATGAAGCCAATGAGCGATCCTTCCGGAAATAGTTCTGGTGGATTGAGTCCTGCCTTCGAGGCTACATAAAAAAACGCTTGTAGGCTATGCTCTAGACTAATTTGCCTCGATCCATGCGGCTTCCATCAGCTTGAGTAGATCTTCAGGCGGGCGCTGACCTTTACCACTACGGTCCATGAAGCCATGGCTAGAATGTCCAATCGCTAGTAACTCGTCGCCACGGCGCACTTCATAATCAAAGTGTATGCGCGCACGGGGCTTCTTTTTCATAAAAAGGTGAATCTCTAATTGGTCATCAAAGCGGGCAGGGCTCATATATTCTGCACTAACAGTAAGAACAGGCAGGAATAGGCCACGTGTTTCGATCTCACTATAAGGCATGCCGATTTCGTCGAGCATCAGTATACGTGCTGTCTCAAACCATACAAGATAGTTACTGTGATAGACCACATCCATGCGGTCAGTTTCGGCATAACGAACGCGGATTTTTGATATACAGTGAATCACTATGAATTAGGTTTCAGAAATTAAGAATTAGGAATGACTACAAGAATTAATCAATGGCGGTAAGGAAATTATAACTCTAATAATTTGATCGCTTGTCCAAGTTCGGTCAAAGACCCAAATACTACATCAGCGCCTGCCTCCATAAGCTCCTCGAGACTGTGAGCACCAGTGGTGACGCAATAGCAGGTGAGTCCGGCATTTTGCGCGACAGCAATATCTGTGGGCGAGTCGCCGATGATAATTGAACCCTCTGCGGAAACTTCAATTTGATCGAGCACGTGCTGGGTGAGTGCCAGCTGTGGCTTGTGCCACTGCGTGTCCGCGCCGCCAATACAAATGGGAATGTATTTCGCAAAACCCGCATAGCGACTGACTTTGCGTGCGGTGTCGCCGTGTTTGTTAGTAAAGATCACTTGCGGGATACGGGCTTTATAGACTCGCTCAATTAGCTCTATACCTCCTGCTAGAAGGATCAGGCCGTCGAACATGATTTCGGGGAAACGCTTCCGAAAGGCCTTGCAGGCCTCATCCATGCGCTCGGCCTCCACGAAAAGTCCCATTGTCGCAGCCATAACGCCGCCGAGACTACGCCGAATCGCATCATCGTCTGGCTGAGGATAGCCCATCTCTACGATGACCTCACGGTAGCAGAGGATAATGGCAGCCGTTTGGTCGATCAATGTGCCGTCCAGATCCCAAAGGATCGCAGTAGGGCGGGGTAGCTGTGTTATTGAGTTAGAATTCATTTAGGTCGATCCAGTCCAAAGAGTTTTTCGCCAAGTTCATGGAGGTCCTTATAAATGTAATCGGATGCGATGCATTCTGACAACTCTTCTGCACTGTGACTGCCCGTCGCCACAAGGTGGCAAGCGATACAACCAGCTTCCGCTGCAGCGAGATCGTAAGGCGAGTCGCCGATCATTAATGCTTCCTCTGAGGCGCAATCCATTTGCTCTAGTGCATGGGCAGTAAAGAGCGGATCAGGTTTTCGGTAGGGGCAGTCTGGATCTCCAGTACCAATAATTACATCGAACCATTGATCAAGCCCGAGGTGTGCGATTACTGAGCGCGTATGGCTAGCATATTTGTTAGTAAACACGCCGACCTTATCACCGCGTTTTTTCAAATTCTCCAATAGCCAATCTACACCTGGCAGTGTGAAAACATCGTCGAAGATGATTTCCTCAAAATGTTTGCGGAAAAGTGGTTCAGCGACTGTAACCTTATCATCGCCGCAGAGTTTACTCAAAGTGATCGGTACCGAACCGCCGACAGTCGCACGCACCTTAGCATAATCGCTCTCAGGCAGGCCGAGTTCGCGTTGTGCGTATGTTACACTCTTATAGATCGTGGTGAAGTGGTCGATCAGAGTACCGTCTAAATCAAATAGGATGTAATGCATGAAAATGTGCTTTATCAAAATAGCGAAACGCTACAATATAGATTATGCATGGCTCGTTTACCACTTTTGGCAAGCGTAGGTAAGGCACACGGTTCAAAAATATGCGTGATATGGCACACAAAACAAACTGGGTAACTGCCGAAAGACGGGGGGAGGTTTTTTTTGGCTAGCCGTAGCAATCTATGGAAAGCACTAGGTCCCGGCATTCTAGTCGCTTGCGCTGCGATTGGTGGCTCGCACCTGGTCTGGTCGACCCGCGCGGGTGCCGAGTTTGGCTGGTCACTGCTCTGGCTCGTCCTACTGGCCAACTTACTTAAGTTCCCATTCTTCTTTTTTGGTCAACGATATGCCGCCGCGACAGGCGAGAGCCTGCTCGCAGGTTACAAGCGCCTCGGCATCGCTTATGTCTGGGTCTTTCTTACCATAAATATCTTGACCGGCACGATCAACATTGCAGGCGTCAGTATGCTCAGCGGTGCTTTACTATCTGGCTATGGCATCACTGCCATTTCAGTGCCTCATCTTACTGTAGGCGTGCTCATTACATGTGCGGGGCTCCTATTAGTTGGGCATTACAAACTGTTAGACAGCTTGGCCAAACTCATCATCACAGTATTGGGTATCAGCACCATACTTGCAGTCGTCCTAGCACTGCCAAATCAGCCTGAGATCGCCGCCGACTTTGTCGCACCAAGTCCATATCAGTGGGCGTCCTTTGCCTTCATTATTAGCCTACTTGGTTGGATGCCCGCACCGATCGACCTCTCAGCCTGGTCGTCGCTCTGGATGTTTAGCCGAGAGAAACAGACTGGCCATGTCGCCACGGTCAAGGAGTCGACCATCGACTTTTACATCGGTTACCTCGCCGCCGTTGTCCTGGCAGTGCTCTTCGTTGCGCTAGGCGTACTTGTTATGTATGGCTCCGGCGAAAGCTTTGCAACCGGTGGGGTTGGCTTCGCAAAGCAACTAGTCAGTCTCTACACTGCAAGCATTGGTAAATGGTCACACCTTCTCATACTTTCGGCTGCATTCATCACTATGTTTAGCACCTCATTGACCTGCCTCGATGGCTACCCTCGCTCATTCGCCGCCTGCAGCAGTCTAATCAAAGATCTACCGCCAGAGAAATTCCAGCGCATCCAAAACTTCTGGATCATCCTCTCGACTATACTTGCCAGTTTAGTCGTTTTGCTCTTTGCCAAAAGCTTGCTCCAACTGCTCAGTTTCGCAGCCATCGTCTCTTTCATCACCTCGCCAGTGCTCGCATATATTAACTACCGCGTAATCAGCGGTGAGAATGTCCCCAAAGAGTTTCGCCCTGGCATGCTACTTAAACTGCTAAGCTGGGCAGGCATCACTTTCTTTACCGTGATGTCGCTTGCTTATCTCTACATAAGATTCGTTAGCTAGCAAATGTAGTCACGGCATTTTTAACCTGAGTTTGGCGTAGGTCACCGCCCTCAATGCATTGACCTGCGAATAAACTCATATCAGCTTACGCAGTCAAAATGTATGGCTGCAAAACAGACACCATACGCTCGGGAACGGAGCCAACAAGGTAGGTGCCTTCATCACGGGCTTCTTCTTTACGGACACCACCTTCGCGGTGCAGTCTCGCAACTAGGTCGTAGCGGTTGTGAGGGATCAGCAGCCGAACTTGGGTAAATTCAGCCTCGATGATTGCTTCCATCTTGTGCTGCAAGGCGTCGAACCCCTCCCCGGTGTGCGCGCTTATAAAGAGTGCGCCAGGGTAACGAATCGCGAGGTCGTAGCGCGTAGCTTCATCCCAAAGTGCGTCGAGCTTATTAAATACGGTAATGACCTTTTTGTCATTCGCGCCTAGCTCCTTCAACACGCTCAGTGTTGTCTCTGCATGTGAATCAACTTCGGGGCTGTTAACGTCTAATACATGTATCAAAAAGTTAGATACGATGGCTTCTTCTAGCGTGGCTTTAAAAGCATCGACAAGTCTATGAGGAAGATTGCGGACGAAACCGACGGTGTCTGTCACTACGAGTGGCTGACCAGAGGGCAGGGGACAGCGGCGAGAGGTCGGGTCGAGGGTAGCGAAGAGTTTATCCTCAGCCAATATGTTTGAATTGGTCAGCTTGTTGAGTAGGGAAGATTTGCCTGCATTGGTATAGCCAACTATGGCGCACGTAGGCACAGGCACGGTCATGCGTTTTTTGCGCTGGGTCTCACGGTGCTGGATGACGCTCTCAAGCTCACGCTTAACGCGCGTGATCTGAGTTCGCACCATCCGTTGGTCTAGCTCAAGCTGAGTCTCGCCCGCATCACGCTGCATGGAGCCGCCGCCACGCTGGCGGCTCAGGTGTGTCCACGCGCTTTTTAAACGCGGAAG
Organism: Opitutaceae bacterium; assembly: GCA_009886465.1. GTDB lineage: Bacteria > Verrucomicrobiota > Verrucomicrobiia > Opitutales > Coraliomargaritaceae > Thalassobacterium. The sequence continues at coordinate 12,582 of QXZH01000045.1, forward strand.
ATTGTGCTCTAGGCGAGCCAGCTCAACTTGCAACACCGCTTCCTTAGTCTGCGCACGGTCGCCAAAAATATCGAGGATCACTTCTTGGCGATCGATCACAAGGATTTTTTCCTCGGCGAGTTCTTCCCAGTTACGTTGCTGTGCGGGCGTCAGCTGGTTATCGAAAATAATCACGTCACAGTCGTGCGCTTTAGCTTCATCGACTAGCTCCTGAGCTTTACCTGATCCAACAAGTAGTTTGGCCTGCGGCTTGCGTATCGAGACCATGCGCTCGTGCCGGATACCGAAACCGAGAGTGTCCACTAACTCACGCAACTCATCCAGCAAACTGCGGGTATTGCTAGTGGTATCGTCAGGAAGCGTCACGCCAATCAGCATAGCGCGCTCGACTACGGTAGGTCTTTCTTTAACGTCGTGCACAGTTTAAGTATCTTAAGAGCAGAAGGACGCAACTTATGCGTCTTTAAGTTAAAATCCATAACGAAATCGCGTTAAATTGGATAAGGCAGCGACACTCGATTCTGACCACGACTTGAGAACCTCACTCACCGAACCATTAGCTTAACATACTCGTTTTTCACAGGGACTCACTAAATCATGGCTCGTGATCTAGATCTTGATAGTTCAGGAACATTTCTCAGATTGAAAGAAGTCAGGTCTATCTCAGTATAATAATTTTTGATTCGCTAGTTTGCTATTATTCGCTTGCATCAATGTATGCTAAAAGCGTCCGAGTTATTTGAATTCCCTGAGTCTTTACCCTTTAGCGCGATTTTCCGTCCGGAACTAGCACCATGGGATTGGCTACCACTAATTAAAAAGGCCTTAGGGGAGTATGTTTATACAGAGTCCCAAATGGAGAAACCCTGCGGTCTCCATATTGAGGGCGATGTTTATATTCACCCGACAGTTAAATTACCGCCATTTGGTTTAATACAAGGGCCAGCCTACATTGGCGAAGGCTGTGAGTTACGTCCTGGAGTCTTCATACGTGGCAATGTGATCGCAGGGCAAGGTTGCGTGCTAGGGAACTCTTGTGAATTCAAGAACTGCCTATTATTAGACGGCGTTCAAGTGCCGCACTTCAGTTATGTGGGTGACAGTATACTGGGTAACGGCTCCCACCTCGGAGCAGGCGTTATCTGTTCAAACCTGCGTCTTGATCAAGCTGATGTCACTGTCGCTCTACAGGATGGAACAAAGCATACTACGAAACTTAGAAAACTCGGCGCTTTAGTCGGGGACCAAGCAGAGGTCGGCTGCAATGCTGTGCTTAATCCAGGATCCATCCTCGGCAAGCGCGCACTGGTTATGCCATCGATTGCTGTTAGTGGGACAATTACAGCGAACTCCGTTGCCTATCAAAAAGAGCCGACCATAAGCGTGCCTCGTATGGACTAGGCAATGACCCTACGCCTCTGGAGATTGCGACTAGGAAGAGCCAGAAAATCGATTCAATCGCGTATTCGCTGTGCATTCATAGTGACATTACCTAGGGCTTAAAGCTCCTACATCAGTTGGTTACTTCGACGAATAAATAGATGGCTCTGAGTCAAGATTTAGCTAGCAAGACAGGCATGGCATTGTATCTGTATTAGCTGTGAGTATTTCAAAACAGAAAAAGGTAGCTAAGGAACTTTTACAATCCGCGCAGAAGGTTTATCATTACCGGAGGGATTTAACTTCGGAGGAGCGCTTGGCTGAACTGGACAAGGCTGTCGGGGAAGTCGACGGGTTGATTCGTGATAAAGCGACTAAAGAGGCGCCACTCGTGGCATCCATAGATCGGCTTGATGCTTTACTGCGCAAGATAGGCGGCAAAATTTACCCGAAGACCTTTTGGAATGATAATCTCGAGGTCGCGCTCGTTGCGGCGATTATTGTGATCGGGATTCGCACCTTCTTTTTCCAGCCATTTATTATTCCTACGAACTCCATGTATCCGACTTACAGCGGCATGAAAGCCGTCGTCTATGAGGATAAAAACGATGCGCCGGGGACCATCGAGCGCACTTTTCGCTTTTTAACGCTAGGGGCGAAACATAAGTCTTTAATTGCGAAGAGTGACGGTGCAGTGCAACTCCCTATGGAGC
>QXZH01000046.1:2500-10215 GCA_009886465.1 Opitutaceae bacterium
TAGCTTTGAAGTCGCATCATATGACCGCGACGTTTATATGATGGACACAGCTCCATTCGCAGGCACAGGTCTAGCAGTTACTTTAGTCTACTAGAGCGCTAACTTTGCCCATAGTTCTATCAACCGTGATGCGCACCTGTTTTGCTTGGATTGTTTTTTTTGCTGCCTCTATTGTTAGTGTGGCCTCGGCTAATAGTTCTGAAGCGCTGGCCTTGCAGGAGCGGCTCCTCGAAGTGTATGAGCAAAATAAAGGAGCGATCGTTAGAGTCAAAGCTGCCTATACAGGTGACGAGGTTGACGGAAAGCAACAAGTCCTGTTGCGAGTCGGCACGGGGTTTTTTATCAGCAAAGAAGGCCATGTTTTAGTGAGCGCCAGTCGCGCGGCTGGCGCGAGCCGAGTTTGGATCGAGCACCAAGGTAAGCCCTATGCGACTGAGTCTGTGGGTCATGATCGCCAGACTAATGTCTCGGTACTGCGCGTGCTGGAACCGCCAACAGAGTTTTCGATCATTAAGCTCGATGCGGCGCAGGCATTGCCTCCAGTGGGTTCGATTGCGATTGCGATTACCTCGCCGCTTGATTTCGAGCCGACTCCAGTGATGGGTCTTTTTACCGGGGTGGAGAGAAAATTGGGCAATAAAGTTTTTCCAACCAGCTACATACGAACTTCGATTGCTGTCGATGGGGGTCAGGGAGGGTGCCCAATTCTTGATTTGAATGGTCGCTTCATCGGCATGTCAGTGGCCTCAATAACCGAATTAAATGGGTCCTTCTCTCTACCTGTCGATGCGCTTGTGCGTGTACGTGACGACCTTATGTTTTCCGGCCACATCATACATGGGTGGATGGGGTTTGAGGTGACAACTAAGTTGCATGCGGATGACAGTAACGGCGTCTATATATCGAAAGTGCTTACAGGTGCTCCAGCTGCGCAGGCGGGTCTGAAGAAAGACGACCAGCTTGCTTCGATTGCGGGTCGCTCAATTAAGGACGTCTTCGACGTCCCGGGAGCTTTCTTTTTTACGAGGGCCAATCAATTCACCCCAGTGGAAGTTTATCGGGGCGAAGAGCTACTCAAACTCTCTGTTAAGACACTGCCTCGCCCAGAGAAGGAACCTATCATTATGGTGGAGCCAGAAGATGCCGCAGCCACGAGTCAGCCAGTCGAATAGGCATTTGACTGCCAATACATGTCGCCAGTTAAGTAGCCTATATTTAATGAGCGATTGGTGCTTTAACCGTTGTGTTAACCTAGGCTTCAGCGGATTCAGCTAAATCACACAAAAATTCAGTAGCCGCTTCAAAATCCTTACGAGTCGCTTCATTCGCGATCAAACCGAGTTTGGCATAGGCGAGATTGTCGCCGCCGATGTAGAGTGTCGCTTTAGATCTTTTCAAATTACTAGTGAGCCACATGCGGCGCCCTTCAGTTAGTAGTGCAGCAAGTGCCCCTCCTTGATCGGTACGCACGTCGACTGTTTGGTCGAAGCGCTCGTCGCCGCTCTTCCATCGAGTTTGGCCGCGGCTATCTCGCTGGCGTAGACCACCAAGTGGGCCAGCGGTGGTTAGTTGGGCGCTCAGCGGGCTGCCTTTAAGCTCTAACTTGAGCACACTCTCTATTTGGCGGGTGTTTTGCAGACCCTTCCCGGGGACGGAAATGGACATTTCGCGGCCCCGATAACTGCCGTAGACCGAAGGCTCGGGGCGGATAAAACCTCTCATTTTCGAGGTAGACTGGTTGAGTTCTAGCTCGAAACGCGCAGCTAGAAGCTGGTATTGAGTGGCGATTTTTTCGGCCGACTTTTTTAGAACAATCCAATAGACCAACGCAACGGCGATGATTAGAGCAATGATGAAAATGATTTCGGATCCCATCCCTACATGTAAAGCTGGTAAATCTATGAGGGCGAGTATTTAAGCGACAGGTAGCTCAATGGCTTGAACGATCTTCGCATAGATCTCACCGACGGTCATTTTTGCTAGTTCGCTGGAGTGTATGCGGGCTACATTAAGTATGGGCAAGGTTTCCAGTGATTCGGAGAGGCAGACATCGCGGTTGGCCTCCACTTCTTCAACTCGGTCGATGCAGGTAAAGTGAGGCGCACTGATAAGGGCTTGTGGATGCTCTTTAATTAGTTGAAGGATCGCTTTGACGGCTTCCGCGAAGCGGTCAAGCTCGGCTTTACTATAGCTCTCAGTCGGTTCAATCATGAGACCGAGGGGCTCTGGCCAAGCAACGGTCGGCGCGTGAAAACCGAAGTCGAGAAAGAGCTTGCCGATGCGTGGTGCTGCGTCGGTCTTGCGCAACCCGACACTTTCAAGGGCAGCGAAGTCTTCGTTTTTTAGGGTAAGAATAAACTCGTGCATGCGCGGTTCAGCGTCGGAGCCTGTGGGTAGTGTGGCGTAGTCTTCGCGTAGCTGCTCGTGGAGGTAGCGGGCGCTGAGCACGGCGATGGCCGACATGCGGCGCACGCCCTCGCGACCAAGGCGGAGCAAATAGGCGTAACAGCGTACTTTGTGGGCAAAGTTACCCCAGTGCCGATGAAAAGAGCCGATGCTTTTCACGGGTTTAACTGGAGTATAAGAATCGCCGTCAAACTCGATCTGATAACCAGGTAGAAAAGGGATTAGTTTTTCGCTTACGGCGACGATGGCATCGCCTGGGCCACCTCCACCATGGGGAATTGTCCAAGTCTTGTGTAGATTGTTATGCACAGCATCGACGCCGAGCTCGTTGAGGTCAATCCACCCTGCGATGGCATTCATATTTGCGCCGTCCATGTAAACGAGGCCGCCAAGGGAGTGAATCTTTTGGGCGATTTGCTTAAATGATGTCTCGAAGATACCCGAGGTGTTGGGGTTGGTGATCATGATACCCGCAATACGTTCGCCATACTCTTCGATACGCAAGTCGAGGTCTTCGTTCAAGACGCGGCCTTCGTTATCGGCTTCGAGGTAGACGATTTTGCCCTTTTTGCCGCCGAAGCCAGCCATGGTGGCTGTGGCAAAGTTCGTGCCATGCGCTGAGCGCGGAATCAGAATAACATCACGGTTTTCGCAATTGTTGCGGTGGTATGCTTGGAAGAGTTTGAGACCGACAAGCTCTCCCTGTGCTCCTGCGAGGGGTTGGGTGGTGACTCCGGGTAAACCGGTAATGCCCTTAAACCATTCTTGAATCTCGTGGAGCACCATGAGGCAGCCCTGCGAATCCTCGATTGGGGCTTGCGGGTGGAGATCTGTAAAGCCGGGCAAGGCTGCCGCCCAGTCATTGACCTTTGGGTTATATTTCATTGTGCAGGAGCCCAATGGATAGCACCCGTCGTCGGGACTGACGTTCAAGTGCCCGAGCTCTTTGTAGTAGGCAATCACTTCTTCGGCGCTGTAGCTTGGTAGACCAGGGGCGACTTGGCGTTTTTGCTGCGTGGCAACTTCGGTGAGCGACTGCGAGTCGTTTTGCGGGGCTCCAAAGACGGATTCGAAGGCGGCCAAGAGGCCGTCGAGCGGCTGATCCCGGTTGGAGAAAGAGAGTTTTAGTAGCTGACGCCCTCCTTCGACTCGTGTGGATACATCGACACCCGCAAGGACGCCTGATTGTCTAGCAGCAGCGAAGACGGCCTCGGTAGGCTTCGAGAGTTTAAGGGTCACCTCATGGTAACTTATGGAATTAGGGAATGCCAACTCGACGCCTTCGAAGCGTGTCAATTGGGCGATAGCGGTCGCTAATTTATCGCGCAGCTCGACCAAGATTTGTCCTAAGCCTTCGTCGCCGCGATGGAGAAGTGCTGCCCCGACTAGTGTTGCGATAAAGGCTTGGTTGGAGCAGATATTCGAAGTGGCTTTGTCTTTGCGGATATGTTGTTCGCGGGTCGAAAGCACGCCGACGCGGCAATCGCGACCGGAGCTATCTTTTGCTTTCCCTATGAATCGGCCAGGTGCTGCGCGCACGCCGTTACGATCTTTACTGCTGAAGCGAACACCGAAAAGCCCGAGGCCAGGGCCACCGAAATTGGGCGCGAGCGCGAGGTGGTGGGCTTCGCCTACGATGATGTCGGCACCGTATTGGCCAAAGTCGCAGGGAGCTTTGAGCCCACCGGGCGCAAGAAGTAGAGGGTCGATCACGGCAATGGCTTTAAGCCCACGGGCGGCGGCAAAATCGGCTAGTGAGTCAACGTCTTCAATGAGGCCAAAGGTGTTGACCTGAGGGAAGACGATCGCAGCGAGTCTATCAGCGGCTTCGCTGGCGGCGGCTTCGAGCGCTTTGCGGTCGATTAAGCCCGTCTCGGGATCTGTAGGTACACGGATAAGCTCAATTTCGGTGCCTTTGGCGAGCGTCGCGAGTACCTCTAGGTCCCCAGGGTAGAGTGTTTCGGGAATGAGTGCTGCGCTCTTGCCGCGGCACATGCGGAGTGCGGCACAGATGCCTTCGTAAATCGATGTGGAACGATCGTAAAGCGAGGCGTTGACCGCCTCGAATCCGGTTAGGCGTGCCATAGAGCATTGATAGATCCAGTGCGCGAGGAGGGTGCCTTGGCTTAGCTCGGGTTGATAGGGTGTGTAGGCCGTTGTTAGGTTCCGAATGTCACAGATCGGCGCTACCACCGGCGAAGGGACGAGGTCAGGCACACCATCGCCGAGAAAACTGGTGCCGATACGGTTCTTCGATGCGATCTCGGCGAGCCGCACTTTAAGTTCTTCGTACCCGAGCTCCTCTGGAAGATCGGCAGCTTCTGCGAAGCGTACATCTTCCGGTATGTGGTCGAAAAGATCGTCGAGGCGCTCCTTCCCGATGACGTCGAGCATGGCCCGAATATCGGTCTCGCTGGCAGGAATGTAGTGGCGTGCGTGCTCACGCTGGTCGGCTAGTGTACTTGGCATAACTGTATTTAAAAAGATGCTGTAAAACGAACGATCCAGACTTGTGCCGCTCGTGAATACTATGATTGTCAGTCAAGTATTCTCAAACACCTTCGCAAGTTTCTTTGCGAAAAACTAGACACTTTCACTTTTTAAACAGACCAATTTTTCAACCATGGCTGGCGCATTACAAATCCCTCTTCACGATTTTCATTCCCAACAGGGCGCACGTTTCGTCGCTTTTGGCGGTTGGAATATGCCCGTGCAATATACGAGTATTCTCGAAGAGCATAAAGTCGTGCGTAAGGCGGCTGGTCTCTTCGATGTGAGTCACATGGGCGAGTTTCATGTTTTTGGCAGTGAGGCAGCTCTCTTTCTGGATCGGCTCGTGGTCAATGCCGTCACCAACGCACCTATTGGCAAGGCGGTCTATTCCCCAATGTGTAATAGCGATGGCACGGTGGTAGACGACTTGATCATCTACCGCAAGGCTAACGACGACTTTCTTGTCTGCGTCAACGCGAGTAATATCGAGAAGGATTTTGGCTGGTTTCTCAAGCAAGCCGAGCGCTGGAGGTTTGAGGTCGAGATAGAGGATCATTCCGACGAGTATGCTTTACTCGCCCTTCAAGGCCCTAAGGCTGAAGCGATCCTGACGGCAATTGGTCTGGGGGAGGTCAAAGAACTTAAGCGCTTTTGGCATCGCCTTGTAGCATTTGGTGGCGAAAAGATCCGCATTGCCCGTACTGGCTACACGGGCGAGGACGGATTCGAGATCTACAGCTCGCCAAAGGCGGCGGAGTCTTTGGCTAAGCAGGTTTTGGTTGAAGGCGCGGTGTACGGGGTCAAGCTTTGTGGCTTAGGTGCGCGAGACAGTCTGCGCCTTGAAGCAGGCCTCCCGCTCTATGGCCACGAACTCAGTGATAGCATTACGCCACTTGAGGCTAGCCTCGATTGGACGGTCAAGCTTAACAAACCCGATTTCATTGGTAAAAACGCTCTGGCCGAACAGAAAGAGAAGGGTGTCCCGCGTCGTGTGGTCCATTTTAAGCTCGAGGGTCGCCGCATTGCTCGAGAAGGCACCCCCGTCGTGGACGTCGCTGGTAAGTCCGTTGGTAAGGTACTATCTGGCACCCAGTCGCCGATTCTCAATTGCCCGATTGGTAGTGCTATTGTTCTTGCCGAAGCTCAAAAAGCGCCGCTATTTGTCGATTTACGTGGGAATCACTTGCCGCTACAGCTTGCGCGGCCTCCGCTGCATAAATTGTAATGCAGTGGGAGTATTCTGCTCCCGTTTAATTGCCTTAGAGTTAGCGAGTGCTTTCGTAAATGGCCACTAATGCAGCGAAATCCTCCTCACGAGTGCCACTTAGGATCGTGTGGTCGTAGTGCTTACTACACTGCATTTCCTCCACGGCGACCGCCATGCGGCGTTGAATCTCGTCTTCAGCGTCTGTGGCGCGTCCGCGTAAGCGAGCAGCTAGCACTTCGACCGTGGGGGGCATGATGAAGATGGTGACGACTTTGCCCTTGAGTAGCGGGTCGTTTTGAGCGGTCTCGCGCATTTGGGCGGCACCTTGCACATCAATGTTGAGTAAGAGGTCGATCCCTACAGCAAGTTTGGCTTGTACCTCACTTTTGAGGGTTCCATAGAGCTTGTTGTGGACGTGGGCATACTCGTAAAACGCACCAGCGTCAATTTTGGCCTGGAAGGTGTCGCGGTCGAAGAAGTAGTAATCGACGGTGTCGACTTCGCCGCTCCGCGGGACGCGCGTTGTTGAGGTAACTGCGCGTTCGATGCCAGGCACTTCTTTCAGCATACGTTCGCAGACAGTAGTCTTACCGCTACCAGCGGGACCCGATACGATCAAAAGGTAGCCGCTTTCTTGCTTAAACATTAGTAGGTGAAAGCCACGACTGCGAGCAGGAAACCGTAAACTACGAAGATCCCACCGAAGACGCGTGGACGGACTTCTTTTTTATAAAGCCACTCGAAAAAGTCGCGTAGTTTGTAGGGGTTCGCGCCGAGGACGAGTGCAATGACGATGGAGATGTAAACGGAGGCTTTTAGAAATAAGGCGCTACCATAGTGCATGTAGCTTACATCGAGCAGCGCGCCTGCGGTAAGTAGTATGAGGGCAGCCAATCCACGCACGGCGAGGAAGTCAGGCACAAAGATGAAAGAGCCGACGGCCACGACGAAGAACAGTATGAAGAGCAGGTTCTTATATTGCCCAAAGTCAGCGGGGCCTAGTTGGGTGACCTTAAAGAGGAACCAAACGGCTGCGGATCCGAGAAGGATGTAAGCAGCCGTCTGCGAACGTGGAAATGCTTGCACAATTTTAGCCGAGCGCATGCCGTGCCAGAGAAAGTGGGTGCCAAAGGCGAGTAATAAGATTCCAGTTAAGAGAGTGGCTAGGAAAAGGGTCATGATGATTCTAGGATATGTCCGGTTTCTGTAAAATACGCCGTATATGTATTGTTAGTGGAGAATGACTTTTGGGGAAGGAAAAAGCGTAATTTTGATTTGTTTGATGATAAAAGCGGTTTTAGTGAGGTGTTCTTTTTTACGTCGGCGTGTCAGAACCAGCGGTAAGTTTCCCTTGATATTATGGGCGATTTACGCATGTTCTTTCAAACACTGTCGGTATCTGCCACCACTCGGTGCTAAGCCTACAAAAACAAACTTTCAGAGAAGAACCCCGCTCAGATGGTTTGCCATCATCAAAAACGCGTATGAAATATGACTTTATTTTAGGGGGAATGGCAGGTGCACTTATCGGCGCACTATTGTTATACATTGTGACAAAACGTCGACTCGATCGCCTCAAGCTCCATCAGATCACCCAAATGGAGCGCGA
>QXZH01000047.1 GCA_009886465.1 Opitutaceae bacterium
ACTATAATTACGAGAATCTCTCCAAAAACGTGACGCAAGTTTATGCTGAGAAGACATATTTTCGGGACGCTTTTAAACAGTTTGAGAGTGCTGAAGAGATCCGCGAGTACATGCTTGCCGGTCTCAAGCCCCTTGAAGGAGCTGAATTTGTGTTCAATCGTTTTGCCCGTAGCGGCAGCGACTACTACCTAGACTGGACGATGCGCCTAGACTTCAAAAAGACACCCACCGGGACCTGGGAGGAATCCATTGGCGTTAGTCACATGCGTTTTAACAGCGAAGGTAAGGTCATCTTTCACCAAGATTACTGGGATCCCACCGATATAGTCTACCGCCGCATCCCCATTGCCAAACAACTGATCGCTTTCGTCAAAGGCAAGATGTGAGTCCAGTGTATTAATTCACTAAAAAAGGTCGCCCTTACGGACGACCTTTAAAATGGTGGTGAGAGCCGGATTCGAACCAGCGAACTCATAGAGAACAGATTTACAGTCTGCGTGCTTTAGCCACTTGCATATCTCACCAAAAAGTTGAGAAGTCGTGGACTGTAGGTCTCAATCGCACGATGCCAAGTAATTTTTTGAGTTTTCTCACCCAAAGTAGAGTGAGCGATTTATCCTTTATGAGAGTCAACTAAGACCCAAAAAAATAACTAATATACTCGGTGAAATAGCCATCAACATAGACGTTAAACCCGAGAAAGTAGATTAGGCCTGCACCTGCTAGCATTGGGCCAAAGGGTACTTGCATACCAAACTCCACGCCTTCTCCTTCATTCTCCCCATTCTCGGATTCATCCACTATGCAATCCGCACCCCGCCCCGCTACGAGCCTCACAATCAGAAGGTAAGGTAACAAAATTACTGTCCCAAGTAAGGCACCGCCAAACATAGCAAATACTGCTCCTTGCCAGCCACAGAAAGCTCCAATGAAACCGGCAAACTTAACATCCCCCTCGCCCATGGCAGGTTTTCGAAAAATGACCTCGCCCAGCACTGCTATCCAATAGACTAAACCTGCGCCCACTAGTGCGCCAATAATTGCAGTAATTCCTGACTGGATATTAGAAATAATCGGCAAGCCCTCAATCTCATGTAAGGCAGGGAAGCAAATAGACAGCACGACCCCTATGACCATCCCACCAATAGAAAAGCGATCTGGTATGATCATGTGATCTAAATCAATAAAAGTAGCACAGATCAAAAAAGAGATGTAGAGCATTCCCAAGGTGGCTACGGTAGGCGAATGAATCGACCAAGCCCAAAAGAAGAGGACAGCTGTGAGTAACTCGATCGCAGGATAACGCAGACTAAAAGGCTGCCCACAGCAACTAGCTTTACCCTTAAGTAGTATCCAGCTTAGGACTGGGATATTGCGATAAAATGCAATGGGCCTACCGCACTCGCAGGCAGATCCAGGCGATATAACCGAACGCTCTGCAGGTATGCGGTGGATACAAACATTGAGAAAACTTCCGACAATAGCGCCAAAAATAGCGACCAAGCAGGCGAAAAACCAAGGGAAGTCCTCATTAATAAATTCAAATGTTTCAAGCATGAGCTAGATCAAAACTGAGCATTTAGTATTATAACACAACACACTAATTACTTAGCTATTAAGATGTAAAATGCCTTCGTGTGTTTACTAAAGAAGTAATTTACTAAAATATAATCTCTTCCGCTCCCTGTTTTAGATATACGCTGAAACTTTTCTACACGCAGCGACGATATGATACTTTAGCAGCCTATTTACTGCGTAGAAAATAGTAACAATCAAATTAAAAACCATGCATATTAAAACAATACTCCTAATGCTTCTGAGTGCCACACTGATTACCTTGAACTCTCAAGCTAAGCCAGAGAGAGAAGATCGAGATGGCAACCGTGTGCCTCCTGCACCCGATCAAATAATTGAACGCCTAGACAGCGATGGCAGTGGTTCGATCACTGAGGACGAAGCGAAGGGATTCATGGCAAAATACTTCGAAAGAATAGACGCAAACAGCGACGGTGAAATTTCCGAGGAAGAATTGCTCGATATACGCGAAAATCGTGGCCAAAAACCAAAGCAGACTCGTGAAGATATAAAAGCCGCTGATACCGACCAAAATGGAGCCATTTCAATAGACGAAGCGACAGAGGCAGGTCTCGAGAAAATGGTAGAAAACTTCGATAAGATTGATACGGACGGCGACGGTCAAATCTCAGAGGAAGAAATGCACGAGCTAAGAAAGCAAATGGGCAAGAGAAAGCGGGACACCCAATAGCGAATAAATCCAAATAGTTAAAATGCCCTAGGCCCAGGAGAAAGTCATCCTGGGCTTTTTCTTTGCAATTAACTAGCTCCATTGTTACATTGCGCGCTAACCTTTCTTACATGATCACAATTAATCAAGTCACCCATAACTTCGGCAAGAAGGTTCTTTTCAATAAGATCAACTGTGTCATTAACGCGCACGACCGAATTGCCCTCGTCGGCTCTAACGGTTCGGGTAAAACTACCCTGCTACGCATGCTCATGGGTGAGCTAGACAGCGACGGCGGCACAGTCGATAAAGCTGGCTACGTCAGTGTCGGTTACCTGCCGCAAGATGGTATCTCAGTTTCGGGCAAAACTCTCTTCGCAGAGGCGGAGAGTGCATTTGGCGATATTCTCGAGCTACAGAAAAACCTAGAGAAGGCCGAAGAGGAGATGCTAGAGATGGATACCTCAGCTGATGAATACTACGACCTCATTGATTTAATGGGAGAATGGGAGCAGCAACTCGAAGACCACGAGCCTGCCAAAATGAAATCTCGAATCGAACGCATTCTTCTTGGAATGGGTTTTAGCGAAGGCGACTTTGAACGTGACACTGGTGAGTTTTCAGGCGGTTGGCAGATGCGTATCGCATTAGCCAAATTACTATTGCAGAATCCATCGCTGATCATACTCGATGAACCGACCAATCACTTGGACATCGTCTCTCAGCATTGGGTCGAGCAATATCTTAAACACTACCAAGGTGCACTCATCGTAATCTCTCACGATCGTGCCTTCCTCGATGAGGTTACAAACCGCACGCTGGAGCTCAAGCTCGGCAACTTAACCACTTTTAAAGGTAACTACAGTTACTACGTAGGCGAGAGCGATAAGCGCCTTGAAACTCTACGTAAAGCCTACGCAAATCAGCAAAAGGAGATCAAGGAAGTCAAAGACTGGATCAATCGTTTCCGCTCTAACGTAAAAAAGGCTAGTATGGTGCAAAGCCGGATCAAAGCACTCGAAAAGATTGAATTGATCACCATACCACGTGACGAGAAGAAGATGTTTTTTCGTTTCCCAAAGTCTCCCCCTGCAAGTGCCAAAGTAATCACAATTAGCGGTCTGCATAAAGCTTATGGGGACAATATCATCTTTGATGGTCTCGACCTACGCATCGATAAGGGCGACCGTATCGCGGTAGTCGGCGTCAACGGCGCTGGCAAGTCCACCTTAGCTCGTATCATGGCAGGAACCGAACCCTTCCAAGGCGGCGAAGTTGAAAAAGGTATCAACACAGTACTCGGCTACTTTGCCCAGTCACAAGCTGACGAGCTCGACCCTAACAACAGCGTTCTTGAAGAGGTCGAAAAAGCTGCCATTGGCAACGATGATGCTAACCCACGCGGCGCCCTCGGCGCTCTCCTCTTCTCTGGTGACGAAGCCCTCAAAAAGACTTCAGTCCTCTCTGGTGGGGAAAAGAACCGCGTCGCACTAGCTAAAATGCTTATGCACCCAGCCAACTGTATGGTCTTGGACGAACCGACTAATCACTTGGATATAAAATCGAAAGAAGTCCTCCAAGAGGCGATTAACCTCTATGAAGGGACCGTCATTCTAGTGAGTCACGACCGTGCCTTCCTTGACGGTGTGGTAAATAAGGTTCTCGAAGTATCGCCTGGCAG
>QXZH01000048.1 GCA_009886465.1 Opitutaceae bacterium
CAGACAGGCTACCCCATTGTCGATGCGGGCATGCGTCAGCTCTATGCCACGGGGTGGATGCACAATCGCGTGCGCATGGTCGTCTCTTCACTTCTCGTGAAGCATCTGCTACAAGACTGGCGCGAAGGAGCCAGTTGGTTTTGGGACACGCTAGTCGATGCCGATCTGGCCAGCAATACCCTCGGTTGGCAATGGAGCGCCGGTTGTGGTGCCGACGCTGCGCCTTATTTCCGCGTCTTCAATCCAATCACTCAGGGTAAGAAGTTCGATGCTGAGGGTGAATACGTTAGAAAGTGGGTGCCTGAGATAGCTAAATTACCTAGCAAATTTATCCACGAACCATGGGAGGCACCTGCAGGCATTCTCGAATATGCAGGCGTCGAGCTGGGCAAAGACTATCCCGAACCAATCATCGATCATAAGGAAGGTCGCGAAAGGGCACTCGCTGCGCTGGATCAATTTAAATCTTAGGCGGAACGCCCACATTGATTAATAATGAAATCACCACGCCACCTCATTCTTATTTTCGGCGATCAACTCAATCGAGATGCCTCTGCTTTTGACGGTTTTGACCTTACGCATGATGCCGTGTGGATGGCCGAGGTCGATTACGAGTCGAAGCACGTCTGGTCTCACAAGCAGCGTATTGCGATCTTCCTATCAGGCATGCGCCACTTTAGAGACGCGCTACTCGCGGAGGACATCCACGTTGAATATACGCAGTTAGATGATGGCAAAGAAGCGGATAAGTTTTCCAAGCGACTTGGTCACGATTTACGCGCGCTTCGCCCAGAAAAAGTCATCGTCACCCAGCCCGGCGAATGGCGCGTACTTCAAGGCTTGGAAAAAGTCTGCCGCGACGAAGATGTGCCACTCGAAGTGCGTGACGATAGACACTTTTACACCACTGCCAAGGACTTCGAAGAACATGCCAAAGGGCGCAAGTCTCTCCGCATGGAGTTCTTTTACCGTGAGCTACGCAAACGCTTCGACGTTTTGATGGAGGACGGCAAGCCGATTGGTGGCGACTGGAACTACGATAAGGAAAACCGAGGCAGCTTCGGCAAAGGTGGGCCCGAAGGGCCAAACACTGGCCTTGGTTTTAAACCAGACGCGCTCACCCGCGAAGTGCTCGATCTCGTCAACGATCGCTTCGCCGATCACCCAGGCTCACTGGACTCCTTTGCATGGCCCGTGACGCCACAAGAAGCACAAAAAGCGCTGAGCAACTTTATCCATAAGCGGCTACCCGTATTTGGTAAGTATCAAGACGCGATGTGGACAGATGAACCTTGGCTCTACCATTCGCTGATCAGTACATCGCTTAATTTAAAGTTACTCGATCCGCGCGACGCCGTGTCTGCTGCTGAAAAAGCCTACAAAGACGGTCATGCCCCACTTGCCGCGGTTGAGGGCTTTATCCGCCAAATTCTCGGATGGCGTGAATACGTGCGCTGCATCTACTGGATGCACATGCCTGAATACATCGACCGCAACGCGATGGACGCGCAGGAACCCTTGCCGGACTTCTACTGGACTGGCGATACTGATCTCGAATGTCTCAAACAATCCGTCGGACAAACGCTGGAGCACGGCTACGCGCACCACATCCAGCGGCTTATGGTCACTGGGCTCTACGCGCTCCTACTAGGCGTGGACCCGAAGAAGTTACACGAGTGGTATCTCGCTGTGTATGTCGATGCCGTTGAGTGGGTCGAGCTTCCTAACACTCTAGGTATGTCGCAATACGGCGACGGTGGACTCATGGCCTCAAAGCCCTACATCGCCACGGGCAGCTACATTAATAAGATGAGCAATTACTGCAAAAATTGCCCCAAAAATCCGAAGGAAAAGACTGGAGCAAACGCCTGCCCCTTTACCACGCTCTATTGGGACTATTTGATAAGACATCAAGACACTCTCAAATCAAATCACCGCATGGGGCTTCAGCTCCGTAACCTCGATCGATTGAATGAGGGTGATCGCAGCGTTATCACCAAGGCTGCAAATGAAATCCGTAGCGTGTCGGCTCGTCTTACGCCTTCGAGAACTTAAACTCCCTTCATAGATGCTCCTAAGTGAACTCGCCATGAAAGCAAACATGACTACTCCTAAGACCATTCTCATCACCGGAGCCAGCGGCCTTGTTGGCGAGTCACTCTGCGCTGCCCTCGTGGCACGCGGTCATAGCGTGCGAACTCTTTCCCGCAGTGACCAAGGCGATCATCAGTGGGACGTCGCCGCAGGCCAGTTAGATTCCCGCGCACTCGACGGCGTCGATGCTGTTATCCATCTCTCGGGTGAGAGCGTTGCCCAGCGTTGGACAGATGCCGCCAAGGCACGCATTCTAGATAGCCGCGTCGATAGCACGCGCCTGTTAGTCGATTCAATCCTCGCGCAAGAAAAGCGCCCCGCCTATATCGCCGCTTCGGGCATCAGCTATTACGGAATTGATTGTGAGCACCCAGTGGATGAGTCTAGCGGTTCGGGCAAAGGCTTCCTCGCTGGGGTAACCTGCCAGTGGGAGGGCGCAGCGCAATCTCTGACCGAGGCTAGCGTTCGCACTGTCTTTCTTCGGACGGGCATTGTGCTCAGCGCCAAGGGTGGGGCGCTCGCTAAGATGCTTCCACCTTTTAAGTTGGGTGTTGGCGGTCGCATCGGCGACGGCCAGCAAAAGATGAGCTGGATCAGCTTGCCCGACCTCGTTTCGGTTTACGTCTTTGCCGTAGAAAATGTATCCGTGCAAGGCGCGGTCAACGCGGTGGCACCAGAGCCTGTCACAAACAGTATGTTTACGAAAATACTCGGTAGGGTTTTGGGTCGCCCCACGGTTTTCCCTTTGCCTGCGAGCCTTGTTAAAATGATCTTCGGCGAAATGGGTAAAGAAACCGTTCTCAGCAATCTGGGCGTCCTCCCCAAGTCACTGATTGACCTTGGCTTTGAGTGGCAGCATGCCGAACTCGAAACTGCTTTAAAACAAACACTCTCCTAATGTTGGAGTCCCTCATTTATTCTTTTTATAATCAAATTGCCTAAAAGCAGGACCCCAAGCTAATCACCATGCAAGCCACAGACGTCCTTATCATCGGAGCCGGGATTTCCGGCCTTATCTGCGCCACCGAACTACGCAAGGTGGGCACGTCCGTGCGTATACTCGACAAAGGTCGCGGTCTCGGTGGGCGCATGGCTACACGCCGTATGGCGGGCGGTCGTCTTGATCACGGGGCACAATATTTTACGGTGCGCGACCCTCGCCTCCAGGCCTATGCTGATGATTGGCTCGCAGCGGGCATCATCAAGGAGTGGTTTCGTCACTTGCCTGAAGATACCAATGCCGACGGCTACCCGCGCTACTGTGGGATCACAGGTATGACTGATGCCCCGAAGTATTTAGCCAAAGAACTCGACGTATGCAATTCTCAGCAGGTCATTGAGCTATCTCGCGATGCAGATCAATGGACCGCTCGCACGGCATCTGGTGATTTTTTTCTGGGTAAGCACCTAGTTATCACCGCGCCACTTCCACAGACGATGAATTTGCTTGATGCGACTGGACTGCCCTTCGCCAACGGTGCAAGCGATGCCCTACGAGCTGTTCGTTACGAACGTGGTCTTGCTACGCTCGCCATCCTAGATGGTGCCAGTGGTTTACCTGAGCCTGGAGGTATTAAAATCCATGAAGCACCACTCACCTGGATTGCTGATAACCAGCAAAAGGGCATATCGCCCGATGTTTCTGCAATCACCATACATGGCGATGCAGATTTTGCTGAGGCGCATTGGGATTCACCTAACGAAGTGCGCGGCCCGCTCATGCTCGACGCGGCGGCTCCGCATCTCAGTGCAAATGTTCTTGAATATGACTGCCACCGGTGGGGGTTCACCACTCCTATTAACCCGTGGCCTGATCCTTACTTTCAAAATGCCGGCCTTCAATTGACCCTTGCCGGCGATTCATTTGGTGGCGCAAGAGTTGAAGGGGCGGCGCTATCTGGCATCGAAGCCGCCGCTGCCGTGCTCTTAGAGTTAGTGTAACACAGAAATCTAGACATAAAAAAAGTCCGCGATTCGTTACCGAATCACGGACTTTTCAATAACCTATTATCAAATCCGAAGATTTTATAAAAAGGTGAGGTATGGGAGCTCGCCACGCTCTCTTTCCTCGATTCACTGGCATTGGGCGCCCTCATCACCCGTCGAGTGATTATTGGCTGCCAGTTCCCCGACGCTGCGTCATACCGCAAGAACGATTGCAATACGTTTCGGTCCCACAGCAGAACCTGATTCCAGCGTAACCGCTGGTTCTTTGTTGGGTGAGACTTCTCTGCCCGGTTTTGCGCTTGTCTGCCGACACTCACAGTCCGAACACGGATCGGTAGTGATTGAGATCTCCTCTTCCGTTCCTGCAGCCCAAGGTCAGCATCGACTTCTTTCGTCATCGATCGTTTGCCTTAGGCAACGGGTCTTGTCTCTTAACCCTCAAGTTGCTTTTATTGTCTCAAGCGGACGGCTTTTCTACAGCCTCCCGCGCTTCGGATTTTATCGCGCTTCCATGATCACTGCCCGTATCCGGGCGCCTCTCACTTGGTTCGCTCACTCCGCGAAGCCGCAGTTCTTTTTCCCGTATTGATTGCGACACCCCTACGATCTAACAGCATTTTTTTCGTTCACACTGTCGAACTACGTTATTTACTCCGCACTAACTCACAGTAGCAACTGTCGGTCGGTGACCGACTGTGTTTGCTCTTTTGTTCCGAACCGGAACTTGGAGCATCACTCGGTTTGCAGCTGGTTCTTACTCTAGTGTGCACTTTTTTGCTTCACTTTAAGTTGCCGCTCACCGCCAGACTTCAATTACGTGTTAAACCGAAAAGGCACGAACCTTTTCGTTGAAGCCGGTGACATGTGCCTGCCGCATATAATTATCCGAAGATAATCTCGCTGCCTTAAAAGGCAACTCACAGTAGGGGCCGGGAACGTTAGCTCATCCCGACCTTTTCCCAAACCGAAGTTTGGGGTATATCTTGAAGTGGTATTCCTGACTACTTTCGTAGTCTTGTTTCACACATCGTTTCTGTCAAAGATCATATTCCCGAAGGAATACGCATATAATGCGTTAGGTTTTCCCGCTGTCAAGTGTTTTTAGCTATAAAACATTGTAAATCAATGACTTGTGAATAAGTATGTGAATAAGTTTCGAAGCAACTGTAAAGGAATGATTTAGATTCCCGCCTAAGCGTATTTGCACTGTGAATAAGTCAGGTCTCATAAATTATTATAAAAAAAAGTTTCTTTTTTTATAATTCTAGCTCCCAAATTGGGTCCGGTGAAGTGTCCCTTAAAAAAGTCGACAGACTACTCATAGATGCCTGGCTTTGGAGGGCGTTACCTTTAGGTTCAACACTAGGCGAGTTTTTATAAGTTCGGTATCAAATTCCTAGGATCGTAGAGAGAGCGAAGCTTTTGGTCTTTGAGGGTACCAGTAAGCTCGAATTGGAGAAGGTTGGGTATCGGTTTTGTGATGAGTTCGCCAATTTTGCGTAGCTTTGAATCGGGCTTACCTGCGTTACCGAAGAGCTTGACTTCAACATTCATGTTGAGCGTTTGATCGCTGAGGCAGAGTGTCCCCGGAGTGTCGATCTGGGTGCGGTCTCCGTCGATGTGAAGGGGGTCGAAAGTGACAAGATCGTCCTTGTAGAGGAAGTCACCGTGCATGTTGTTGAGATTAAAAGAGGTGAAGCTGAGTTGCGTGTTTTGCAGGATCTTAGATAGAGGTCCGAGTAACTGGATCGTCCCTAGTTGATCGTTGCGGATTTCAAAGTGCCCGAAGCCCTTGTGCTTGAAGGGATCTTCAGTCGGGCCTTGCCCTCGTAAATTGAGGTCGATTCGCGCATCCTCACGGGTGGGCTTGGTCGTTTTACTGCCTTCTAGGCTGTCTTCAATATGATCAAATTGCGGAAGATTGCGGAGTGCCTGGTTTTGATCGGCATCTTTTAAAGTGAGCTCGTAGCGCAGTAGATTCCTGGCTTCTGCAGGCATGGAAATATCAATCATGCCGCTGGCTTGGCCGTCGGCGTAGCCAAGCTGTATATCTCGTAAGTGTGTGACTTTATTGCGTCCGAAAAGCTTGAAGCTAAGATGATCGAGCGGCACGTCTTTAAAGGTGAGCGGGTGGTCGAGATTGGCGGCAAGATCGAAGTAACTTTTGTCTACATATTCGGAATAGGCTTTGTTAAAGATGACTGCTTCAATCTGTATTAGTGGAGGGCTGGTAGTTTTAAAGTCAGTGATGACTGTGGCTATATCGCTTTTGAAAAGTTTAGCTGCTTCGGTCAGCGCGAATTGAACTTCCATGTCTAGGCGGATCGAAGCCGGGCTTTTGACTTCGTCGCGCTTTGAAGCGAAGGCGATGTCGCCGCGTGCCCAATCTTGGCCCTTGCGGACATTGAGATCGTGCAGTTCGCAGTAGGAGCCACGACCGCGCACAATAAGTTCAGCTTCATCAAGTACCACGCCCATGTAGCTGACCTTGCTTGCTTTAGCGTGGCCGTAGTAGAGGTCGGAGGGTTTTCGCTGCGTGTTCCCGTAGATAATGAAATCGCCTTGATTGTAATCAGTTAGACTGAAATCAATGTTCTTAAAGATGGCTGCCCACCAACTAGGAAAAAGTGAGTTATAATCTTGGGGCACGGCGGAGCCGATGAGGCTCAAGCGATAATCGGAGCTCACGGTATCTAGGCTATACGTTAGATCAAGCCACTGCTGCTGACGGCGGAGGTAAAGATCTTCGATCACGTAGAGTCCATTGGCATAACTGGCGCGTGCATTGATATGGTCGAAAGTGAGTTCGTCGATTTTAAGTCTTTGAACTTCAGCTTCCAGTTCGGCGTGATTGACGGCAAAACCTTCGGCAAGATCTAGCTTGAGGTTGTAGTAGGGGGGTGTCTCGTAGATGATTTTTGGAATTTTTTGGGTAAGCTCTCTTGGAATCAGTGTGACGAGATCGAGACAGCCACGTGCTTGCACTTGGCCGCTCCATTTTTGGGCGTTAAGTTGTCCGCTTAAATCGATAGCCCCCTTTAAGCTACCGGTTGAACCATGAAACGAAAGTGTCGGATAGGCCTTTGAGTCGACCTGCAGAATGGGGGCAACGAGTTTGAAGTTCTGTATGTTTAACTGCTTGGCAGTTAGTTTGAGTCGCGGCCATTTACCTGAGATTAAGTCGTCGAAGTCGTCGTGAGGGAACTCGGCGCTGAGGCTCTGTGCAGTTAAATCAAAGCGAGGAACTTCTAGGTGGTGTGCGGTAAGGCGTGGTGCTGATACGAGAATGAGTTTTCCCTCAGAGAGTTGGATGACTCCCGATAGCTGTAATTTTTCGGCATTCGCTTCCGCGTGCTGCATTTGCCGACTTGTGATGCGTAATTCGATTTGCTGTGTATTGGTGTCGAGATTACTCGATTTAAAGTCAACGGTCGGTGCCAGAAAGTAACTGATATACTTCTTTTGTTGAGATAGTATGGCTGCTTGTGCGTAGAAGGTATTGATGGCTACATTGATGTCTAAAGCTTCGGCACCGTCCTCCTTAAAGGCTGGTAAATCGAAGGAGCCGCGTAGACGTATGTTTTCATGTAAAGCGGCGAATCGATCCACTTTCCAATTGTCGTCAGCCTGAACAAACCTAAAGGCGACGCGTTCTAATAGAGGACTGTGATATCCATCTGGTGAATACACGGATGGGGCGAATAGTGTCCCCCCGGTCAATAACAGATTTTCAGCGCTAGGCGCTTTATCAAAGCCTTGCCACTTCAGTTCCAGTTCGGCGGCATCGGCTTGAAAGAGGGATTGCTTGATGTTTACAGAACGCAGTTCGATGCCTACGAGCTCGATAGAGGCATCTGGGCGCAGACGGATTTCATCGACACGTAAGATGATGCCCGGGGATAAGTTTTTGGCAATGAGCTGATTGCCCCACTCGGACGGTATCGGCAGGAAGCCGTAGATTAGTAGGCACGCTACGACAAAGACTTGCGCTATAAAAATAAGTGAAATTGTGGCATTAAAAAACAGCTTTAGCAGTGTGACTAGGCGGAGTTTTCTGATACGTGCCATGGTTAGCGTGGTAGCTTGCTGGTGCTTTACTTGTCTAGACGTTAAGGCGTCTAGGTTTTAGCAGGTGTAGATACTGGCTCTATGGGTGCAGGTCTCAGCACTGGTTCACCCTTCATCTCTGGCGGAATTTCCATGTCCTCGGTTAGTTCGTAGAGTGCGTCGAGTAGTGACTGTGGGATTTCGAAGATAGTGTTATATTGTTTCGACCCAGCTACCTGAACGGTGCCTGAGAGGCGGTCGGTGAAAACATATTCGCGTGTCTCGGTACGGTCGGTTTCGTCTCCAGGCAACTGGATTGTGGCGCTGAGTCGGAAGCGCCACGGAAGTGATTTTTCTGCGTCGACCGGATAAGCTTCGGCATAGCTATCGAGGAGGTAGCTCTTAACCTCAAATTTACGAATGGCGCCAAGCAGGACGGGTACATGCTCTGCATGGTTGGCATCGAATTCTTCGATCAGGTCATTCCAAGGTATGTTTTCTTGTCCAAGCGCGTAGTCAAAGATGGCTTCACCAGTTTGTAGGTTTGTAAGCTCAAGTGCGCTGATACGTGCCGCAGCGGGCAGTATGTCCAATGTGCGGTTCCGGTAGTAGGGGGTATTGAGTGGAATCATGCGCAGAGTCGCACTGCGCTCTACCTTGAAGATGAAGTCAGCTAGGTTTGTTTTTGCGTAGAGAGCGTCCCTGCTGTTTTCAGGATACGCGAGCATAAGTGTTAATGGATCGCCCTCAGAAAAGCTGAGCGTTACGACGCGGCGCGGATTGTTAAAGCCGTAGCTCTCGATGTCAGACGTAGAGGGTGCATCGGCGGTGAACCCTTTCGCTCGAAGGCTGGAGAGGTCTTTTATCAGGCTGTCCATGATGGCTGGATCAGCACGATAAGGCTGGATCTCGTCTCCACCCTTACTTTCAAGAACCTGCCAGTCGTTTTCGCCAGTTTCTAATTTTTGTAGTCGTATCTTTCTGCCATTTTCCGAGATATTAATGGTGGAAAGCATGCTCGAATCGAAGTTCATGAAGTTGCGCTCACGGAGCGCTTCTTGCGCTTCGCGCAGTGCGTCGAAAGGGCGGGCGAGCACAGTGAAGATTGCTGGGTTGTCTTCGAGTTTAGCGAAGTATTGAGGCGCACCTTGCGAATCGGGATCGAGATTGCCGACGATGAGTGTTTGGCGGCGCTTATTGCCGTAGATCGTGACCTGCATGAAGGGTGTTTCGAGGCCTTGAACGATCGGATCAGCTTCTTCGGTCTCGAGAAAGCGCCGCACTTTGGCAGCGGTTAAGGTATTGACCGTGTTGTCGACGAGAGCAGGGTTTGCTTTCGCTGCGAGGGGAGCCTCAAAAATCCAAGCCCCATCATTGCGTGCAAGGCGCACTTTTAGCGTACTGCCATCGGCAGTATTTCCTGAGCGGATCTGTAACCCGAGTGCGTCGACCTCAAAGACGGGTATGTCAAATATTTCGCGAGAACGCAGATCATTTAGATCAACGAGCAAGCTATCAATGACTTGGCGGTTGACGACAAAGATCTCCCGTGCGTCGGGGCCTAGAAAATAGACATTGTTGCCAATTTCGGTTAGCGTGCCTATACTGAGAGAAATGGTTTCATCGCCTTCGGCGATGACGATCTTCAGTAAAGGATCTTCGAGCCCATAGTCGGCTAGGGATTGCCCAGTTTTTTCAATTTCATCGACGGAAAAAGAGGCTTCTTCTTCGAGGAACTGTAGCTGATTCAGGATACGATTGATCGCGAAATAGTTGGCGGACCATTGCATTGGTTCGATGAGGTGCCAAGTAG
>QXZH01000049.1 GCA_009886465.1 Opitutaceae bacterium
ATACCTGAGTCAATCCCGGATTCTCGTGCACGAGATAGAACCAAGCTACTTCATCCCTTGATACAACATTGAGGATATATGGATTAACCAAATATACACTCAAATTTATTCCACCGTAACAGATTGGGTTTGTGTGAATACTTTCATCTGAATATTTCTCCCGGTTAGGGTTAATATATTTTGACCATCCACCGCTTTTTTTTGTCTAACTTATCATTAACAAAGGGGTGTATAAATTGAATATCAAAAATATGTTCTTCTTTATTTACAAATAGAGCGATCATGAACCCGACTATGTAGTGGGTAGATCTGCATCCAGAGAGAGTCGTTCATATTGGTTGTAGAGAAAGAGGATGCAGACTCCGAAGAAAACAGCACCTACAATGAGCGAAATATTTAGTAGTCCTGTCGCACTAAAAGAGAGCTTTAGCATAACCGTTGAAATAATGAAACCAGAGTTTCTAATAACTTTTGCAAAGCTTTGGCGGTGGACAAAAGAGAAGAGCAAGAGCAGGACATCTGCTAAAATTAATACGGTAAAAAAGTCGTCAAAAAAGACATTATTTAAATTACCCCCAGGTGCGCTCAACCCATTATCAAATTGAACCATGTCCATAACCCATGTGCCGAAACTAAAGAGAGCTAGGATCAAGAAGACTGGCACAAGCAAAACACTTAAATGCTTCTTTATAGCGATAAATTGGGATAGGGCAGCATCAGGCGCTTTAATTTGTGGGTGCCAAGCCTTTTTCATCAGCAAATAAAATATGAAGAGCAACGCGAAGAGCAGAAGCGTAGTAAAAATATCGTAGGTGAATTGTAGGTTCTCCTTTTTTTGAAACCAATTAGCCGTAAGTTCTAAATCAGAAATATCTTTAAATATACGCCGAATGACGATCAGGGTAATTATTTCATACTGCTTAGCTATATACTGGGTGATCGAAGCCGGTAGAAAATAAATTAGAAGATAAACTTCATAAACTAGTATAAAGGAAAAGGGGGTGTAAATGGCTACGATTGGATCGGACAGCAGATCGATACTATTATTCCCGAATATGCCTAGATAATTCAGGCCAATTAAGGCGAGGTGCACAAAGAAGCTAGTTAGCGCGATAAAAAATACCCATCGCTCAGATCGTTTACGTGCCGATTCTGAAAGAGTCTTTTCTTGGGACCAATCAGATAAACGGGAAAAAGCGCATGCCAGTCGTGTTAACATAATCTAATAGGAGAGGTTTAGGCTTTTGTAATTACTCAAGGAGAGAGAGTCACATAAATGGTCTGCGATAACTGGCATATGTTTACTACTATCGCAAACAAAAAGACTTCAATTACCTGATGATTGATTGTGTTCAGATGTATGGGCAGGGCACTAGACCAAAGGATGAGATGTGGATTGAAAGATGGAGTCCAGTATTAGAAGCCTATGGGAATGGTGAGATAGAAAATACCTCATCATAGGAAATATAATAGAGAGGAGGCTGTGATACCTGAGTCAATCCCGGATCCTCCTACACGAGATATAACCAAGCTGCTCCATCTTACAATAGGTGCTAACGGGCACCCGCTCGAACCAATTCCTTTGATGAATCTAGAGGCAGAATATCAATACCACGGTTAAGGAATTTATCCCTGTAATAAGCCTAGTAGAAGAATATACTCGAAGTGAAAAAATTCAAGTGGAGCTAGTAGCGCTTTAGCCATCGCTTCTACCTGGTAATTTTTTAGTAATTATTCGAGCACCTTGACGCCAGGCTAGGTAGGACCATACCCAATTAAGGAAAACGCTTATGCGATTCCGCATACCCATGAGAAAAACAAGGTGTACTCCGAGCCACGCAACCCAAGCGAAATATCCGTTAATTGAAATCTTACGATAATTAGCCACTGCACTACTACGCCCAATCGTTGCCATATTGCCCTTATCAAAATAGATAAAAGGCTGTAGTGGGCGCCCAGCTAAATCTCGCGCTATTTGTTTCGCAGCGTGACGACCCATCTGAGTAGCCGCTGGGGCAAGACAGGGGACTTGCTTGCCCTTGAGGTCAGACATTTTAGCCAAGTCTCCAGCAATGAATACATTTTCGGAATTCGGCAGCACCAAATCAGGATTCACTTCTAGGCGACCGGCGCGATCTCTTGGAACCTGCCCAAGTTTATTTGCGACAGAGTTCGCCTCCACTCCAGCAGCCCAAAGAATTGTACCTGAAGAGATCGTTGATTGGGACAGGGTAACTCCTTCAGCAGAAACACTTGTAACCGGCTCACCTAAATGAACTTTTACGCCCATTTTCGTTAGACGTTTGTGTGCATAACTGGACTGTCCCTCAGGGAAATTGTTCAGTAATCTAGGGCTAGCTTCGATTAAATGAACCTCCGCCTTGGTTGAGTCGATATGTCGGAAGTCCTTGGCCATAACGTGCTGGGCAAGTTCAGCAATTGCCCCCGCTAACTCGACGCCAGTTGGACCTCCGCCAACGACAACAAAAGTTAGCCACAGCGCAGCTTCATCTGGGTCGTTGGCTAATTCTGCACGTTCAAAAGCTGAAAGAACCCTACGGCGAAGTTCAGTTGCCTCATCAAGAGTCTTAAGTCCGGGCGCGAATCGAGCCCATTGTTGATTGCCAAAATATCCTGTAGTCACACCTAGTGCAACTACCATGTAATCATAACTAAGGCTCTGCGATCGCAGATGGACCTTGGAAGCATCTAAATCAAAATCAACTACTTCATCCATCAATGTAGTCAAATTAGACTGACCAGAAAAGATGTGCCGCAGAGGTTGCGCAATGTCGGCTGCAGAAAGTCCTGCCGTCGCAACCTGATAAAGGAGCGGTTGAAAAAGGTGATGGTTCTCTTTATCTACCAGAGTAATTTTGACCGGGTATTTAGCGAGTGCCTTCCCAGCAGCTAATCCAGCGAATCCGCCTCCCAATATCACCACGTGAGGTAAATTGGATGGATTTTTTGAGCTGGTCTGCTTGTTGAGATGTAATGGAGACATAAATCTAAAATTCTAGTATGATATATAGCTGAAATATATATTTTGGTTCGATTATTTTAACACCATCATGTTATTCAGGAGAAGGTGCTTTATAATACCTAAATAAGGATCAAATTGGAAAATGATGCGAATGCTAACGGACTGATCCAATGTTAATACTATACAACTGGAAAAGTGTTCGCTACTTACTGGTTATTACAAAATAACTCACAGAAGGTTGTAGCAAAATTACAATGAGTCATCGTAAAAAACATAGTCCTTAGGTAAGGATAGGGTCAGTCTTTTTCGCTTCGCATCATCAAAGTATGCCTTAGCTTTTTGCATTTCCTCTCTATCCCAGATGATATCAGAAAAACTCTCCGGAAGGACGGAGGGTAGTATTGCTTTCAATTGTTCAAATTCACTCTGAATTTTAAGATAATCATCACTTAAAGCTAAGTTCTCATATCCTCTCCCGTCGAAAGAACCATTTGTTTTGTATAGTTTCCCTCGGGCTTGGTCATAGAGTGGGCTAATCGCTTCTAATAAGTGTGTTTTAGTTCTTATCAACCTTGCTGGCCCAGGAAATGAATAGATCACAGGTTTAGTAACATTGCTGCTTCCTCTTAGGAAAGGAGCTAAACTAATCCCGTCATACTTTACATTACTGAGGTCAACCCCTGCCCACTCAGCAAAGGTAGGTAGAATATCTGTAAAATCCATTAGCTCATCGGTAGGTCCAGCTCTGCTTATTTGGGGCCCTGATAGGACGAATGGGACGTGAACACCATATTCAACGCCCTTTCCTTTGGCCGAAGACGTCGTTCCATTATCTGATGTATAGATAATTATCGTATCCTCACTTAAGCCCTGCGCTTCAACTGTGTCTATAATGCGCCCAACTAATGCATCCATGTAACGAACCTGACTTTTAAATATTTCCGCACCTTCAGGTGACCCTTTTCTTATGTGCGTATTATCTGGAGAGGCTCCAGCGGCTACTTCATAGGGTGTTACGCAGTGGGCACTATGCGCTAGATTCATTGTATACATGAGGAAGAATGGCTGGTCATCTGGGCGTTCTTTTTTAATTTCATCACATATGAAATCGGTGAGAATATCCGGACCATAATCATTCATGCCGGTCTCCATCATTTCCCCGTCTTTGATGAATCCTGGTTTCCAATAGCGTGAAATAATTGGTTCCCCGCCGATGGCTGATCTTTCCCAGGTGTCATCGGGTATCAACTTTTTCCCAATAAGTTTTTCATACATTTTGGGGCTAGAACTATATTCTATGTAGCTGTCTATTCCTATTTCTTCAGATATTTTGTGTACGTGACCACCCGCTATTGCAGTGTGATGCCATTTACCTGCCCAACTAACGGAATAGCCGCCATCTTTCATTATTTTTGTTAAGCATGGTAAGGATTGGTAATGATTGCGATATTCACTCCTCCTCTCACGGACAGTTTTAGCATCTGAAACTAAATATTTTAGTTTGTTGTCATATTGACCCGTATTTACTGCGTAATTCCCTGTATAAAGCATTGCGCGCGAAGGCCCACAAATTGCTTGTGCATAACAAGTATTAAAGCGGACTCCTTTTTCTGCTAGGGAGTCAATGTTTGGAGTGATCGATTCTCTATCGATTACGCCATAACACCCGATTTCCTCAAAGCCAACATCGTCGGAAATGATGAAAACTATGTTTGGCTTTTTTTGAGCAAAAATGCTAGCTGAGCTGATGCAGCAGACTAGTAGGCATGCAAGTAGAGTTAAACTCTTAGAGATCAATTTATACGTTATCATATTTTTTCCTGGTAATGGGTTAGGTGACAATGGGTAATACTAAAATATAGCAAACTACAGTCACCTACGCTAAGGCATTTTGCGTCTAAAGACGGACATTTTAAAAAGTGTATTCAGTAGAGCGTATCGCAGCTCGAATCTTCCAGTTGTCGTCTATCAGTTCTGGATTCTTGGAATCACTAAAGAGATCTATTCCACCGTGACCGATTTTGCTAGGTTACGCGGCTTATCCACGTCGCAGCCTCGCTCGACGGCTACGTGATAGCTGAAAAGCTGGATTGGAATACTCATCAAAATAGGCTTCACGATCTCGTGGCACTCAGGAACTAGAATCGTATCATCGACCAGCCCGTCAGGGATGTCGCAATTTTCGGACGCGATACAAATAACTTTGCCCTTGCGGGCTTTGACTTCCTGCACGTTGGCCAAACTTTTGCTAAATACCTCACCACTGGTAGCGAGGAATACGCTGGGGCAGTCTTCACAAATCAATGCAATGGGGCCGTGTTTCATCTCAGCAGCAGGATAACCTTCGGCGTGAATATAGGAAATTTCTTTAAGTTTGAGGGCGCCTTCCAACGCGATTGGGAACATCAGCTGTCGACCAAGGAAGAGGCAGTCTTCATACTTAGCATATTTCTTGGCAACGGCTGCAATTTTACTGTTTAGCTTAAGAATCTCTTTAACTTGTTCTGGCAGAGCCCTAAGAGCATTCACAATTTGAACGCCATCCCCATAACTCAGGTCGCGAAGGCGGCCAAGGTAAAGCGCGAGCATAGCACAGATCATAATCTGGGATGTAAATGCCTTGGTCGAAGCCACCCCGATCTCGGGACCGGCGTGTTGGTAAATACCAC
This sequence comes from Opitutaceae bacterium, assembly GCA_009886465.1. GTDB lineage: Bacteria > Verrucomicrobiota > Verrucomicrobiia > Opitutales > Coraliomargaritaceae > Thalassobacterium. The sequence continues at coordinate 5,653 of QXZH01000049.1, forward strand.
CATCGCTCTCGCGGGCGATGGTTGAGCCGACGCTGTTGTTAATTGCTAGCGTTCGAAAACCCTTGCGCTTGGCCTCACGGAGCGCACCTAGAGTATCGATGGTTTCACCAGACTGACTAATAGCAATCACGAGTGTGTTTTTGTCGAGTGGTGCGTTGCGATAACGAAACTCGGAAGCATACTCTACCTCGACTGGTATGCGGGCAAAACGTTCAATCAAATACTCAGCTACCAGACAGGAATGCCAAGCAGTACCACAGGCAAGAAAGAGGATGCGGTCAATCTGGCACAGCTCTTGTGGATTTAGATTTAGACCCCCGAATACCGCCGTGCTGCCGTCGTCAGAGAAACGTCCACGCATACCGTCCTCCAATGAAGTCGGTTGCTCAAATATTTCCTTTTGCATGAAGTGATCGTAGTCGCCAAGCTCGGCTGCTGACGTGTCCCAATCTACTTTGTGGATGACTGCCTCGACGCTCTTACTGGAGACGGTAGTAATGGAAAAGTTGTCCTTTTTAAGATGCACAACTTCGTTATCGTTGAGATAGACGACGTTTTGTGTGCAATGGGTGATTGCGTTGACGTCGGATGCAAGGAGGTGTTCGCCCTTACCGATCCCGACAATGAGAGGAGAACCCTTGCGAGCCCCAATTAAGTCATCAGGGAAGTCAGGGCAAACCACAGCGATCCCATAGGTGCCTTCGACGTGTCGGAGGCTCTTTCGGACTGCTTCGTGGAAGGGGTTCTTTTTACCGTCTTTTGGCTCCTTATCGTAGTGGTAGGCGATTAGATTACAGAGTGCTTCTGAGTCCGTTTCCGATTGGAAGGTATAGCCTTTTCCCGCAAGAAAATCCTTCATTCCGTTATAGTTCTCGATCACTCCATTATGAACTAAAGAAATCTTACCATCGCTACTCGTATGGGGGTGAGCGTTAGCCTCTGTCACATCACCGTGGGTCGCCCAGCGTGTGTGACTGATGCCAAGGTTACCGCCGAGTTGGGGCTTTTTTAGGGACTCCTCTAGATTGACCACACGGCCAGTGCGTTTGATTTGTTCAAAGCCTTTGCCCACAGAGACAACCATGCCTGATGAGTCATAGCCTCGGTATTCCAAGCGCTTAAGACCATCTAGCATTATACTTCCCGCACGATCGCGGCCGATATATCCTACAATTCCACACATAAAGCTTCAAATAAGCTCTGAGACTCTCTATGTTTCAAGCTTATTGCATATCTCAAACTACGGAGCGACCTATGAAAAAACGAAAAGTAATCTGTATTATCATGGGCGGCGGTCGCGGCTCTCGCCTCAGTCCCTTAACTCGTGACCGCTGCAAACCCGCTGTGCCGCTCGCTGGTAAGTATCGTTTAGTCGATATCCCTATCAGTAACTGCCTCAATTCTGGCTTTAATCAGATCTTCGTTCTCTCGCAGTTCAATACCGCTTCGCTCCACCGACACATCCAGGAATCCTACAAGTTTGATCCTTATGCAGGTGGCTTCGTCGATATACTCTCCGCTGAACAAACGGATAAGAGCGACAATTGGTATCAAGGCACGGCCGATGCGGTTCGCCAAAACATGCACCATTTCCAAGGGAATAGTGAAGGCGACCTCTATGTAATCCTTTCGGGTGACCAACTCTTCCGTATGGACCTAGAGGATGTCGTTCGTGAGCATGATGCTTCTGGCGCAGAGGTCACGATCACCGCGAAACCACTCGGTTTAGATGAAGCCGAGGGGCTTGGCTTGATGCGGATCAACGATAATTTAGAGGTGACCGAGTTCGTCGAAAAGCCAAGTGACCCCGAAGTGATTCGTGGTCTCGCTGTCGGTGATAGCGTAAAAAACAAGATGAAGGATCCTGGCAATGGGGATTACTGTCTAGCCTCCATGGGCATCTATATTTTTAACGCGAAGACTCTAATCGAAGCTCTGAAAACTGAGGCCACCGATTTTGGTAAAGAGATCATACCTGGCATGCTTGGTCAGTCTAAGATTTGTAGTTATGTCTTTGATGACTATTGGGAAGACATTGGAACGGTTAAAGCTTTCTTCGACTCCAATATCCGCCTGACAGATCCAGTACCGCCGTTCAACTTTTTTGACGAGGAGGCGCGCATCTTTACTCGCGCGCGCTTTCTTCCCGCATCGAAGATCAACTCTTGCGTCATCAATCGTGCGATTCTCGCCGACGGTTGTATTGTGACTGATGCAAAGATCAATCACTCCACACTAGGGGTGCGCTCAGTCGTCCGCGATCAATCTACACTTGAGAATGTCGTCATGATGGGTGCCGATAGCTTTGAAACGCTTGAGGATCTTGAAGAAAACAGAGTGCTCGAGCGTCCAGACTACGGCGTCGGTCAAAACTGCATCGTGAAAAATGCGATCCTAGATAAGAATGTCCGTATTGGAAATAACGTCGTGCTCGACCCGTCGGGTTTGCCTGATAATTTTGGGTCTAACGTGGATGTTGCCATCCGCGACGGCGTTCTCGTCGTGTGCAAGGACACCATCGTGCCTGACGGATTTATACTCAAAGTTTAGCTTCCATATTTTGCACGAAAGCGATCGCCATTCTCAGGGATGAGTGCATTTCCCTCGCCGCCTTACGATCCAGATTGTGATCGCACCCGCCAGAATCATAAAGATCGAGTAAAACTGCCCACGACTCAGCCCAAGAATTAACTCGGCATCTGGTTCGCGAAACATTTCACCTAGAATCCGAACGATTCCGTAGCCGATCAAAAACTCGCCGCTCAGTTGCCCTGCGCTAGGACGCGTGCGCCAGAAGCGCCACTGCACATAAGCCAACATGAGTCCGCCCTCCAAGACGGCTTCATAGAGTTGCGAAGGGTGCCTGGGTTCTGCACCATATTTTTGTAGTGCCACATTATAGTTTTTGGGACTATTAGGGAAGATAACTGCCCAACTTACAGTTGTCACGCGACCCCACAGCTCACCATTGATAAAGTTAGCGATACGACCCATCATCAGGCCAAGTGGCGCGAGCGTGACCACGACGTCTCCGAGCTCTAGGAAATCGTAGCTCTGCTTTCGTGCATACCAGAATAGAGCGATTAATACGCCCACAAAGCCACCATGGCTTGCCATGCCACCTTGATCGACGCGGAAGACGAGTAGAGGATTCGCTAAAAATGCTTCTAGGTCGTAAAGTAGCATGTAGCCAAGACGTCCACCTGCCAATACACCAATGATAATCGCAGTCATCAAGGTCGACCGAGCATCCGCATCAATGGCAAACTTTCCTTTGTTGTTGTAAAGTTTGAGTAGAAGCCAAGCCCCAAGGAAACCAAGCAAGTAGGCCAGCCCGTAATAGCGAATTCCGTCTAATCCGAGGGGATTGTCCGGTAAGCGAAACAATAAAGGGCTCAAATCATGCACCCAGTAATGGTTTTGTTGAATCATTTACTTAAAGATCATAGATAATACGACCATCCACCAACTCTTTTCTTTGACATTTCAAGCTGTGCCGAAAATCTTATTTCACATGACTAAGTTTTTCATTAAGGCGCTTCTCAACTTTACTAGTGTCTTCCTGCTCATCAGTCCCGTTGCCGCTCAGGACAATATTCGTGTTACGGTGGCCGATCTAAGCCAAGACGTCAATCTACTCGGGCAGAGCCTCAAAACGATACGTCTCGAAATTGAAGAGTTGCGCCGTGAAAATGCCCGTCTTCGCTCTCAGGTTTCTACAGCAAGTTCTAAAAGCGATACCAATGCGCAAATTTCTAATCTATCAGTAGCAATTGAAACTCTCCGCCGCGAATATGCCTCCGCCGATGCACAACAGAGACAGCAGATCCTAGTAGAGCTGAACCGTCAAATCAGCGCACTGGCTAAAGAAACCCAATCTGCCATCAATTCCATCGCCAAAGCTGCCTATAATCAGCCAAAAGTTGAGACACCTGTTCATTTCTCCGACAATTTCCCCAAGACTGGCAAAACTTACGTCGTCCGCTCGGGTGATACTCTCAGTAAAATCGCCCGCGATCATGATTCTACGGTCAAGCATATTCAAAATGCTAATAAGATCGTCAACCCGTCGAAGGACCTTCAGGTCGGTGAGACCATTTTTATTCCCGTTTCCCAATAGTAAGCTACTCAAACATGTCTAATTCTAAAACCAGACTCGGCCGCGGACTAGGTGGCCTTATTTCCGGCACTAATAGTTCTAAGTCAAAAGACGAAGCCAAAGCAGCGGCCAAAATTACGGCGCCTGTAAAAAAGGCAGCCGCAAAGAAGCAACCGCCAACGACCAAACAAGCCACTGGCAGAACGATTACTCCGAACGCCCCTGGCTTTCGCGAGATCGAGGTTAAATGTATTGTCCCCAATCCTTATCAACCGCGGCGCGAAATCCATCCTGAGCACATCGAAGAACTCGCAAAGAGTATTCAGTCTGAGGGTCTACTACAGCCCGTCGTTGTTCGTGAAAAAAAGGGTAAATTCGAACTCATTGCTGGCGAACGGCGACTTCATGCATTCAGACACCTTAAGCTCAAGCTCATTCCGGCGCGTATCATTGAGGCTAGCGACGCCTCTTCGGCCGCTATCGCACTGATAGAAAATCTACAGCGCGAGAACCTTAACCCCATCGACGAAGCCCTTGGCTATGCCAGCCTGGTCCGTGATTTCGATCTGACGCAGGAGGCCGCCGCCGAGCGCGTAGGTAAAGGTCGTGCCACCGTGGCAAATGCGCTGCGTCTACTGACTCTAGGTTCCGAAATACAAGGTTTTCTTAGTCGCCGACTCATTTCAACTGGCCATGCTAAGGTTCTCCTTGGTCTCGAAAGTGCTGAACACCGGAAGTTACTCGCTCGCCGCATCATCGAAACAGGCATGAGCGTTCGCGAAGCCGAAGCACAAGTTCGCCGTCTTAAAGAGGGTAGCGGGGGTTCGAGCGAAAAAGTCAAAGGTAAGCTTCCAGAAGCCGAACAAACAGCGATTCGCGATCTCGAAAAACGTATGAGCGATCATTTTAATACGCGCGTTGTCTTGAAGCACACGCCAAAGAAAGGACGCATCACTATCGATTACTTTGGTAACGAAGACCTCGACCGCATCCTTGAGAAACTAGGCTTACAGTAGGCACTTCTTACTGCCCATTTAACCCAAAGCCTATTTTTTCTAGGTCTGCGCCACTTGGTGATTGATAGGCGCTGAGTCCGAACTCAGGCAGTACGGATAATAGGTGGTCGAAAATGTCTCCCTGGATGTCTTCGTAGGATGCCCAAGCGGTGTCATTGGTAAAAGCATATATTTCTAGTGGCAGTCCAGCGGAGCCCGGAGATAGCTGTCGCACGAGTAAGGTCATATCCTTATGAATTTTAGGATGCTTACGCAAGTAAGCCACGCAGTAGGCGCGGAAGGTGCCTACGTTGGTCAAGCGGCGACCGTTGATCAACTCAGAGAGTTCTTCACCCACGCCGTCATTGTATTTTTGAATCTCCTCAAGCCTTGATTCGAGATAAGGTCGTAGTAGGCGCATACGTTTGCATCGTTCGAGTAGCGCCTCGTCGGCAAAATGAATCGTCCGCATATCGAGGTGCAGAGCGCGCTTAATTCGGCGACCGCCCGCTTCACTCATGCCACGCCAGTTTTTGAATGAATCGGAGATGAGTGAGTAGGTGGGAATTGTCGTGATCGTCTTGTCCCAGTTCTGAACTTTAACAGTCGTCAGCGAGACATCAATTACATCACCGTCCGCACCACGTCCAGGCATCTCGATCCAATCGCCCACCATCACCATATTGTTAACCGATAGTTGGAACCCAGCAACAAGACCAAGTATGGCGTCCTTAAAAATCAAAAGAAGAATCGCTGTCACCGCCCCGAGGCCAGAGAAGAATACGAGTGGAGATTTCCCGAGGATCGCGGACAGAATGAATATCAGGCCGATCAAGTTAATCACTAACTTCGCTGCCTGAACAAAGCTCTTCGCGGGGTAGCGCTTACCGACAGGGTTCCGCTCCCAGACGGCACGAGTGAAGTTTAACGCACCATTAATCACGAGAAGGATGATGACGACTAAGTAGGTATTCACGAATATCTGAAACAGTGCAACAATCTCGGGCGAATTGCCCAAGAGTGCAGGCGCGAAGAAGTGGATGATTGCCGCCGGTAAAATATGCGAAAAATGGACGATAACCTTATGCTCGATTAAGAGATCATCCCATTGCACCGAAGTTTTTCCGATGATCGGATGGATCACATTTGTGATCAATCGCTTAGCTGCAAAATTGGCCAAAAGCACCAATATGAAAAGGTAAATACCGCTCAACAAATGCCCGAGCATAGCAGCAAGACCTTCATTTAATTTATACTGTTGTAACCATTCGCTTATGATTTCTGGAGTCATGTCCCCGATTATTGGCAAAACTTTAAGCGTCTGACAATGTTTCCTTCGTATCTTCTATGTTAGCATTCGATTACATAGTAGTGGGGTGGAGATTAATGTATGAACCCGCTTCGCTTGTAGGGAAACAAAGGATTTAGAAGGTGCCAGTAGTAACAATCCAACTGACGGGACTCATAATACCGATATAGACTTTATAGAAAAACTTTGTTAAAGTGTAACTATGCCTATAAGATGTTTACCTTTAGCGTGTCTATTATGCTGCCTTCCAATCGCTGGCATTGCGCAGGAAGAGGCCTTTACGCTAGAAAGTATTTTGCAGCGCTTCACAAGTGCTTATGGTGGTTTCCGTGATGCTGACGCACTTTCATCGCTCAGTGTGGAGGGCACTATTATACAGAATGGACAAACCTTCGACTTTCTAATGCGCAAAAAACGGCCACACTCTATGCGCTACCGTCTTTCCCGCGGATCTAATAGTATCATTACCGGCTACGATGGCTCGCAGGGCTGGATACGAACAAAAATTAACGGGGAGGTGTCGATTGATTTGCTCGATCACGAGGCGAAACGTAGTATGCGCGAGCAAACCCGGTTCGAAAGTCCACTTTTCCGACACTTTGAAAAGCGAGACAATGAAATTAAATTAATCGAACGTATAACATTAGGCGAACGCAAAGCTCTAGTCTTGGAAGTAATCGAATACGGTTCCGAAGTCAGCCGTTATTATCTGGACCTTGAAACCGCTCATGTCGTCCGAGTGGATCAACTCGATATAGAAGGTAAGCTGATTATCCAGACTCTCTACCGTGACTACCGAGAAGTTGAAGGCTTCCCCTTTGCATTTGAAATAGAAACACGAGTTGGTGGTGAAACAAGATCCTTGGCCAAGGTTAACAGCATTAATGTCAATCCAGGCATACTCGGCTTTTACTTCGTTAAGCCGAAAGGCTAGTTGTTTCCAATACTGTCTTCGCCTAGTCCGCCCTTAAGTCTGCGGTCCAGTTTCAGGCGTTCGACCTGCGAGCGCAAAAATCGTTCAAACTTATTAAAACGGGCCAGTATACCCCGCGTTTCAAGTAACTCTTGCTTAAATCTACCTGACGGACAAAGCGTATAAATCGCAAGATCGAGTACGCTCTCAGGCTCTTTAATATTGGATAGGAATTGCAGGACCTCTCGAGGGATCTCAGCACCTAGGCGCATTTGTATTTGAACTAAGGCCAGTAGAGTGGGTTGGATCGAGCCCAGCGTTTCTTCGCTACCGTCGGACTCGCTCATAACTTGCTGAATGCGAGCGCGTCGGTAGGGTTCCTCGCAGACAAAGTTTTCTAACTCAACTCGTGCAAGTCCTTGCAGGATTAAATTTGAAGTACCATCTGGGTTTTGCTTACAAGCGCGCACGACGCCGACCCCCGCAATCGAGTAGGGTGTCTCCAATACTTCTGCGTCCTCATCGCGTTCATCCAGGGCCGCCACGGCGAAGATTCGATCCTCTTCAAGCACGGCGCTGAGCATTTCACGGTAACGCGGCTCAAAAATAAAGAGTGGCATCATGGCCTGAGGAAAGAGCACCGTCTGGCTCAAGGTCATGACGGGCACCTCGCGCGGAATTTCAACTTCTTGAGAGATCATATTAATATAGGTGTTTGAGCGCAGCAACTAGTTCCATTCGCTTGGATGCATTTTGGATGCTTCGGGTGTCTCACATTCCGCATAATATACGGCCATTCGAAAATAGCGAATCTGGTCGACGGGAATTTCTTCATTCTTCAGTCGAGCTTCTTCAAACAAAATCTCAGGGGCTCGATCTTTCAGGTCGTAGATTTCGCGGACCCCAATATTAATCAAACTACGTGCGGCTGCCACATTCATACGAGGGATACGCATGAGTGAGGAGTTAAGCGCCTCGTAATCGACCTTCTTTTTCTTCTTTTGTGGAAACATTATGAACTGAAAAATACGCTATCAGGTGCCTGAACTAGATTGTTTGATAATTACTGCTCGATCGATCCCGACACAAGCAGTGATCGCTTCGGCCAGCTCTAATTCGATGAAATTAGCTTTAATATTGACGCAACTATCTGCCGAGGCATTTTCCGATACTTCCTT
>QXZH01000005.1 GCA_009886465.1 Opitutaceae bacterium
TTTTGACGCATCAATTCTCGCATCGCTTCACCGCGCTGATAAGCCATCTTGATGCCGGCATCCAAGTCAGCCTGTGTCCAATCGTTGTTTTTTGTAGATAGAATGACTACATTATCCAACCACTCATCAAATGAAAAAATCGCGCTAGCTTCTTCAGTGACGAGAGCATGCGCTTTACTAAGCTCCTCTCGCGAATGTGTTTCGCCTTGTATGTTGATAGGCTTTGGCTGATTAAGCTTGAAAAATGCAAAGATGATCAAGCAGAAGATACCAAGTATGGGTAGGAAGCGATATGCGATCATTGCTTGAGCCAACACATTCCCCTATGTGTCGCTAGTGCGAAACTCTGCGAGCTAAGTTTCATGGATTGCTTACATCTACTTGATGAGTTAGCTCAACACCCTTCTCAGTGAAATGAATTCGCCGCTCTTTGTAGAGTTTACCGAGACCTTGCTTGAATGCCTTTTTGCTGGTGTCGAAAGTCGCGCGGATGTCTTCGGGGCTGCTTTTATCGTTGAAGGGCATTTTACCGCCAGCAGCTTCGAGCTTTTCTAGGATGATTTGGCTCACGCCAGTCACGCGACCGTAACCGGAGGGGTCACGGCGAAGATCGATCTTGCCATCGTTGTGCACCTTCTTGATGTAACCAGTGAACTGATCGCCGGGTTCGAGCACATCGGAGGTCTCTTCGTGGTAGAGTAGGCCGCGGTAGCGCTTATCGATGATTGACTTGAAGCCGAGTGGGGAGTCGCCGTAGATAAGAACTTGCACAGCATCGCCCACTTCGTAGGGAGGCTTCTCGGGCGGCAAGTGATTGTGGAGGCGAGTGGAAGCTACGATGCGGTTGGTATAGTCGTCTAGATAGACAGCCACGACGGCGCCGTCACCTTCAGTGTAGTGGACGTCACCTTGCTCGCGGTAAGGCAGCAGTAAATCTTTACTCAAGCCCCAGTCGAGGAAGGCTCCGGCGGAGGGGTGGACACTGATCACTTCGAGATACGCGAATTCGCCGACCTTAGCGAGAGGGGTCTCGGTAGTGGCGACGAGCCGGTCTTCGGAGTCGTTATAGACGAAACACTCGACTCCAGAGCCGACCGTCATCTCGGGCATGACATAACGAGTGGGCATGAGGATTTTATCATGCTGTCCACCATCGAGGTAAAGACCGTGGTCGCTCTTTTCGAGTACGGTGAGGGTGTTGTATTTTCCGATATCGGCCATCTTGTTATGAGTGCGTTAAATTTCTAGTGTGGTCATTATGCAAACCCTCCCAGTTGCCAAGTGAGTGACTCCTATTTGTCAGGGGAGAAGTTGTCAGCCACTAATGCTTATTGGGAAGGAGGTGAATTTGACCGATTCGGGTGGTCTATCTTTGATTTATTAATGAATGCGAGTCTCCAACTCGCGGACGAGTTCAAGCAATGTTTGATTCTTACCGCCAAGGGATTCGAGTGCTGTCAGGGCGGATTCAGTGTGACGTTTGGCTTCGGCTTGGGCGCCTTCGATTCCGTGGAGGGCGACGTAAGTAGATTTGGCTGCTGCGGCGTCCTTGCCGACGGGTTTACCCAAAGTTCTAGGATCGGAGGTGGCGTCAAGGATGTCGTCGACTATCTGGAAGGAGAGGCCTAGATGATAGCCGGCGTCTTGCATATACTGTGTCTGTGTCTCGTCTGGGCTTGAAAATGCGAGCCCCATCTTAAGGGCTGCAGTAAGTAGTGCCGCGGTTTTATTTTCGTGAATGTAGCGTAGGGTGTCGGCATCGAGTGGTTTACCTTCATTTTCGACATCTTCTTGCTGACCGCCGATGAGTCGCTCACTCCCGCTAGCGTCAGCGAGTTCAGTAATTAGACGGGTGGCAAGTGAGGGAAGGTCTCCATACTCACGTGCGAGTAGTTGAAAGGCATAGGTAAGTAGGGCGTCGCCTGCCAATACGGCGGTGGCCTCGTCGAATTGCGCATGGCAACTAGGCCGCCCGCGGCGCAGGTCACTGTCATCAATTGAGGGCAAGTCGTCATGGATAAGCGTGTAAGTATGCAGACACTCTATGGCGACGGCGGCGGCGGTAGGGTCTGCCTCGCAAGCGAAGAGGTCGGAAGCAGCAAAGAGTAGAGCAGGACGAATGCGCTTGCCGCCAACTTCCATAGAGTAGCGCATGGCGGCATGTAATTTAGCTGGGCGCGTTTCTGCGAGAGGCAGTAGTTGGTCGATACCGCTTTCAACACGGGCACGATAAGCTTCCAATTTTTCTTTTAATGCAATATTCACTACTATAACTGATAGTATATTTTTTTATGAAGGAAATGCCAATATTTGAAGAAGTTTTTAATCGTCTGATCAAATTACCTGGATTTGGGGTAAAATTTTTAGTCGGGGGCTTGCTCTCTTTTGTGCCAATTGTGAATATTTTTGCTTTTGGTTATTTGTATCGCTTATCGCGAGCAGTCCGCAAATCAGGCCATCCCACTTTACCTGAATGGGACGACTGGTCGGGGCTCTTTCTTGATGGATTACGCTTCGCGGTCGTCTGGTTAGTCTTTTGGTTACTGCCAATTTTGCTAGCGTCTTTGATCGCTTGGCTGATGTCTTTTGTTTACCTTGGGGCCCTGACTAGTATTTTCTTCCTAACATCAGTCCTCCTCTCAACGGTTCTCTTTAGTTCCGCGCTTTACCGTTATAATATGCGAAGGAATTTTAAGGACCTATTGGACCTATCGCTGATCTTTAGGATGACTGGAATGGAGATGTCTCGGTTGATTTTGCCGGGCTTTGCTTTCCTTGGTTTCCTCGTTTTGCTGCAGCCGTTCTATGGTTTTGCTATTTTTGGTGGTTTCCTTCTATTAATCACCTACACGAGTCTCCGCTTCCGTAGCATAGAGGGAAATCCATCTGTTTCTTTCTGATTTTTCTGGATACTTATGGCGGCTATAAATACTGAAAAAACACTCGGTTACTTTGGCGTTTATTTCTGTGGTATGTTAACGGCACTACACAGTGCATTAATTGGTCTTTAATTTGCGCTAACCGCTCACAATGACACCAAATATTGTCAGACGTTTAGTCCTATTGCTTCTAACTCTTTTTGCGAGTGGTGCGTTCGCTCAGCAATCAGTGTCGGGTTTACGCTCGTTGAGTAATGACCACTTTGATGTGATCGGCCTGCATATGCGCTCTGTCTCTTATGTGAACGAGCTCAGCGCGTTTAGTGTGCAAATAGCTGAACGTTATCTCCCTCGAGAAGGTTTAACCTTTCCGTCAAACATTTTGATCAGTCTGAGGCCGGGAGAGCATGTCGACTTTGTGGGCGATTACCGTATCCGCCTTGCCGAACGCGGATCCATCCAAGTCGACCTACGTTGGGAAGATTCGATGACGCTCGAACGTAGCTGCTACGCAATCTCGGAAGCACTTTTAGTGCAGTATGCGATCTACAACTATGGCACCAAAGCACCTGATAAGATACGTTCATGGACGATTGATGCCTTGGCGAATGATGTATACATCTCGCTTCGTTCTGCGGAATTTGCAGATTTGCTAAAAGCGGCTCAAGAGATGGATGTCCCGCAATTAACTGAGATCCTCGAGCCTTCACGCTCAGGATTGGCTGTCCCAAGCGCTGCGGGTTATTGGCTACTTCAAACTATGAAATCGAGTACTTTTGACCGCACCGCCTTGCGAAGCCTATTTCAGCAAGCAATTGCCGGTGTCGATATCGAGGAGTCGCTCACCGCAACTATACAGCTTAGTCAACCGACTGCGGAATTACTACCCGCCCAAACTTGGTGGGTGCAGCAGTTGAGTCTCATATTTGGTCAAGAATACGAAGTCGTGGAAACGATGAAAGTCTCGCGCGACTGGTTATCTAAATTGGGGCGCTTTGATGTACCGCTCATCTTGGGGATACAGCCTACAAATGAGGAGTTAAAGCTGGATTTACGTGCTATTTGGACACATCGGGCGATGCCCAAGGTGCAAGAACTAGTGCAAGCTCGTTACGAAATCCTTCGCCTACGAATGACTCGTGTTAACCCTGCCTACTACAACTCAGCACTTTCTTTGGGCGATCTCTTCGAGGGCATTTTAAATGATGAGTCGTCTCATAAATATCTCCATTCGCTCACAATGTATCTTAGTGAGTGGGTAGATGCTAAAGAGATGCAGGATTCGTTGGAAAATATTCTAGATTAATTTAATGAACATAAGTCGTTCTATTATAGTGAATTAAGTTAAAAATTAGATCTCCTTGATAAAAAACGACAAAAAATTTGAACGCAGAGGGAAGTGGTGCGTCTATGTAACTATACAGTTTTGTAGTTTATTAATGTTTGTTGTTTATAGTGCGCCGTTCCTCTTTGGGGACGGCGTTCTTTTTTGCCTGTTCTTTGTCGAATAGCTGGCGTTGACTTGCTAATATGTAGTTACGTAAATCTCACATGTGGACTAGACAAAACCACATCAGCGCTCAATATCGCGAACTTTATGAAAATTTATTTAAACGATCAATTAGTCGATGCCTCTGAGGCCAAGGTCTCTGTATTCGATCATGGGCTACTCTATGGGGACGGTATTTTTGAAGGAATCCGCCTCTACAATGGCTGCGTTTTCAAACTAGAAGAGCACCTCGAACGCCTTGAATACTCGGCTAAGTCAATCATGTTGGACATGCCTTGGACACGTCAGCAAATCTCAGACGCCGTTTGCGAAACCTGCCGAGCTAATGGTCTTAATGACGGTTACATTCGCCTCGTCGTCACACGGGGTGTTGGCAGCCTTGGTTTATCAATCAAAAATTGCGACAAGCCACAACTCATCGTAATCGCTGATACAATTCAACTTTACCCACAGGAGTTTTACGATAACGGTCTTGCTATTATAACTGTACCGACGCGACGTTGTAATCCAGCCGCGCTGCCACCCACTGTTAAGTCGCTTAACTATTTGAACAATATTCTTGCCAAGATTGAGGCGCAACACCTGGGCTATCATGAGGCGATCATGCTTAACGATCAAGGCTACGTCGCTGAATGTACCGGTGACAACATATTCATCATTCACAAGGGTGAACTCATCACCCCATCCGCCAGTTCTGGTGCCCTCAAGGGCATCACTCGGGATACTGCTTTGGAGATCGCTGACGAAATTGGTATTCCATGGCGTGAGGCCAACATGACCCGTTACGACGTTTGGGTGGCAGACGAACTTTTTCTAACCGGTACAGCAGCCGAGATAGTCCCAATCGTAGAGGTTGACGCCCGCAAGATCGGCGATGGCAAGCCCGGCAAGATCACGGCTAAATTCCTCGAAGCCTTCCGCCGCCGAGCCTGTCTCGAGGGCACAAAGATCTAGTTGTGTATTCGACGATTAGCGCAATCTTTACAAGTTGAAGTCAAAAATTAAGTTACTCACCCATTTCTCATGATTGTTCTGGGATAAAATGCGCTTTAGTTTTGCGATTTTGGCAGGAACTTACATTCTAATTGTTATGGCTGAAAATTTAAATTGTAGTTATTGCAACAAACCCGCGACCGTCCACCTGACACAAATCGTCAACAACAAGATCATCAAGGTTGATCTTTGCGAGTCCTGTGCACAGGCTAAGGGTGTCACGGACACTGATGGTTACTCCCTTACAGATCTTCTATCAAAGACTAATCTTAGCCCTGAGAAGGGCGAACCACAGATCACTTGTCCAGATTGTGGACTGAATACTGCGGACTTTCGTCGAACAGGTAGACTCGGTTGCGCAACCTGCTATCATAACTTCGTGCCCTTGCTAAAACCAGTTTTAGAGGACATGCACGCTGGCACCGCACACAAGGGTAAGATCCCCGACGTCGCCCTTTCTCGGCAAAATAGCATGGCCAAGTTAAATAGCCTTGAAAATGCTCTCCACAGGGCCATATCCGAGGAAGCCTACGAAGACGCAGCTAGATTTCGCGATGAAATCCAAGCATACAAAGAGCACGTCGAATCTGAAGCCGTCCAGTCATGATTGAGTCCCTTCTAAAGGCCGATAACGCTGAACTCACGCAAAGCACCAAAAAGGGTGCGCCTGTAGTGCTTAGCACACGCGTGCGTTTGGCTCGTAATTTAGTGGATGTTCCATTCCCCGAACGCGCCAGTAATTCACAGCGCAGTGACGTTATGACAAGGTGTGCCGATCAAATCGGCGAACTTACGCAAATGAAGCACGGTGCTTTTTTTGATATAGCCGAACTTTCTGACCTTGAAAGACAAGTTCTCGTTGAACGCCACCTCATCAGTCGGGAACTTTGCGAGTCTCAATCTGGTTCCGGCGTTTTCATCAATAAAGATCAGACTTGCTCTATAATGATCAACGAGGAGGACCATCTCCGCATACAATTCCTGAAGGCAGGCTTCAGCTTGCGTTCCGTTTGGAAGCAAATCGATCGGTTCGATTCTAGTTTAGAAAATGATCTCGACCTCGCCTTCTCGTCAGAGTTTGGCTATCTCACTGCTTGCCCGACAAACTTAGGCACTGGCTTGCGTGCCTCCGTCATGCTGCATCTGCCTGGCCTCGTCATTTCCGAGCATATGGATAAGATTATTCGTGCGGTCAACCAGCTCGGCATCACCGTGCGTGGCCTATTCGGAGAAGGCTCAGATGCGACCGGTCACGTTTTCCAGATATCCAATCAGCAGACCTTAGGTGAGAGTGAAGGCGAAATAATGGCCCGTTTAGGCAGCGTATTCAAGACCATCATCGATCACGAAATAAATGCCCGTTTTAAATATATTGAGAAGAATCGCGCCCGCTTACTCGACCAAATCGGCCGGGCTTTCGGAGCTTTACAAAATGCCCATGTAATCAACTCAAACGAGGCCATGAATCTGCTCTCTCTTATGCGTTTAGCCGTCGATCTCGAGATGTTGCCCGAGGTAAATCGTTCTGATGTCGATAGGTTATTCATTGAGTGCCAGCCAGGTCATATTCAATACGCCGCAGGTGAGGGCATCGAGCCTGATGCCCGTGACCTTTGCCGCGCGGATATCTTGCGCGAAGAATTTTTTCGATTACCCGCGCTTGATTTTGACAAGGTCAATAAACTCGTTTAGATTCCGATATAGTAAACTATGGAACCTATGAATAACTTCACTCCACGCGCACAACAAGTTTTGGCGCTCGCTCGCAAGGAAGCCGATCGTTTCCATCACAACTACGTTGGGACCGAGCATCTTTTACTCGGTCTGATTAACCTTGGACAAGGTGTTGCTGTTAATGTGCTCCAAAAAATGGGTCTCGATCTTCAGACCGTGCGCGCAGCCGTCGAAAAACAGGTCGGAACAGGTCCCGAGAGTAAGCCTTCGGGTAACATTCCCTACACACCACGAGTGAAAAAGGTGCTGGCTCTCTCTGGTAAAGAGGCCAAAGCGCTGAACCACTCCTATGTCGGCACAGAGCACATACTTCTAGGTCTCCTGCGCGAAGGCGAGGGAGTCGCCGCGCGCGTACTTAAATCCCTCGACGTCGATATCGAGCGATGCCGAAATGAAATCCTCGCAGAACTTGATCCAAACTTTTCTGGTGAGACTGGAGAGGCAACAGCGGCAGGCTCCAACTCTAGTAGTCTCGATGACAAAAAGGATAGTAAGACGCCAGCTCTTAAGGCATTCGGTCGTGATCTCACCGAACTCGCTAAAAATGGTGAACTCGACCCAGTGATAGGTCGCAGTGAAGAAATTCGCCGTGTTGTGCAGATTCTCTGCCGTCGCACTAAAAATAACCCAGTGCTCATCGGCGAAGCCGGTGTCGGTAAGACGGCCATCATCGAAGGTCTTGCTCAAGAGATTTCCTCTGGTATCGTGCCCGAAATCTTAGCGAACAAACGTCTGATAACTCTCGACTTAGCTTTAATGGTGGCTGGTACCAAGTATCGAGGTCAATTTGAAGAACGTATTAAGGCAGTCATGGATGAAATCCGCCGTGCCAAGAATGTCATCATCTTTATCGACGAGCTTCACACGATTGTTGGTGCGGGCGCGGCCGAGGGTGCTATGGACGCGTCTAACATTTTTAAGCCTGCGCTCAGTCGCGGGGAGCTACAATGCATAGGTGCCACCACTTTGGCGGAATACCGTAAATACATTGAAAAAGACAGTGCGCTCGATCGTCGCTTTCAGTCCGTCAAGGTTGAAGCCCCCTCAGTTGAAGACACAGTTCTCATTCTCAAAGGCATCCGCAGCAGATACGAAGATCATCACAAAGTCGAATTCACAGATTGTGCACTTGTGGCCGCAGCTAAGCTTTCCGAGCGCTACATCACCTCGCGCTTCCTCCCCGATAAGGCAATCGACATCCTCGACGAGGCCGGTGCCCGTGCTCGTATTGAGTCACTCAAGCAGCCACCCGAGTTCGAGGCTATGACTGCTGAGATAGATGAGGTTTGTGCCAAGAAGGAGGATGCCATTGCTAAGCAAAACTTCGAGGGTGCAGCTAAATATCGCGACGAAGAGAAGCAACTGCGCAAAAAGCAAGCAGTCGCGATTGATGATTGGAAGAAAACTCGCGAAGAGAACCGCCTTGTCGTCGACGAAGAGGAAATGCTCCAAGTTGTTGCTGCCTGGACAGGGATTCCACTCTCTAAAATGGAAGAGGCCGAGAGTAAGAAACTGCTCAAGCTCGAAGACGAACTACAAAGTGAAGTGATTGGTCAGACGGTGGCAACAGAAGTCATTTCTAAAGCCCTTCGCCGCTCACGCGCTGATCTCAAAGACCCTAAACGTCCAATAGGCTCCTTTATGTTCCTTGGGCCTACGGGTGTGGGCAAGACACTACTAGCCAAGGTTTTGGCTGAAGAGATGTTTGGCGACAAGGATGCTATCATTCAGATCGATATGTCTGAATACATGGAAAAATTTGCCGTCTCTCGCCTCGTTGGTTCGCCTCCAGGTTACGTCGGTTACGAAGAGGGTGGTCAACTGACCGAAGCCGTCCGCCGTAAGCCTTACTCGGTCGTACTTTTCGACGAAATTGAGAAAGCACACCCTGACGTTGTTCAGTTGCTCCTTCAAGTGCTCGAGGAAGGCCGATTAACCGACAGCCTAGGTCGCAAGATCGACTTCCGTAACACCATTTTGATTATGACGTCAAACGTCGGTGCGGACATTCTTCAGCGCAATACTTCAATGGGCTTCGGAATTGAGGGCAATGCCGAGAACGAGTATGAAAAGATCCGTGAAAAGATCCTTGATGAGACTAAGCGGGTCTTTAAGCCCGAGTTCCTTAATCGCCTTAACGACCTTGTAATATTCAAACCACTCGCCCGCGAGGATATGACTGAGATCGTCGACCTTGAACTAAGGAATGTCTCCACTCGCCTCAAAGAACGCGACTTAACTTTCGAATTTTCTAAAGAGTGTAAAGACTTCTTGATCGATAAGGGCTACGATGAGAAATATGGGGCACGACCACTGCGTCGTGCTGTCGAGAAATATCTAGAGGACTCCCTTGCTGAAGCCATACTCTCTGGAGAGATCAAGCCAGGTGAGGTCATTAAGGTCACCGTCAACTCAGAAGCGAAGGGCCTCGAATTCCAGCAAGACCTGCCCGTCTCTTCGTAGCGGAGGTATGCGCTTACTAGCGCTTCCTCTACTGCAGTGAGTGTTTTGATCTGGAGGTTTTGTTGGTCTCAATACTAGCATTTGTAGATTTTAAGACCTTGCTAATTTTGTAACTTGGGAGTTTGCCTCATATTCCCCAGTAGGTAATGTTTAATCGCATGTCGGTTTATCTCTCAGGTGGGTGTGCGTATTTCTTTCAGAACTGATAGAAATAGTATAAAGCTTGAATAGCTGTAAGTTCATTGCCTTCAGCATTGACCTCATTCTGGTGGTTAGTTGACTGATTAAAGAGCGAGTAGCTGCGCTTTCGCATTAAATTAAAAGCCCCCAGAGCTAACATGACTACTGATAATTCATCTATGGAGTCGGTCTCGCACGAGCACCGTAAATTCGCCCCTTCCACTGAATTTGTCGATGCGGCTCACATTAGTGGTGATTCGGCCTACAGGACGCTCTACGAGAAAAGTGTTCAGGACCCCGAAGCCTTTTGGGCAGAAGCGGCTGCAGAGCTGCATTGGTTCAAGAAGTGGGACACGGTGCTCGACGACTCTGATGCGCCATTTTTTAGATGGTTTGATGGTAGCCGCACAAATCTCTCCTACAATTGCCTCGATCGTCACATCGATGCGGGGCGGGGCGATAAGATCGCTATTCACTGGGAGGGTGAACCTGGAGATTCGCGCGATATCAGCTACGCACAGCTCCATCTGGAGGTTTGCCGCTTAGCGAATGCTTTGAAGTCACGCGGTGTCCAGAAGGGCGACCGGATCGCAATCTACCTACCGATGATTCCTGAGTTGGCTATCGCTGTCCTCGCTTGTGCGCGTATTGGCGCTGTTCACTCGGTCATTTTTGCGGGTTTTTCAGCCGACTCAATTCGTGACCGCGTGCTCGATAGTGAGACGCGTATGGTTATCACGGCGGACGGTGGCTACCGCCGAGGAAAGATGCTGCAGCTTAAAAAGATTGTTGATGAAGGCGTGGCGAATTGCGACTGCGTGAAGGATGTCATCGTGGTTAAACGAGGCGACGACCATCCGGTTGCTTGTCCGATGGTCGATGGCCGTGATAGTTGGTATCATGATCTCGTCGCTAATGTGAGCGACAATTGCCCCGCCGAAGAAATGGAAGCGGAAGATTTGCTGTTTTTGCTCTACACCAGTGGCACTACAGGGAAGCCAAAAGGCATCATGCACACCACGGCGGGTTACCAAGTATTTAGCTACCTTACTTCGAAGTATATTTTCGACCTGAAGCAAGACGATGTTTATTGGTGCACTGCTGATGTAGGTTGGATTACAGGACACACTTACATTGTCTATGGAATTATGCAGAACGGAGTCACCCAAGTGATGTATGAAGGTGCTCCAAATCATCCTGACGAAGGGCGCTTTTGGGAAATTATTGAAAAGTATAAGGTTTCCATTTTCTACACCGCACCGACTGCGATCCGTGCGTTTATGAAGTGGGGCGATGATTGGGTTACGGGTAAGGATATTTCCTCGCTTCGCCTACTCGGCACAGTTGGCGAACCAATTAACCCAGAAGCTTGGATATGGTATCACAAGCTGATCGGCGCAGAGCGTTGTCCAATCGTGGATACATGGTGGCAGACTGAGACGGGTGGGCACATGCTCTCACCGATGCCGGGTGCGACTGCGACGAAGCCTGGTTGCGCAACAGTTCCTTTCTTTGGGGTCGAGCCAGCGATCTTAGCAGATGATGGTAGCGAAGTCGAAGCAGGCATTCTAGCTATCAAGAAACCATGGCCAGGTATGTTGCGTGGTATTTATGGCGACCCGCAGCGTTTTAAAGATACCTACTGGTGTAAGTGGGGCGGTAAATATTATTTTCCCGGGGACGGCGCTCGCCGCGACGAGGATGGCTATATTTGGATTCTGGGTCGTGTGGACGATGTGGTCAACGTATCGGGTCACCGTATCGGCACTGCTGAGTTGGAAAGTGTCTTCGTCGAGCACAAGGACGTGGCCGAATCCGCAGTGGTCGGCATTCCCCACGAGATTAAAGGTCAGGGGCTAGTTGCCTTTGTCACTGTGATTGACGGTCGCGATCAAGACGATCTTCTTCGTAAGGAACTCGTCGCAATGATCGACAAGGGGATCGGGAAGTTTGCTCGGCCTGAACGTGTTCTCTTTTCTTCGGATTTACCTAAAACACGTTCTGGTAAGATTATGCGTAGGATTCTACGCGACATCGCCGAGGGCAAAGAGTTGGGTAATGTAACGACTTTGGCTGATCCAACTGTGGTCGAAGAGCTGCAGAAACAGTATTTGGAAGTTTAGAAACTGAACAGATCAACGGTGATTATTGCTTTCGCTGTCGAGATACTCTTCCTAGCTAAATGGGATAATTATTTCAAACTAGCTTCACTACTTGCCATCTTCTTTTGGTTCTGCGCCGTGAAGTATATTTTCGAGTTCCAGCCCAGTCATGCTTTTGATGCCCTTGAGCAGTTGCATTAGTGTAAGCATCATAATTGCCATGCTCGGGATCGCTATGACTGGCCAACTCCAGGCCATCATTTTACTCACCTCGGAATTAAACGCATCACTGCCACTCGGACTGACTACGATCCAGCGAGCGAGAAAGTAGTTTAAAATGCCACTTAGTAAAAAAGAAGCCGCTAGCATCCATGTGCAGCGTACAAGTAAACGATCAAAGGCGCTGACTGAATCGTGCCTGACGAGGGCGGTATGCACCTTATTTACATTAATAAGCTCGGGGTTGTAGAGAAGCGTACGAATGAGCGGGTAGGGCGTTTTTAAGGAAACCAGCACTGCAAAGCCTAGTAGAAGAGGGATGGCAGCCTCCTTGACCGCGAACCATTCAGTTGGAATCTTTAGGATTCCAATGCCTCCAGTCAAAAGAACACTGATTAAGCCAAGGATCGAAAAAACATTATACTTCGAACGTTTAATATAGTCGTAGAAGAAGTAGCCGACAGGAAAGGCAATCGCGAGGAGTAGCACGCCGACCGCTACATTATCGAAGTAGGGTTCAAGGTGGGAACCGAACCACTGCTTACCCTTGTTGAGTAGTAAGATTGGTAGGATCAGGTTGAAGCCTAGGTTCAGGAAAGTATTTTCCTTCCTAGCGTCCTTTTTTTTAGGTGGTTCCGAATTATCAGAAATAGACGAGTTGATGGGT
This sequence comes from Opitutaceae bacterium, assembly GCA_009886465.1. GTDB lineage: Bacteria > Verrucomicrobiota > Verrucomicrobiia > Opitutales > Coraliomargaritaceae > Thalassobacterium. The sequence goes on from QXZH01000005.1 coordinate 12,748, forward strand.
TGCAGATCAGGCATGAGTTCGCTTAGAGTTTTAATGCTCATGTCGAACGCAAGCTCTATTCGTTGTCTCATTACCGCAGGCCCCACCCGTGAGCTTATCGATCCGGTGCGCTTTATCAGTAATCCTTCGACAGGGAAAATGGGCTTTTCCATTGCCCAGGCCGCTATTGAGGTGGGCTGGAACGTTGATCTTGTGACTGGTCCTGTCGCTCTAGAAGAACCAATTGGCGCCATCCTCTACCCAGTTATGACTGCCGAAGAAATGCTACATCAGGTAGATGCGCTCTTCGATGCTTGTGATATCCTCATTATGACGGCGGCGGTCAGCGACTTTCGCCCCGTTATACAGCACACTCAAAAAGAAAAGAAGGGTGTCGCTTCCATGAATATTGAGTTCGAGCGCACCACGGACATCCTAAAAACTATGTCCGACCGTAAAGCGCACCAGACAGTAGTTGGCTTTGCTGCTGAAACAAAGGATGTGGTCGCCTCTGCCATGGAAAAGCTAGCATCCAAGAACTTAGACTTCATTGTAGCTAATGAAGTTGGCAGAGTAGGGTCAGGATTTGCTGCGGATACAAACGAAGTATTTCTGATCGCTGCTGATGGAACTTCCATCAAGCTAGGTCCCTCCACTAAATCGGCTATTGCTGAAGAATTGATACAACTCGTTACGCCCACGAAATGATGGCTTCTACTTTTTAACTCTTATATTTTAACTTCTTCTGATGAAAAACACTGGACTAGAAAAAATACTTGGGCGGATCGAAGATCTTGATTCAGTGAATTTGGGTATCCTCGTGCAGCGTCTTGCTCGCGAACGCAAGATGCAGGAGACTGTCTTTAATACGATTCAAGATGGTGTTATTGTGATCGATTCAGATGGAGTGGTGCAATATGCAAACGATGCAGCTCTAGGATTAATTGGCCTCAAGGAAAACGATATCGGTGTTACTAGACTCTGGAAAATGGTGCCCGATTTGGCTAATTCGATCGATCGTGAAGAAGTGGAGGGTAAAAAGAAATCGGCTCCCGTTCTCTCGCGAGAGATAGAACTTAACTACCCCGAGCATCGCGTAGTACGTCTCTACATGGTACCAATCGATGCTCAAGTTGGCCATGATGATAGTGGCGGTTACGTTATCGTTCTGTCCGACGTAACTGAAGAACGTGTTTCGATGGAGGAGCGGATCGAAAGTGAGCGTATCGACTCTATCGTTCGTCTAGCCGCAGGCGTAGCGCACGAACTTGGAAACCCGCTTAATTCTTTGACGATTCATTTACAGCTAATTGAGCGCAAGATCAAGAAACTAGGTGAGCAGACAGACGCCGCTAAATTGGCCGAGTCCTTGCAGGTGTGCCAAGGAGAGGTGGAGCGACTCGATGGCATCATTACCCACTTTCTCGAAGCAGTGCGACCGCAGAAGCCCGAGTTAAATGAGCTTGATTTGCTAAGGCTCGTTGAGGAAGTACTGCGCGTGCAGGAGGCAGAGTTGGGCGACCGGAAACTCGATGTAAAAGTCGAAGTCAGTGATGATTTACCCACGATTCTAGGTGACAGTGATCAAATTAAGCAGGTCTTTTTTAATCTAATCAAAAATGCGATGGAAGCCATGCAGCCTAATGGAAGTCTTCGAATCATTGCACGTCGTGATGACGACTACGTTTATCTGCAATTTGTTGATACGGGCTCAGGCATTTCTGAAGAGGATCTTTCCAAGGTTTTTCAAGCCTACTATACGACGAAAAAGGGAGGCCACGGCCTTGGCATGATGATTGTTGAGCGTATTATGCGTGCACATGGTGGGCACATCAACATTGAGTCTAGAAAAGAGGCGGGCACAGCCATTACCTTGCAGTTCCCTCAGCAGCATCGGCGAACAAGGCTGCTTGAGTAGGTAGGATATGCATATTTTAGCGAGCCCAGATGTAATGTGATTGATTTTGGACTTGGTGATTTTTGTTAGTCTGGGGGATGGCACTTCGAAAAGATTGACTTTATTTAGCGTATTATATCAGTTATATTCAGATGAGCACTGCTCCAAAGTATCGAGTTTTGGTTTTGAACCGGTTGTGGCAGCCAGTTAACATCGTCGGCGTTGAGCGAGCTTTCAGCCTACTGCTTCAAGACCACGCGCAGGTTATCTACACCGGGGACGAGAATTTCCGTTTGATGGACTCAGCTGCTTGGTTGAAACTCTCTCAGGAAGCGTCTCCTGTGGGCAATGAGGCCTGCATTCAGACTGTTCGTTTACGGATACGAATGCCCAAGGTCCTGCTACTTCGTAGCTATGACAAGTTACCAACTCAGGAAATTAAATTCACACGAAACAACCTTTTTGAACGCGATGATTATCGCTGTCAATATTGCGGTAATCACTTCGATGCGGTGCATTTAAATATGGACCACGTAATCCCTCGTGATATAGGTGGGCGAACCTCTTGGGAAAATATTGTTACATCATGTATTAAGTGTAATTCATGCAAAGCGAACCGTCTGCCACATCAGGCAAATATGCACCTAATCCGTAAGCCCGAGCGCCCGAAGTGGCGTCCATTTGTTAGTTCTTTGATTGGTCAAAGCTATGACTCGGATTGGGACCATTTTATCAATTTGAAGAAGCCAGCGTAAGTTTTGGGGTTCAGATTTATACGGCTGCATTCTGAAATATGCCCAGCCGAAACACTCACTGATACGAATTAAATAGCTAAAGTATTCCTCCAGTATCGAAACTAAAACAGCCATAATCCAACCATCGCCAAGATGAGAATCAGTAGGATCACGGAGAGGCTTTTACGTTCTTGGCTGGTCAGTCGCATGTTATAATATGTAGGTAATTTCACCCTTTTGGACAATACTTAAGTCAGGAATATAAGCGGTAATCTCCGTGGCATTCTCACCAATTTCTGATTTATTATTAAGAACCGTTTATTTACGATGCAGTCTGAGATTGAGTTCTTTTAATAAGTCTATTGAGTTTAAAGTATGAGAATAGTTGTCCCCTTGCTGTTTACTTTTACGATCCTAACTTGCTTCACTGCTTGTTTAAGTACACCGCCTTACGGAGAGTTCGTTAAAACGATCAATTTCACTTCACTAGATACCTTCAGCTACAAGCATACGCTTACTACAGGCATGAATTTCCGTAAGTCTGATGAGCTGCTACTCGAAGAACTATCCGAGCAAGTAGTTGTCAGCCAGTTAGAAGGCAGGGGTTTTGAACCTACCGAGGTCGACGCTGATTTTTTCGCTGTAGTTAAATGGAAAAAGTCAGTGACTAACTATGCAAACCCCTTTGACCACATTGATCCCTACAACGAGGTCATCGCTCGTCGAGATGATCCAAGCAGTCGATTCGCCTCACGCCTACACCTGACTCTTGAAATTTACGAGAGTAGCACTCGCAATCTTTTTTGGCGAAACGAACTTCCTAACATCTTCGACGCACTACAGCTCACGGAAGAGCGAGTTAGTGATTCGCTCAAGTTAGCGATCAAGAATTTCCCCCAACACATTGTTAAGGACCCAAACTTGCCGAGCATCCACTAACCCTGTTATCTTGTAGTTATAGGTCTGCAAGGAAGGTGTGAATAGCCATTTTCACGGGATCAGATTGTTCAAGATGGGGCATGTGCGATGCATTTGCTATGGTAAAATGGGAGGAGTGAGGTAAGACAGCCTGCATGCGATGAGCAATGTTTGTATATTTCGTGTCTTTTTCGCCAGTTATGAGAAGGGCAGGCACAGTGAGTTTGCCTAATTCTGGCCAAAGATTAGGGGCATCGCCCTGGCCGAATTGCCGTAAACTTTTGGCTAGGCCTGTGCTAGTGTTTTTTAGGCGATTAGCCTGCATGGAGGCCCGCAGATTACCGGTTATGTGTTTTTGGCTCCGTATTAGAGGCGTCTCTTGCCAGAATTCTAGGAATGCTTGCATGCCGAGTCGCTCAATGGAATCTGCGAGTTCGGCGTCTGCAATGCGGCGATTAGTACGCTCGGTCTCGTCTTCGATACCAGGGTTAGCGCTAATCAGGATGAGTGCATCCCATACTCCGGGGTGATACGCCGCATGAAGAAGAGAGGCTCTTGCGCCCATCGAATAGCCCAGGAGAATTTTTTGAGTAGTGACTGGTGGTTGATGATGGGTTATTAATTCGTTGATGCAATCAACAGTGCCTTGTGGAGAGCAGTCTAACTGAGGTTCGAAGCCATGTCCTGGTAGTTCGGGGCAGTGCCAATCGCCGCTGACTTGTTGCGCGAGCGGCGCAAAGTCGGCACCGCAACCAGTAAAGCCGTGGAGTGCTAGTATAAACATTTAAGAACAAATATCTAAGAGTGGATAGTGTAGAGTAAAATACAAAAAGCGGCTACGTTTCCGAAGCCGCTTAAAATATAATTATGTAATCAATCTTCTCCCTCAGTTCTCAATTGGAGTGGATGGTCCAATCAATGATTCATAACGTGAACTACTCGCAGATTGTCGCGGATATGATCTTCTGCTCGTCGATGGGACGGTCACTGGCACCTTTTTTGACACCTTCGAGTTTTTCGATGACATCCATGCCTTCGGTGACTTCACCGAAGATGGTGTGGTTCATGTGAAGCCAAGGAGTGGCTGCGGTGGTGATAAAAAATTGGCTGCCATTAGTTCCTGGGCCTGCATTGGCCATAGCTAGAATACCAGCTTTATCGAACTTTAGATCACGGGCACATTCATCTTCAAAGTTTTTGCCCCATATAGATTCACCTCCACGGCCTGTGCCAGTGGGGTCGCCGCCTTGAATCATGAATTGTTCAATGATACGGTGAAAGATGACGCCATTGTAGTAGCCATTCTTGCAGTGCGTAGTGAAGTTTTCACAGGTTTTTGGTGCAACCTCAGCGAAGAGGTCGAATGTGATGGAGCCTTGGGTAGTTTCGAGTGTGACTTTCATAGTTGTAGAAGTTATAAATTAGAATTTTTAGTTTTGGCGTTTCTGAGACCTAAGAGTAAAGTCATTTAAGGTGAGTGATTGTTTCAACGACAAAATGTTCTAAGCTGGAATGAGTGGCCTCGAATGCAACTGGAAGTTTGAGTTCTTTCAGGGTTTTTGTGGTGAGAGGTCCGATACTACCGAAGGAGGGCTTGCGCGCACTGGGTTCTAGTCTGAGTGACTCGTTTTGCTCGACAAAAGACTTTACAGTAGAGGAACTGGTGAAGAGCACGGCATCGGCACCTTCCTTGCGGAAGTGTTCTGCAGAGGATTCTTGGCTGAGGTCGGTTTTACTCGTCTGATAGAGTGGTAGGGTATCGACGATGGCACGGCCTTCGTCGGACTCTAGGCGCGCGATAAGGTTGTCGCGGTTTTGGTTGCCCGTTACGACGAGTAACTGAACGCTTTCGACTCCTTCGTTTTCTATCAGTTCCTTGGCTAGGGCATCCGCATTAGCCTGTTTTGGAACGAGGTCGACCTTGAGCTTATGTTTCTCGATCTCGCGCGCGGTTGCGGCTCCGACCGCGGCTATACGCATGGGGCCAAGGCAGCGGATATCGTCGTAAGCTTTATAAAAGAGGTCGAAGAAGTTTTTCACGCCATTCGCGCTAGTGAAGATGATCCATTCGTAAACAGCGATGCCTGCTAGGACTTCGCTCACTCGTTGGCCATCGAAATGTTGCTCTACAGAGATAAAAGGAAGCTCGATAACTTCGGCACCTTGATCGGCGAGCATTTGCGTGAGTTGACCAGCCTGCTCTCGGGCCCGTGTGACGACGATACGTTTACCAAAGAGTGGACGACCTTCAAACCATTCGGTTTTGGCTCTATGGGCAACGACTTCGCCAATAATGATCATGGAGGGTGCACCGAGACCAGAGGCCTCGAGATCTTCTACAATGGTGTCTAGGGTGCCGTAAACGGAGCGTTGCCGGTTGAGTGTGGCCCATTCGACTATAGCAACGGGTGTAGTTCCAACCATGCCGCCTTCTTTTAACTCGGTAGTGATCCGTGGTAATTGACCGACGCCCATGTAGAGACAGAGTGTGCCTTTAGTTTTGGCATACACTCTGAAGTCAATACTGAGTGTGTGTTTTTCCGGATTTTCGTGACCGGTTAGAAAGGTAATAGCAGAGCTGTAATCCCTGTGAGAGAGGGGAATGCCAGTGTATGCGGCCGTGGCGAGGGCTGCAGTCACACCCGGGACGACCTCGAAGGGGATTTTATCGATTTGTAGCTCTTCGATTTCTTCTCCACCTCGACCAAATACGTAGGGATCACCACCTTTAAGGCGGACGACTTGTTTTCCTTTGTTGGCACGGTCGACGAGAATCTCTTCGATCTCATCCTGCGGGATGGAGTGGCGACCTGCGCTCTTGCCTACGTAGATCTTCTCGGAGTCTGGTTTTGTCCAATCGAGTAGTTTTGAGTTAGCGAGATAGTCGTAAACGATGACATCAGCGAGCTCGAGCAGCTCACGTGCGCGGACAGTAACGAGACCTGGATCCCCAGGGCCTGCGCCAATTAGATAAACCTTTCCTTTAACTGACATACTTTAAGTAATAGCGAGCTGCTCCATGACAAGCTCGAGCTCGGGCTCAACCTGATCGAGTGCTGTTAGCGTGATCTCGAAAGTGCGGTGCCCAACTTCTGGATGATAGATGCGAAAGAGACCTTCTTTATAGTAAGCACCGACAGGGATCTGGCAACCGCTCCCGAGTCGTTTTAGGAAGGCTTTTTCTAAGGTGACGGCTAGTTTAGTGTCAGTGCAGAAGAGGTCTTTGTATTTAGCGAGGTCCTCGGTTCGGCACTGCACAGCAATGGCCGCTTGTCCAGGGGCGGGGACGACTTGTTCTACGGCTAGCTCCAGAAACTCGAGGCCGTCGAATGCTGCGATGTCTAGGCGATCGAGACCGGCTGCAGCGAGTAGGCTGGCATCGCATTCGCCGGCTGCGATTTTTCGCAAGCGAGTGCCGACGTTACCACGAATAGTTGTCCAATTTGCTTCTGGATAAAGGAGGCCAGCTTGAACTCGGCGACGCGGGCTGCTGGAGGCGATGGTTTGTGGGTTGGGGGAGTCTTTGCGATGAACAAGGACGTCATTGACCCGAGCTCGTGACAGGTAGCCAGCGATGGCGAGTCCCTCCGGCAATGTGGTTGGCATGTCTTTCGCGCTGTGAACTGCTAGCTCGGCGCGTCCCTGGATAAGGGAATCTTCCAGCTCTTTGGTAAAAAGCCCGATCCCGCCACGTTTTTCAAGCGACCAGTTCAGACGTTCGTCTACTTGTGTAGAGAGTTCTAGATTCTCATAGCTTCCTTCAGGTAGCTTTTCTGCTAAGCATGCACGCACCATCTCCGTCTGCTTGAGAGCAAGCGGACTCTTGCGAGTTGCGATGAATGTAGTGGCAGTCATAAACTAAAAAGCGATCGTCAGACTATTCCGACGACCGCTAAAAGTTTCAAATATGAAATTTCTTAGTTATAGGAGGCTTGAGAACCACCAATATTGCGCTTTTTGACCCAAGGCATGAGCGAACGAAGGCGCTCGCCTGTCTTTTCGATTGGATGGTTTTGTCCGTCCTTGATGAACTGCTTGTATCTTGGAAGGCCAGCCTTGTATTCATTGACCCAGTTCTTGGTGAATTTACCAGTTTGGATATCCTTAAGGATTGCCTTCATCGCCTTACGTGAGGATGCGTTGATTACACGTGGGCCCGAGATGTAGTCGCCCCATTCTGCTGTTTCGGAGATGGAGAAACGCATGCCAGAAACACCTGACTCAACCATGAGGTCGACAATAAGCTTCAACTCGTGCAAGCACTCGAAGTAAGCCATTTCTGGTTGGTAACCTGCTTCAACAAGTGTATCGAAGCCGGCCATGACGAGTTCCGAGGCACCACCGCAAAGAACCGCTTGCTCACCGAAGAGGTCGGTTTCGCATTCTTCCTTGAAAGTTGTCTGGATGACGCCTGCACGTGTGCCGCCTACTCCCTTTGCCCATGCAAGGGCAACTTTTTTCGCTTCACGGGAAGATCCCTTGTTGACCGCGATGAGAGCTGGAACACCTTTGCCTTCAACGTATTGACTACGAACAACGTGTCCAGGGCCCTTAGGAGCGACCATGATAACGTCGATGCCCTTGGGTGCGTCGATTAGACCAAAATGAATGGCAAGGCCATGAGTGAAAGCCAGAGTTTTTCCTTTTTCCAAGTTAGGAAGGATATCGTTTTCGTAAACCTCAGCCTGCTTCATATCGGGCACAGCAATCATGATGATGTCAGCGAGCTTTACAGCTTCAGCAGTTTCGTAAACTTTGAAACCTTGTTTGCGTGCAACGGGTGCGGACTTGCTTTTTTTGTAGAGGCCAATGATTACATTGAGACCACTGTCCTTAAGGTTTTGGGCGTGTGCGTGACCCTGTGAACCGTAACCAATGATGGCGAGGGTCTTTTTTTTGATGACTCGAAGGTCGGCGTCTTTATCTGTATAGACTTTAGCAGGCATATTTATCGTTGTTTGTGGAAGCCTTTATTGCGCTCCCTGGTTAATGAAATTGTTATTTAGCGCGAAAGCGCGGAGATGGTAAAAATAAAATTTGCCCCGAATGGGGGTGATTGAAAAGGGTGCCCTTTGGCTCCTGAGTGAACAAATCCGGAATGTTTCGAAAGGAGATATCCGAGTAAAACTTATTAGCCGCGCTTAAGTGCGAGGTTTCCAGTGCGCGCCATCTCGACGATACCGTAGGGCTCGATTAAGTTGAGAAATGCTGTTACTTTGTTGCCATTGCCTGTCATCTCGATGTTAACGCTCTCTGGTGAAACATCGATGATCTTGGCGCGGAAAATATCGCAGACTTGCATGAGTTCGGAGCGTTGGCCCGCAGATGCATTGACTTTGAGCATGACGAGTTCGCGCTCAGTCGCTTGGCCATCGGCAAAGTTTGTCACCTCTAGCACGTTGATCAGTTTGTTAACCTGCTTGATCGCTTGGTCTAGATTGTCAGCGTCGCCCACAATAGTCGCAGTTATGCGCGAAAGCTTGCTATCCATCATCGGGCCCACATTCAGAGTCTCTATGTTGAAACCTCGACCGCTGAACATTCCAGCGATGCGGGTGAGAACTCCGAATTTATTTTCGACGAGGATTGATATTGTGTGGCGCATAATGGAACGGTGATTAATTACTTAATCTCCGATTCGACGTTAGTATGGTAGACGGTGAGGGATTCGAACCCACGACCCCTTCGGTGTAAACGAAGTGCTCTAACCAGCTGAGCTAACCGTCCAATTTGAGAGAACGAAAACATGCCCTTGCTGATAAGTGAATCAAGCCTATTTTTGGACTTAATCAAATCGAGTAATTATTCTCCAGTTGTTTCCTCCTGTGCCGATGATTCTAAGGACGTATCGCCTTCGGAGGTTTGAGAACCTTCGTCCTCTTCACCGGACTCTTCCTCTTCGCTCGCAATGACTTTGCTAATGCCGATTAACTCGTCCTTATTAGCTAGGTTGACCAGCTTGACGCCGCTAGCTGCGCGACCAGTTACGCGGACAGTGTTAATAGGGCTGCGAACGGCTTGGCCTTTCTTAGTGAACATCATGATCTCATCTTCTTCGGTTACGCTAAGCGCGCCTGCGACCTTATCGGATTTAATGGCTATAATACCAGAACCGCCGCGTGATTGCACGCGGTAGTCGCTGAAATCAGTTCGCTTACCGAGGCCGTTGGCGCCAGCGATGAGGAGTAGCTTCTTGGGTTCGACTTCCTCGTCCCCGACTGGCTCATCCTCTGCGCGTGGGTTGACAATTTCGATCGCGACGACCTTGTCCTTCTCGGTCTTTAACTTGATGCCGCGAACGCCACGTGTCGCGCGGCCTTGTTCGCGAAGGTCTGTTTCAGGGAAGCGAATCGATTGAGCGTTGCTTGTTACTAGCAATACATCGTCGTTGCCGTTGGTCAGACGGGCGCCAATGAGGTTATCGCCCTCGTCGATGTTGATACCAATAAGGCCGCCTTTTCGGTGATTCTTGTAGTCGGATAGAAGTGTCTTTTTAGTGACACCCTTTTCGGTAGCTAGGACGATGCGTTGATCGGACTCAACGAATTCTTTGACACAAATCATCGCGGCGATCTTCTCGCCGGCTTGTAGTTCAATGATGTTGGCGATAGCACGACCCTTGGCAGTGCGACTGCCTTCAGGAATGTGATACACCTTTTCTACGTAAACACGCCCGTTGTTCATGAAGAACATGATGTAGTCGTGAGTAGATGCTGTGAAGAGGTGTTCGACGAAATCGTCCTCATATTGACCAGATCCGATCACACCCTTGCCACCACGTTTCTGCGATCGGTATTCATCGAGCGAAGTGCGCTTCATGAAGCCCTTGTGCGTGATTGTGATCATACAACCTTCGTTGGGTATGATGTCTTCCATTGAAAGATCTCCATCGATGGCGAGAATCTTGGAGCGGCGAGGGTTACCGTATTTCTCCTTCATTTCGCCGAGTTCATCTTTGATAACCATGAGTAGCTTTTGCTCACTATCGAGGATCGAGCGTAGCTCTTCGATCAGCGCCATGAGGGCAAGATACTCTTCTTCTATTTTACCGCGCTCCATGCCGGTGAGTTGGTAGAGGCGTAGTTCGAGAATGGCGGTTGTCTGGATGTCCGAGAGTGGATATTTGGACATGAGAGACTTTTTGGCCTCTTCGCGATTCCTAGACGCACGAATGATTTTCACAAAGTCATCCATGTTATCAAGGGCTACCTTATAGCCTTCTAGGATGTGGGCGCGGGCTTCGGCTTTTCGCAGACGGAAGGCGGTGCGGCGGTAGATGACATCACGGCGGTGGTCGATGTAGCAAGTAAGCATCTCTTTGATGTTCATTTGCTTGGGACGACGGTTGTCGAGCGCGAGGAGGATGACACCGAAGGAACTTTCGAGTGGCGTGCTCTTGTAGAGCTGGTTGATGATGACACGGGGGATTGCTCCGCGTTTGAGTTCGATCACTATCCGTGTCGTTTCAGTCGACTCGTCACGTAGATCGGAGATGCCATCGATAGCTTTCTCCTTGATCAAGTCGGCGATACGAATGACGAGGGAGGCACGGTTTACATTGTAAGGAATCGCGGAGATAATAATTTCCTCCTTGCCGCCACTTTCGACGACCTCGGCGATTCCGCGTGTGCGGACGATACCACGGCCGGTCTTGAGGTAGCTATCGATGCCCATCTTACCGTGGATGAAGCCGCCGCCGGGGAAGTCAGGGCCCGGTATGATTTGAATCAAATCATCGAGTTCAATCTTCGGGTTGTCGATGATGGCGATAGTTGCATCGATGATCTCATGGAGATTGTGCGGTGGGATATTGGTGGTCATGCCAACAGCGATACCGGTCGAACCGTTCATCAGAAGATTTGGCAATGACGCTGGCAAGACGGATGGTTCGGTAGAGCTTTCTTTGTAGTTGGGGACAAAGTCGACGGTGTCTTCGTCGATATCCTTGAGTAAATCCTCGGCAATACCTTCGAGCTTGCACTCAGTATAGCGGTAGGCGGCAGCGGAATCACCATCGATGGAACCAAAGTTACCTTGCGGGACGATTAAAGGGTAACGCATGACCCAGTGCTGTGCGAGGCGAACAAGAGTATCGTAAACAGAACTGTCACCGTGTGGGTGGTAGTTCTTCAAAACCTCTCCTACCACGCCAGCGCACTTATCGAAGGGACGGTTATGGAGCAGACCTTCGCGTAACATGGCGTAGAGGATGCGTCGTTGCACTGGCTTAAGCCCGTCGCGGGCGTCGGGCAGCGCACGACTAACGATGACAGACATCGAATAGTCGATGTATGCCGTCTGCATGATGTCAGTAATGTTGGTAACTTCCGCGCGTGTATGCTCGGGATTGTGTGGTGTGAGTTCTTCGGACATGGTATTTTAAAACGGTATTTTAAAGAATTAAAAATAGGAATTAAGAATGAAGAAATTACTTCGATTCTGTGATCCTGATTGATTTTTAATTCCTAATTGATTTTAGACATCAAGGTGAGCTACGTTGAGTGCATTATCTTCGATGAAGGCGCGGCGGCTTGGGACGTCTTCGCCCATGAGCATGGAGAATATGCCGTCGGCCATAGCGGCGTCGGCGATATCGACTTTAAGAAGTCGGCGTGTCTTCGGATCCATTGTGGTTTCGTAGAGCTGTTTTGGATTCATCTCTCCAAGACCTTTATAGCGTTGAATACTGAGGCCACGGCGACCAATTGCGCGGACATTTTCGATCAGCTCGATGATGGAGTGGAGCTCAATAATATTCTCTTTCTTTTCATCGCCTTTGTTCTCAATGATTTGATAACGAGGCTCTTCACTTTTAGAGAACTGGGTAATGTCCATCCCCTCATCAGCGACTTCACGGATGAGCTTTGTCATCTCAGTTGACTCGTAGATCTCATGAAGAGAAATGCGTTGCTGCACTTTGACACCATCTTCACTTACAATCTCGCGGACGACGGTGCCGTGGCCATCTTCGTCGGTTAGATCGAATTCGGCGTGGAAGGCGATGCGGTCGTCGTCGTTTTTCAGGAAGCGAAACTCTTCTTCATTGCCCGTTCGGATACGAACTATGTATCGGGGTAGCGCGTAGTTTTCGCTATCGTGCTGGTCAAGGTATTGGGCGAAATCACAACCGTAGCGTGCGACGCCACGACCAATCATTTCAAGGCGGGACATGCACTCAACGAGGTGATCGATCACTTCACCGGTTAGCTCCTTTTTGTCACGGAGGCGAACTAGGGTCACATCTTCTGTGCCAAGTTCGAGAAGGATGCGGTTGAGTTGTGGATCGTTGTCTACGTATTGCTCGCGGCGCTTACGCTTGATCTTGTAGAGCGGAGGCTGAGCGATGTAAACGTAACCAGCCTCGATTAAGCCCTTCATTTGGCGGAAAATGAAGGTAAGGAGAAGGGTGCGAATGTGGGCCCCATCTACGTCGGCATCGGTCATGATTATGATCTTGTGGTAACGTGCCTTGGTCGCGTCAAAGGCGCCGTCTCCTTCATGATCGCCAATGCCAGTTCCGACCGCAGTGATGAGGGTGCGAATTTCGTTATTAGCTAGCACCTTGTCGAGGCGGGCTTTTTCCACATTTAGCAACTTGCCACGAATAGGAAGGATGGCTTGGGTCGCTCGGTCGCGCCCTTGCTTAGCCGAACCACCGGCAGAGTCACCCTCCACTATGTAGATCTCGGACATTGCGGGATCCTTGGAAGAACAATCCGCAAGCTTACCAGGAAGGCCGCCAGAGGAAAGTGCGCCCTTGCGAACTGTTTCGCGGGCTTTACGAGCAGCCTCGCGAGCACGTGCGGCGTTGAGGCATTTATCTATCAATCTTTTAGCGACCTGTGGGTTAGTTTCGAAATAATATTTGAGCTCTTCGCCAGTTATTTTTTGCACGATGCCGTCAACCTCTCCGTTGGATAGCTTGGTTTTAGTCTGACCTTCGAAGCGTGGTTCTGGGACCTTGACAGAGACGATGGCTGTGAGGCCCTCACGGGCGTCTTCACCAGAGAGGTTCGGTTCTTTGTCCTTGATCAGATTATTGGCCTTTCCGTAGGCATTAATTACGCGAGTCAATGCGGTGCGGAAGCCAGAAAGGTGTGTGCCACCTTCAATATTGTGAATCGAATTTGCGTAGGCGTAGATTTGGTCATTGTAGCTGTCGTTATATTGGAAAGCGACATCCACAACTATGTTAGCGTCGAGGTCAGGGTTGGGTGTCGGCGCTTCGCCATGGAAGCTGATCGGGTCGGGATGGAGGACGTTCTTATTTTCGTTAAGAAAGGTGACGTATTCCGCGATACCATTTTTGAAGATGAAGGACTCGGTTTTGTTGATTCGTTCATCGACGAAGGTAATTTTTATGCCAGGATTGAGGAAGGCGAGCTCCCGTAGGCGCTTGCCGAGTAGCTCGAACTTAAAATCACGAGTCGTGAGGAAAATCTGCGGGTCAGGCGAGAAGGCGATGCGTGTGCCCGTACGCTTTGTATCGCCGATGACCTTCATCTTTGAGGTAGTTTTCCCGCGAGAGAATTCCATTTTGTGGACCTTACCGTCGCGGCGGACTTCAACTTCAAACCAATCTGAGACCGCATTAACGCATTTGGCCCCGACGCCGTGAAGACCGCCTGAGACTTGATATGCGCCCTTGCCGAATTTACCACCCGCGTGGAGATTGGTCATGACTAGCTCGAGTGAGGGGATCTTGTATTTAGGGTGTATGTCGACAGGGATGCCTCGACCGTCATCTTCGACCGAGCAGGAGCCGTCGTTGTGAATACTCACGGTGATCTCCGAGCAATAACCCGCGAGGGCTTCGTCGATCGAGTTGTCCACGATTTCAAATACGCAGTGGTGGAGGCCACGCTCGTTAGTGTCGCCGATATACATGTCGGGACGCTTGCGTACACCTTCGAGACCTTCGAGCTTCTGGATCTTAGACGAGTCGTAAACATCGTTTTTGGCCGCATCGGAGGCTGGTTTTGCTTTTAAATTTTCGGGCTTTGTATCTTCTGACATAAGTTTAATATTTATAGGAAGATTGGTGGTCACTGGCTACTAAAAAATGCTCGTTTCGTTTATTTTTTAAATAACTGTATATCAGTATTTTAAAAAGTATATTTACCCTCTTTTTTTCTACTTCCAAGAATCCCTAGAGAAGGACTGATTTTTGGGTAAATATTGGGAAAAAATGACTATTTAGCTTTTAAGTTTACTTCTATAGTCATGAGCCTAAGTTAATAGCCGTGAAGCTTTCCCATAAACTAGAATATGCTTGCCGTGTCTTGGCACAACTTGGCCGTACTTACGGGCAGGATAAACTTGCGCACATCGAGACCTTGGCTGCTGCAGAGGTGATCCCAGCCAATTATTTGGTTCAGATTCTCAATGAATTACGTGGCGCAGGATTGATTGTAAGTAAGCGGGGCAAGCAAGGTGGATACGCCTTGGCACGTGCCCCACGAAAGATCTCGCTAACTCAAATAGTGGAAGCGGTAGACGGCGAACTACTGGAGCGTAGTTTTGAGGATTCTGGCCATTCTGGCGCCCGCGTGGCTTC
Source organism: Opitutaceae bacterium (assembly GCA_009886465.1). Taxonomy (GTDB): domain Bacteria; phylum Verrucomicrobiota; class Verrucomicrobiia; order Opitutales; family Coraliomargaritaceae; genus Thalassobacterium. The sequence continues at coordinate 27,833 of QXZH01000005.1, forward strand.
GATTTGGAGTGATGTGGGAGAATGCTTTGAAGCTAAGGTGCGTGCATACACTCTGGACGACTTTATTGTTAAAGATGCCGACGTTGAGATGTATTACATCTAATCTAGTTGAATGAGATTAAATGGGTATAAATTCATGAATACAATGGGTAGAATGTGATTTTTTCTTCTTCCTTTTGATCCGTTCACAATTAGACCCTCACAATTTTGAGATCGCTTAAAAGTCCCAAAAAATCGGCACTACGGTCACGGTGACCACGAAACATATGAGGTTCAGCGGAAGCCCGACTTTCGTGAAATCGAAGAAGCGATAGCCCCCGACGCCGTAGACGTAAGTATTAGTTTGATAACCAATAGGTGTAGCAAAGCTGGCTGAGGCCGCAATACAGCTGGCGACAACAAAAGGACGTGGGTCGACACCTAATGTCACCGCGATTCCTAGCGCAATCGGTATCATCAAGGCGACGGCTGCATTATTGGATAGAAACTCAGTAAAGGTCGAAGTGATTACGTAGATTAACGCGAGCATGATGACGTTTTGCAGATGTTCAGGCGCGAATTGACCAACTAAACCAGTCATATTTTCGGCAATCAATAGGCTAGCTCCTGTCGAGTCCATTGCCTGGCCAAGTGCGAGCATTCCAAAGATAATTATTAAGATACTCCATTCGACAGATGCGTAGGCATCTTTCGCCTTCATACAGCCGGTCAATAATATGATGGCGACGCCAAGGCAAACTGCGGATACAATCGGGACAAGATTGAGTGTAGCCATGGTAACGATGCCGATGGTCGTAGCGATGGCGATGGGCATCTTGATACGCAGGCTACGGGCGGGCACGCGTGGGCGGTCGAGGATAATGATTTCGTCGCTATTGGCCAAAGAATCAATCGATGCGGTTGAGCCCATCATGAGTAGCGTGTCGCCCGCTTGCAGGCGTAAGTTAGAAAGGCGCTCGCGTTGGTTGGTGCCTTTACGGTGTACAGCCACCACAACCATACGGAAGCGTTGGCGGAAGTTGATCTCGCCAAGGGTTGAACCAGTAATCGATGCGTGTGGTGCCACCACACCTTCGACCAATGCACCTTCGTCGGTGACAATAGTTTCTAGGCCCTCGGCCAGTTCGGTTTGGATAGTTATGCCCTTCATCGAATGGGCTTCGGCTACACCTGAAGGGCGGCAGGCTAGAACTAAGCGATCGCCATATTGTAGTTGATGATCTCTTGGGTCGCCAGGCACTGCGATACCGTGGCGAACAATTTCTAACAAGCGGATACCATGTTTGAGGAGCTCGCCTTCCTTGGCTGTTTTCCCGTGAAGATCGGAACCTGCGCGAATAAAAGCTTCAGTAATGAATTCTTTTCGCTCTTCATCGCTCAGGATTGATGTAAGCGTCTCACGGTGTGGCAGTAGTTTGTTGCCAAAGAGAACCAAGTAGATCGACCCGAAGGCTAGAATCGGTAGTCCAACGGATGCCAATTCAAACATACCAATTGGAGCATGACCCGCATCCAATAAGATGCCACTAGCTAGGAGGTTAGTACTTGTGCCTAGTAGAGTACAGGTACCACCAAAAATCGATGCGTAGGAAAGCGGAATCAGGAGCTTGGAGGAAGCCACACCCATTTCACGAGAGAGTGAAAGGATGACCGGCATAAGCACGATGACGACAGGCGTGTTGTTGACGAAGGCTGAAACACCCGCCACACCAAGAATCATAATAAACATGAAGCCGCGGTAGGGTAGTTTAACAAGTTTCCTCAAGTAGCCAGTTATTAGGTCAATTGCGCCTGTCCGCTCAAGTGCCGCGCTGACGATAAACATACCCGCAATGGTCAGTGGGGCAGAGTTTCCGAATACGCCTAGTGTTGCCTCCAGTGTCGGCAATGCATCGCTTTTAGTGAGCATACTAACAAACAATAAAATGCCGAATACCGTTAGTGAAGTTAGGTCGGCAGAAATGCGCTCCCAAATAAAGCTAACTATCGCAAAGGCGAGCAGTCCGAAAATGAATAGAATTTCCCAGGTCATTTAGCTGATTTTAAATAGATGGCTTATCTGTAGCTAGGAGGTGACTGGATCGTCGGATTCCTCACTTCTTGCCCAATTATAAAAGGAGATTGCTAGAATTGTAAGAGAAAAACCCATATTCACGACTTTCATAATGATTCCGCCAAGAATCTGGTCGTTGAGAGGATCCAGATTGATGATTCGAGGTGCCCAAATGTAGGTAGGATAGATTGCTTCGCCCGCAAAAGAGAGGAAGGCGAATACGGGCAATTGCCCGACCATTAGAAGAAAGATTGCGAGCATACGAATCCCATAGCCTGGGCGGGACACAAGCGTCGAATTCGTCAAATAAGGCCAAAGCATGATGAGCCCGAGTGAGAACATAGTCCAGTGTTCGAGTATATGGATGCGTTTATCTTGTAGCGCCGCTTCGTAGAGTGCGGGTACGTGCCAGACTGTGTAGACGAAAGTAAAGAGCAAGCCGCCGCAGGCAGGATGCGTAAGAACGCTCATGATTTTCCGTAATGGTTTGGGCTTGAGCAACCAATCTATTAGCCATGCGGGCGTACCATAAATAAATAGAGTTGTAGAGGTATAAATGAGCAACATGTGTTGCAGCATGTGCGCGCTGAAGAGGAATTGTTCGCCCAGTTGGTCAAGAGGGGAGCCGACCGCGAGATAAGTGATAACTAGACCTAAATAAAACAAGATGCATTGGCGCAGCGGGAAATTGGTTCCCGTAGCGATTCGGTTTCGTAGTGGCCCAATCGCTATAGCATACAACCAGCCCGCACCCAGTAGGGTGATGAGTAGAAATGGTTCAGTATGCCAGTGGAGTTGCATCTTGTGAAGGATATGTCCGTTATGCCCAGAGACGATTATAAAACGTATAAGGCTAGCTTGCTCCTTATCTCTACCTGCAACTTAGACTTGTAGGTGGTCAGCCTGCACGCTTCGGGTAGGAACCTGCACGCTAGAAATCAGAACTGAGTGATTGCGTCCACATCCACCCAATTGCGTGACAACAAAAAGCCGAGCGCTACGAAGGTACCAGTCGCGATGACCATTCCTGTGCCAAAAGCTAGCGTTAGAATCAATTTATCGTAGATTAAGTGCATAAACCAAGCAACCACAGCGACAAATTTGAACAGCGATAGAGCTAGCAGCGTACTGAAGATAAATATCGGGTGGAAGGGCATGTAAACCAGAACCAGTTCGATACCAGTGATGGCGGCAAGGGCGAGCGCCAGATTAACGAAAGTGTGATACCTTTTGGTTTCGGTATCTTTATGGCTATCCTGAGCTACGGGTATTGGAGTGTAATCAGTGTCTGTCATGGTGAAAAAATTAGCGTAGCCCAGGGATGTATTCGATGAGATAAACTGCCGTGAAAATGATAATCCAGACGATGTCGACGAAGTGCCAATACAATCCAGCTACCTCTACATCGACCGCGCTTTCATGGGCGTCCATTTTGCCTGTATAGGAATAGAAGTAGAGGCAGATTAACCAGAAAACTCCAATCGCAACGTGGACACCATGCGTGCCCGTCATCATGTAGAAAGTTGATCCAAAGGTGTTAGTCGAAAGGGTGAGACCCTCGTTCGTAAAGTGGGCAAATTCATAAACCTGGCAGGCCAAGAAAATAAGGCCACAGAAAATGACTCCAATTGTAGTAAGACGGAAGCTCTTCAACTCTCCCTTATGCATCGCAGATACTGCCAGTGCCATTAAGACTGAGCTCATTAATAGAATGAAGGTAGAGCCCGAAGTTAGCTCTAGGTCAAAAACCAGTAAAGGATCGTAGGACTCAGGGTAGAGCTTACGATAGATCAAGTGCGTCGAAATGAGCGTACCAAAAAACATGCAGTCCGATCCGAGGAAGAGCCACATGAGTAGTTTCTTGTTATTGATAACCAGACTGCCGTGGCCGTCCTCTTGGTGCTCTGTGTCAGACATTATTTTAAAAAGCTAAATTGTAGAAAAGCTGAAAATTGAAATATGGAAAAATGAGGAATTAGATTAGGCAGCATCGACTTCAGGATGCATGTGGTAACCCCCAGGGCCTTCAATTGCCCAAAGTGCGATACCTAAACCGAGAACTAGCAGGCCGAAAATGGCAACATAGCCCATGTAAGGGACACCTGCTTGCATCAGCGACATGCCAAGCCCGACCGGAATAAAACCCAGTGCAGCGATGAAGGGCATCCAAGATTGGCTAGGCATGTGGATCCCGTGCCCATGATCATCTTCATGAGTGATCTTGCGGTTTTCAGGGCCATATTTGTCTTCCCAGAGAGCGTCACGAGCAGGGATGATCGGAGTCTTTGCAAAATTGTAAACTTGGGGTGGAGAAGTCGTTGCCCACTCAAGTGTACGAGCGTCCCAAGGGTCATTGCCTGCAGGTTCCCCGTTGCGGAAGCAGCGAATGATGTCGACAACGAGTAGCAAGATACCAAAGGCCAAGATGTAAGCACCAATAGTACAGACTAGATTGTAAGTTTCCCAACCAAAGCCCTCGAGATAGGTGTGCGTACGGCGTGGCATACCAAGCAAGCCGAGGAAGTGCATGGGAAAGAAGGTGACGTTTAGACCGACTGTAGAGAAAATTGCTACCCATGTACTGAGATTACCCTTCCACATCTTACCGATCATCTTTGGTAACCAAAAATAGATACCAGCAACGACAGCGAGGAAGATACCACCAATCGCGACGTAGTGGAAGTGAGCAATCACGAAGTAACTGTCTTGCTGCTGAGCATCAGCGGGTGCCGATGAGTGCATGATGCCAGAAAAACCGCCCATCATAAACATCCAGACGAAACCAAGTGAGAAGATCATTGGTGCGCTGAAACGAACGCGCCCGCCCCAAAGAGTGCCGATCCAGTTGAAAATCTTAACTCCCGTCGGCACGGCAATCGCCATAGTTAGAAGAGAGAAGGCCGCTGTGGCTACCTTACCTAAACCCGTTGTGAACATATGGTGTGACCAGACTGCGAATCCCAGGAAACCAATCACGGCACCTGAGAAGACTACGATGGAATAACCAAAGAGAGGCTTTTTAGAAAATACTGGTAGTATCTCGGAGATGATGCCCATAGCGGGTAGCACGAGAATGTAAACCTCGGGGTGGCCGAAGATCCAGAACAGGTGTTGCCAAAGAATCGGTTGGCCGCCACCAGCAACCACAAAAAAGTTAGTACCAAAGCAGCGGTCGAACATCAACTGACCAAGCGCAATGGTGATAGCTGGGAAAGCGAATACGATCAGAAGGGATACGACTAGTGTCATCCATGTGAATACTGGCATGCGCATCATCTTCATGCCTGGGGCCCGCATGTTAACGATAGTAACAACAAAATTCATGGCAGCAGAGAGCGAGGCGATGCCGAGTATCTGCAAGCCCATGATCCAAAAGTCTGTGCCTGCACCCGTAAAGTTGGTGCCGGTCAAAGGTGCGTAGCCAAACCAACCCATTGCGGGAGCGAGGTCGGTCATGCCAGCAGTGGGGCCACTAGCTTCGAAGAGCCCCATGACTTGTAGGGCTTGTAGAACCCAGCCAAAATTGATCACAATCGCACCCGCTACAAAAGCCCAAAGACTAAAGCTATTAATTCGAGGGAAGGCCACGTCGCGCGCACCGATTTGCAGAGGCACGAGAAAGTTAAAAAAGGCAGCATTGAGTGGCATGATCGCGAGAAAAATCATCGTCGTGCCGTGCATTGTAAACAACTGGTTGTAGCGCTGTGCCGAGATTAGATCGTTTTCTGGAAACGCTAGCTGCGTACGAATGATGAGGGCTTCAAAGCCACCCACTAATAGAAAGAAGAGGGCAATGGCGCCATACATGATACCGATCTTTTTGTGATCGACCGTTGTCAGCCAGTCCATGATCACGCTCTTGCTATGATCGGGACGCATGAAGCCGAGTTGGCTGGGCTCTGGCTTGAGCTCATGCGTCTTCGGTGCTTGGGTAGTGCTGGGGGCGTGTATTTCTGTTTCTGTTTGACTCATGAGAAGGGCCTACTTGAGAGATTGAAGGTAAAGTGAAAGCTTGTGGATCTCGTCTTCGGTCAAGAGTGCGAGTTCGCCGTTTTCGTCAATTAGTTCGCCGATGCCTCCGCCGCCTGCTTTCCACATACGGTTACCTGGCTTAACGACGTCTGTTTCTTTGATCCACTTGTAAAAGTTGTCGTATTGTTTTTCGAGATCGATACTACCGTCTTCCTCGATACGATGGTTAAGCCAGCCTGCCGCAATCGACATGCGAGAGCCGACATTAGTGAGGTTAGGCCCTGCAACGCCAAGTGCACGCGGATTGCCTTTGACAACGTGGCAGGTGGCACATTTTGCGCGCCCCATAAAAAGTTTGAGCCCCTCGTTCAAATCTCCAGTTAACGAATCGGGATTGTCTGCGTAGGCGGCATACCAATCGTCCCATGTCTTGCCGTCGGGCGTGCCATGTCCAGTGCGCTCATCGATCACCCATTCGGCAAATTCTTTATTGTCCACCACGGTCGCACGGAAGTGCATGCGAGCGTGGGAATCACCGCAATATTCAGCGCATTGACCATAATAGTAATTGTGAATTTCTTCCTCTAAATAGGCAGCGTAGTCAGCGCGTAAAGCAGGACTTTCCTCCTCAGGGCCTGCGACACCTTGTTTTTCTTTCCACCGAAGGAAATTATCACCCGCTTGAATCCACATTGAATTTGTGCGACCGGGTATCAAGTCAACCTTACCCGCGATTCGTGGAAGCCAGAAAGAGTGGATGACATCGAATGAACGTAGTTCTATGTGAACGACCTTGCCAGCAGGAATGACCATTTCATTGGCGGTCGTGATACCTAGTTGTGGGTATTCGAATGCCCACCACCACTGGTAACCGATCACCTTAACGATGAGCGGATTATCAGCTTCTTCTTCGGCTAACTCCTCACCACTATACCAAGCGCCCATAAAACTCTCAGGGTCTTCCGGTGTATCGTGTGTGTACCAGATGCCTTGTAGTGTAGGCACGGCAATAATAACCAGCAATAGAATCGAAGCACCGATCAAACCGATCTCGACCAGCGGGTTGCCGTGCCCTTGCGAAGGCATTGGTCGTTCATCATCGGGACGCTCGCGGAATTTTATTATAGCAAAGGCGAAAGCCCCGCCCACTGCTATGAAGATGCCAAGCGTTACCCACACGGTGAGCATGAATAAATCATACTGTGTCTCCGCAACTGGTCCCTTTGTGACAAAAGTTGTCATCCGAGTATCCAGATTACAACCGCCCAAAAAAAGAACGGTCATGAAGGCGCTTAAAAATTGTATGCAGCGGGTGAGTCCGCTTGAAATGTGCTTCACGAGATACAGTGAGTTTGTTGTTTAATGAGTGGACTGCTATACTACAGATTACTTATATGATATGAAGTAAGTTTCGGCAAGGCGAGTGACAAGATTATCTTCAACCTTATTCAAGCATCAGTTTTGCTAATGTTAGTATTAGTAAATTCGATAGGTGCCTAAATTGACCTGGGCCATCGTTCTGATACTCGACGAATTCCACTTTTCAGCTAGAATCGTCTCATGAAACTTACTTATTTTGCACTCGTGCTCCCGCTTATATTCACAGCTTGTGGTGATTCTGCAAGCGATCTCAGCCACCATAACCATGGCCATAGCGACGTTCAGGCAGAAGATAGCGTAGAACCACCCTACAATCCCGTTTCTGTAATAGGTGGCGTTACCGTGATTGAGATGATGGGTAATGACCGCATGAGGTATAATCTTGATGCATTCTCCGTGCCAGCCGGTGGTCTAGTGAAGGTAAACTTTCGCAATGTCGGGAAAATGCCCAAAGCCGTAATGGGGCACAATGTCGTCTTCCTGAAAGCAAACGTCGATTCTGGTGCATTTGCCACCGCAGCGGCTGCAGCGCGTGACAATGAGTATATACCCGTCCAATTTGAAGATCAGATCCTTGCCCATACGAACCTGCTTGGCTCTGGCGAGAGCGATACGATCGAATTCACGGCACCAAACAAATCTGGCGACTATGAATTTTTATGTTCATTTCCCGCCCATTTATTCGCCGGTATGCGGGGCGTGATGACGGTGGAATAGAGCCTGTGAAAGTTGTAGCCACGATATTTTGTGCTCCCACAGGGTTTAGACAATAGCGATTGGCGGCCCAACGGAATCGGGCGGCGCGTTTTCTAGCAGGTCAAATTGAAGGCGATGTGCTCTAACCAGCAAAGTCTCCTCTCTGTTACCACCAAACGTAGAGAAACATATAAATAAGGACTCCAGTGACTGACACGTAATACCAAATTGGGAAGGTCCAACGAGCCCAAGCTTTGTGTCTATCTCGTTTACCGCGGATTGCTAGGGTAAGTGTCGTCAGCACCAACGGAACGATTAAAATGGCGAGTATAATATGGGTGACGAGCATGGTGTAATAAATATTAAGCCAGGCACCTTCGCCGCCGAAAGGTGTGTGCACTCCCTGCACTAGCCATTTGTGAAGAACGTAGAAAAATAGAAAAATTACTGAGACGCCGAAGGCCGAAACCATGCAAGTGCGGTGCACTTTTTCGCGGCCAGTCTTGATGAAGATAAAACCCGTAGTGAGTAGGATCGTGGCCGTTGCGTTGAGACAGGCGTTTAATGTGGGAAGTGATTCGGTGAAAGTCATAATAAAATACTTCGATTTTTATAATTATAGACAGCTGGAAGTAGAACTAATCCTCCTAGCTAGGTATTATATTTCTCTAAACTATAAGTGCATACCGACTTGGTATTTTGCCTGATGTTGACTAAGTTATCGATAAGGATTACCAGTAAATCTATTTTGTAATTACGAACAGTTCCAGTAGTCGTTAAATAATTTCACCCTGAAGTTAAGTTTATGTATTTAAATCAGCCAGAGGTCTAAAACTAGCGGAATGAGCAGTGCTGGCAGGTAGAAAATTGAAGAAATAAATAGACGGCGTGCGGAGGCATCTCTCTTTTCTGTATTTAGAAAAAGCCATGCAGGACGCAGTAAGTAGCAACCGGTAATAACGGCAACGGCACCGTAACCCAAGCTGGCATAGCCGAGTAAAGTTGGCAAAAGCGTACTAACAACGAGTGCAATTGCAAAGGCGAAGGATTGGCGTGCGACGGCAGCGCCGTTTTCGTCAGCGTTTGAAAGCATGACAAAGCCACCTTTTTGGTATTCTTTGCGGTAAGTCCAGGCGATGGCGAAGAAGTGAGGCATCTGCCAGAGGAATAGAACCGCAAAGAGTATCCACCCGAGAGTTGAGATACGTCCCTCGGCTGCAGCCCAACCGATCAGCGGGGGTAGGGCACCAGGGATTGCACCGATCAGGGTGTTCCAAGTGGTTAATCTTTTAAGCGGAGTATAGAGTAAGACATAAGAGGCTACAGTTGTGACCGTCAAGAGGCCCGCAAGTGGGTTCGCACCAGCATAGAGTAGGTAAGATCCGAAAATGCTAAGTCCGAGCCCGAACATCAAAGCATTGTAAGGTAAGATCTGCCCGGAGGGAATAGGGCGGTATTTAGTACGATCCATTTTAGCGTCGGCTTCGCGCTCTAACCACTGGTTTAGTACGGCTGCACCACCTGCAGCGAGAGAGGTGCCGATGATCAAGCTCGCCAGAACACCGAAGTCGCGACTGGGGTCAGCAGCAAGATAGCCGATGATCGCTGTCACGACTGACATGAAACTTAAGCGCGGCTTAGTTAACTCGTAATAGCCATTAACACGTTCGCGCAAAGAGAGGGCGGAATCGGATGCATCGCTAGTCATCACGTTATGCTCTGTTTCAGGTAAGCTCAATTTGGAAATGTTCTATTTGGCGGGCTTCGTGTGACAAGGTTGTCCAGAATGATGTGCTAGAAAAGTTAGCCCCCAGGTGCTGGCAAGTAGAAAAGCACCTACCAAGTGGTGTGCGGTCGCAGCGTAAGGATTTTTTACTGTCCAGATAGTGAGCGCACCTAGGGAGATTTGTAGCCCAAGAATGACTGCAAGGAACAGGGCGCCGTAGCCGAGCGCTCGCTTAGCGGTAGGAGAGCCCCAGAGCTTACAAAGGAAAACGAGTAGGATAACGGTGACTATGATCGCACCGATTCGGTGGGCAAAGTGGACGCTCACATCGAAGTTCCAGTAAGTTGGAAGCCAGGTAGTGGCGGTCGACATGGGGAACTTAACCAACGCAAGTCCAGCGTCAGCATGGCGCATGATGGCGCCGACGAGGATTTGTAGAAAGATGGCAACTGTCGAGATGATCCCCCAGCGTTTGACGCCTAGAGGTTGCTGGACATTTAGACCCGCTCCGGCTTCGATCCAGCGCCTTGTGCTCGCTAGGGTGAGTGTCACTAAAATGCCAAGCACGACCATAGCTCCGCAGGCGTGTATTACGGCAAAGCTCTGCGCGACCAGATTGTGATCACTCATTATGTTGAGTTGATCGAATCGCACGCGCGCTCCGCCAAGTAGGCCCTGAAGTATAACGACCCAAAGAAGAACTCGCGCGAGGGTGCGCACCCAGTGGCGTGATTCTCGTAAATAAGTCCACAAGAAAAGTCCAATAGAGAGGAGGCCGATTTTCATCCCAAGTAGGCGGTGACTGTGCTCAGCCATTTTGTCAGACTCAGTAAGCCAACCCGCAGGATTGACTGAACCATTGGAGAGCGGCCAATCGAGAAATGCCATGCCAGCTTTGATGCTAGTAGTCATACCACCCGCATAGAGAAGCAAGGTGATCCAGCCTAGTGCAAATAAACAGAATATGAAGAAAAGAGGCTTGTAGCCGTCAGTGCGATTTTGTGTGAACGCGGACATTAAAAAATACCATGTTCGCAGTTTGCACTTTTTCAAGTTCGGACAGAAATCAAATGCAATCTGAGGACATTTTTAGTAAAAAATGGTCAATCTCTAGGCAGCTCGTTAGGCCGATATTGCATTTGCCAGCTTCATTTTGAGAGGCGTAAATTTTTTATTCGATCCGCATCTTATAATCAAAAAGCCCCTTAGAGCTAATCTAAAGGGCTTTAAAATGGGTGCAGGGACAGGATTTGAACCTGTGACCTTCAGGTTATGAGCCTGACGAGCTACCGGGCTGCTCCACCCTGCAATAAATTGTATCTAATTTGCGTCAAGCTTGAGCAGTTGCTTGAAGAGGGCGGGATGAAATGGAGGAGTCAGTCGGGTGTAAAGGGTTTTCTTTAGTATTTTTCGCGGTCAGATCAATTCCGGTTTGC
>QXZH01000050.1 GCA_009886465.1 Opitutaceae bacterium
CCATGCCGAACAGTCACCGCAAGGTGCTGGTCCCCGCATAGGTGTGAAGCATGCGTACGGCGTAGCGCTCTTAGAGCCTCATTGCGAGCTGTCTGTGGCCAGCCGTTACAATCAAGATCCGCTAGTAAGCGTGAGGCATCTTCATTGCCGTGGATATGAACGGCTCCGCAAAAAGCAGTTTGTGATAGAGCCGCTTTCATAGAGATCCCATCCCAGTCACGCGCCCACACATCGAGAAAATCTAGTTGCCGCTCTCCTAGCAGCTTAAGCCCGAGTAGATCCACAGCCGCACGATCATAGGAGGGATCAATTATGTGGTCTGGGCGGGGTCCCATCTCTGGTATATTACCCAAGGGCGCCGACTTAAATTTGCGATCCTCCAAAATAGCAAAACTGACGCCGCCAACATTTAGATCTGTATAGTAGACTCCAATTCCTTGCTTTATGGGAGTCGCATCATAGGGGTCTGGTAGATTCCAAGTCTGCTGACGCTCCACCATTTGAACAAAGGAAGCGGGAAACATATAACCACCATCTGACGCTCCTTTGATACCTGAAGACGCTTTGCCACCTTCCCCCCAAATGTTAGGATGGCCAACATCGTGGTCGTCGAGAATACAAATTGTAGGGCGGTCTTTCATTACCTCTGCAAATTGTACGCCAAATTGCAGCCATCCATAAGTAGCTTCATCATGAGTGTAGTTTTGGTCACCAGCAAAGAACAGTAAGTCCGGATCATGATATTTGAGGTTATCAATCGTTTGTTTTCTAGTATCGAATTCCTTATCTACTGGAGAATTACAATTTAGTGACCCGACAACTATCGTATCCTTGCTCATTGGATCTGCCCGCACCAAGCCTTCGAACTCAGAGAGCTCCCCTAAACTTAAGCGATAGGGAACGTTCTTTGATCCGTCCCAGTCATCCACTCGAAAATGCACCGACCAGCCTGGGTATTGTACGGGCTGTTTATCGATCGGGACCCACTGCCCATCTTCCTTAAATTCCAATGAGACAACCTTTGGTTCATCCGGAAGCAGCGGGAAGCATTGAGCGGTGAGCTTCAAGACGCCATGATCTTGCGTGTAGAGTGCGAAGGCTAAGGCCTGATCTCGGTCAACAGACTGAAACCATTTTGAGGCCCGTTGGTCGTAGCCTGTAAGCCCTCTTTTAAGCTTAACGTTCCACCATTCTCCAATGGCGGCATTGTCCGATTCACGAGCATACTTAGTCTCGCTTCCAAATGGTGCAGGGTCACTGTAATTAAACAACGGCTGCCCCGTTACTGCGGAACAAGCAATACAGCCCAAGAAGAAGAGTAATATCGTTATATTCATTTCTTAGCTTCTATCTGAGCTTTTCGTTCACTTTGTGAGAGAGTCATCAACTCGCAAAAAATGCGTAAATCGCAATGACGAGTATCAATAGAATCACGCTAACCCCTTTTGCCCCCCACCATGGGGTAAGGTCCACTTCATTCGTATAGACAATTTGCCAAGCCTCTTTCCGAGGACTGACCGCACCAATCACCAACATTAGCCCGACGATGAGGGCAAATACTAGTCCCAGGAAGTGAAACTCAGGTATATCCGCCGTCTCCAAAACTCCAATGCAAAAGGGTTCAAAGTATCCGAGGGCAATGACCGCGATGCCAGTGATCAGGCCAACTCGACCAGCAACCGCAGGCACTCGTCGATTAAGAAGACCCACCACGACCACTGCGAAAATTGGGATAAAGTAAAGCCCGTTCATTTTTTGCAGGTATTTAAAAATACTGTCCTGCCCAGCTAAAATGGGCGCAATCAGCATCGCCATGATCGCAATTGAAACCACAAATACTTTCGCCGCGCGAACCATCTGCTGTTCCGACCCTTGAGGGTTAATGATGTGCTTGTAAAAGCCGATGCTAAATAAGGCAGAAGTGCTATTCAGTCCCGCATTGAATGAACTCAGAATCGCGCCTACCATAACCGCTGCAAAAACCCCAGTTAGCGGAGCTGGTAGCACATCAAAGACTAACTTCCCATAAGCTAGGTCGGCACCAATACCAGTATCTTTATATAGATGATAGGCGATAATTCCAGGAACCACGAGGTAGATTGGCCCCAGTAATTTAAGAGCTGCCGTCAACAAGACTCCCTTTTGTCCCTCAGCGAGATTCCTTGCTCCCAAAGTCCTCTGAATAATTTGTTGATTGGTGCACCAATAAAATAAATTCAGCAGGGCAACACCTGTAAATAAGGTCGAAAAAGGAACACTTTGATCGCTCTTCCCGATCGACGACAGCCGTTCTGGAGCAGCCTCGCGCAAGATACTCCATCCTTCGATAATACCCTCGCCCCCGCTTACTTTGTTTAATGCAAAATACGCGATGGTCATGCCTCCGACAAGAAGCCCAACACCATTGATCGTATCGAGCACCGCAAGTGTGCGTAAGCCTCCAAAGCGTGAATAAAGAAGCCCTAAGACGCCGATCACAAAGACAGTCAACCAGAGGATGATCGTTTCAGGCGCAATCACATTCCCGAAAAGAGATACAGGTTCGTCGATTCCAGTGAGCGCCTGCAAGTCCATCATATGGGATAGCCCGACCGCACCACTATATAGAATAATCGGTAGCAGCAGAAAAGCGTAGGCAATCAGAAAAATGAAATTTGCCATGCTCTGCGTGAAGCGATCATATCGTAGCTCCAAAAACTGTGGCACTGTCGTGATTCCCCCTTTTAGGAACTTAGGGAGAAAGAACAGAGTCATCACGATCAAAGCCAGCACCGCGACCACTTCCCAGGCCATGACGCTCAATCCGTCATTAAAGGCCGCCCCGTTCAAACCCACCATTTGTTCGGTAGACAGATTTGTTAAGAGCAAAGATCCCGCAATAATAGGGAAAGTCAGCGAACGGCCGCCGAGGAAAAATCCATCTGAGCTGGTCCGCTCATCTCGCCTAGTGATGAGCCAAG
>QXZH01000051.1 GCA_009886465.1 Opitutaceae bacterium
ATAATGGCGTCGGTATCAGGGTCTTCGTTGAGCATGCGCACCGCATCAAGTTGTGATGTACCGTTAATGGGGTCGCCACCAATACCAATACATGTCGATTGGCCGTGGCCACTTTGAGTGAGCTGCCAAACGGCCTCATAAGTGAGTGTGCCAGAGCGGGAAATTACGCCAACGCGGCCGGGCTTGTGGATGTAGCCTGGCATGATGCCGATTTTACATTCGCCTGGCGTGATGATACCGGGGCAATTGGGGCCTATCAGGCGCGTCTTTGTATCGTTGAATTCAAGGCGTCGGCGAACCTCGGCCATATCGCGAACGGGTACTCCTTCGGTGATACAGATCACGAGTGGTATATCTGCTTCGATTGCTTCAAGGATAGAGTCCGCAGCAAAGGCAGGCGGTACGTAGATGACGGAAGCATTAGCCCCATGTTCTTTGACGGCTTCGGCTACGGTGTTACAAACAGGGACTTTATCTTCCCACATTTGGCCACCTTTACCAGGTGTCACGCCGGCGACGACCTTAGTGCCGTATTCAATGCATTGCTGCGTGTGGAAGGTTCCGGTCTTACCGGTAATCCCTTGAACGACGAGACGTGTATCTTTGTTGACTAAAATACTCATTTTAAAAAATTAGTTTAATTAAATCGGATCGTGATTAGCTAGGACTCTGGACTTGCTCGACGATAATCTCGGCGGCTTGAGCTAGACTATCGGCAGGGGTGAGGGCGACACCACTTTCGCGGAGTATCTTCTTGCCGGCCTCAACGTTAGTGCCTTCGAGACGGACGACGAGTGGCACGGTGATATCGACATTCTTGGCTGCGGCAACGATGCCGTTGGCGATGACGTCGCACTTCATGATGCCACCGAAGATGTTAACAAGGATGCCCTTCACATTCGGATCAGAGAGGATGATTTTGAAGGCCGCCGTCACTTGGTCTTCGTTGGCACCTCCACCTACATCAAGGAAGTTGGCAGGGGAACCACCAAAGCTTTGGATGATGTCCATTGTCGCCATGGCAAGACCCGCTCCGTTGACCATACAGGCGATGTCGCCGTCGAGCGCGATGTAGGCGAGATCATGCTTGGAAGCTTCAATCTCTTTAGGATCTTCTTCGTTGAGATCGCGGAGCTGCCCTATGTCGGGGTGCTTGAAGATGGCGTTGCCGTCAAAGGAGACTTTAGCATCGAGTGCGCTGAGATTGCCATTCTTATCAGTGACGAGTGGGTTGATCTCTACGAGCATGGCATTCTTTTCCCAAAACATCTTGTAAACGCCTGTGAGGATACGTCCGAATTGTTTGACTTGTTCACCCTTGAAACCCAGTGCGAAGGCGACTTGACGGCATTGGTGACTGCGAAGTCCCATAGTAGGGGAGACAGGAACTCGAATCAGCTTCTCGGGAGTCTTATCGGCGACCTCCTCGATGTCCATGCCACCTTCAGTTGAGGCGATAATGACGGATTGGGCTGTTTCGCGGTCGAGGACAATGGCTAGATAATACTCATGCTCTATGTCGCAGCCCTCAGTCAGGTAGAGCGTCTGCACCTTGCGGCCCTCTGGGCCAGTCTGCGCCGTGACGAGCGTGTTATCCAGCATGTGATTGGCAGCTTCCCTCGCGGCTTCGAGAGTTTTGACTACTTTGACGCCACCCTTATAACCATCGGTGAAAGTTCCTTTACCGCGGCCACCCGCGTGGATTTGGGCCTTCACTACGATCATGTCGTCGCCAAGGTGGGAGAGAGCGGTTTCAAGTTCGTGGGAATTTGTGGCAGCGTAACCCCGTGGGACGGGGACTCCGTATTCCTGAAGAAGATGTTTGGCCTGATACTCGTGGATGTTCATTTATTTATTAGGTGATGTGTGCAACGCGATGTAGTTGTCGAAGCTAAGCATGGGGTGCAATCACTTTTGGCAAATTTTCGCAAAAGAAAATGCAATTACCACGCGCAACCTCGCGATGTCTCGCAATTTGGACGTGCAACGAGACCCTTAATCGGCTCATCGGGGAAGGGCAGTTCGGCACGGCCTTTGTCGACGAGGTGGCGGTCGCATATCGCGTCGAGTTGATCCTTCGTCTTCGCGCGGCGCATATCGTGGAGAAATTGACCGTCCACATCGACACCTAAGCCGACGAAATTAAGGAACTTTTTCATGTGGTTGATATGGTGCTGTCCATTCAAATCGGGTCGACTGGTGGCCAAAACCAAGTCTTCAACATATTCACGCACATCGCCTAACTTAGGCTGAAAGACCTGCTTTCCTGCGAAAAACTCGCGGTGTTGGCGAAAGATCCACGGGTTACGAATACAAGATCGACCGATCATGAGCCCGGCGGCCTTGGTCTCGTCTAGCACCCATTGACCTTTAGCCACGGAGGTGATATTGCCATTGGCCAGAACAGGGCAGGCCGCGCGTTCAGCGGCGCGCTTAATGTATTCGTAATGCACCTTACTACGATAAGCTTCCTTCACGGTGCGGGCGTGAAGGCTGAGTAGGTCGACCTTGTGCTTTTCGATTAGGTCGAGTATTTCTTCAAAATGTTCGTCACAATCAAAACCGATTCTCATTTTAACGGTAAAACGACCTTTGACTGCAGCACGTAGACATCCGAGGACTTCATCGACTTTAGATGGTTCACGAAGAAGGCCACCCCCAACGTTTTTCTTATAAACCTTGGGTGCAGGGCAACCCATATTGAGGTCGATCCCTGCGACGGGTAATGCAGCCTCTTCAATCGCAGCGACTGTACGTTCAATGTCGGGCAAGCTTTCACCGATAAGCTGCGCGAAAACGGGACGGCCTGTATTGTGATGACAAATCGAGTCGACGATGTGTTGCTCCAGAGTAGAATGACCGTGAACGCGGAAATACTCGGTAAAAAGTAAATCAGGTGCGCCATATTTCCCTAGAAGACGCATGAAGGGTAGCGTCGTCACATCTTGCATGGGTGCGAGTGCGGTCCATGGCTGCCCGGGGATGACTGGCTCGGGGAGAGGCATCATAAATTCAAGAACCTTGCTCTAAAATCTTCGCTAATATTTCCGTCATATCATCGACTGAATCGATCACAGCTTGAGCAACATAGATCGGCTTACTCGAAGCGAGTGCCATAACGATGGAGTCGCTGGGACGGGCATCAATTTCGATAATTTTATGACCTAGCTCATTTTCCATTGAAAGGATAATCCGAGCAAAGAAAGTGCCTTCATCAACATGGTTGATCACGATACGTTCGACCTCAGCACCGAGTCCGTCGAGCATCGTGAGCATTAGGTCGTGCGTCATTGGACGATCGGCTTTCACTTCGTCCACGGCGCGCTGGATGGCATCGCCAATACCTTGATCCACATAGATAACGAATGTTTTTGCCTCATCACCAAGGAAGACAGCGCAACCACTTGAGGTGGGCATTACCCCTTTAACTATTACTGGAAGAACCTGGTTATCCATAACTCTTTTATAGCCCCGGAAGATTCGAAGGTAAGTCGCTACCGCCTCCAGGCATATCAGCCATCTTCGATTTCATAGCTTTCATCATTTTACGCCCTTTTCCGCCGCGCATCATTTTCATCATTTTTTGCATTTGGGTAAACTGTTTAATTAGGGCATTAACATCGCGTACCTGCACGCCAGAGCCCTTGGCGATACGCTTCAGGCGACTCCCGCGCAAAAGCCGGGGTGTACGACGTTCTTGAATGGTCATAGATAGGATGATGGCTTCGGTGCGTGCCATTTTCTTCTCCTCTTCGTCACCGACTTCAACGCCGCTCATGCCAGGCATCATGCCGACAAGCGACCCGAGGGAGCCCATCTTTTTGACCTGTTGCATCTGCGAGAGGAAGTCTTCAAGATTGAAATCTGCCTTGCGCATCTTTTCCGCCATACGTTCGGCTTCATCTTGGTCGATATTCTCTTGGGCTTTCTCGACAAGAGAGACGACATCACCCATTCCGAGGATACGGGAGGCCATTCGGTCGGGGTAGAAAATATCAAACTCATCAGACTTCTCACCCGTGCCTATGAACTTGATTGGCACATTTGAGATCGACTTCATTGATAAGGCAGCACCGCCGCGGGCGTCACCGTCGAGCTTGGTAAGAATCATACCGCTGCAGTTTACCGCTTCATGGAAGTGTTTCGCTACATTGACTGCTTCCTGACCTAATGCGGCGTCTGCAACTAAAAGAATCTCGTCGGGCTGGACGGCATCTTTAAGACGCTTGATTTCATCGATCAACTCTTCGTCGATTTGCAGGCGGCCAGCAGTATCGAAAATGATGAGATTGGCATCAGCATTTTTAGCTGCTTCGAGACCACGCAGGCCAATTTTGACGATGTCCTTCTCTTCACGGTCCCCGTAAAAGTTTACCCCTTCGCTCTTGGCCAGCATTTCAAGCTGATCGATAGCGGCTGGTCTATACACGTCACAAGCCACTAAGCTTGGTCGGTATTCTTTTTTCTTCTTAAGGTAGCGAGCTAGTTTACCGCTACTAGTCGTCTTACCTGAGCCATGGAGGCCCACCATCATAATCCTAAGTGGCTTCTTATCCTCCAGTTCGGTGGCACCTTCACCGAGTAATTTGACCAATTCGTCATGAATAATTTTAATGACCTGCTGTCCTGGAGTGACGGACTTGAGCACTTCCTGCCCAACGCACTGCTCTTTGACCGAGACGACGAATTCACGTGCCACTTTAAAGTGCACGTCTGCTGAGAGGAGGGCCTGACGCACCTCCTTCAACGCATCGGCCATGTTATCTTCGCTCAGTTTAGCAACACCACGCAAATTACGTAGCGCGCTGCCTAACTTATCGGTTAAATTTTCTAACATAGTTATTCTGCCTATTATGCCTAGGTAGCCATTTTATAACTGACAATGTGAAAGTGATTTAGGGGTGATTCTGTGAGATCAGCCCCACCAACAAAAAAGTCCCGTTCTGGACAAGACGGGACTTTATTTAAAATCTTTAAATGACGATTATTTGTTCTTCTCGTTCCCCTCATCCTGAGGTGGAGCGGTGGTTTCTTCATAATCTTCTTCCTCCTCTTCCTCCTCGTCCCACTTCATAGTGTCGTCTTCTTCAATTTTCTCATCAACCGCAGTGCCCGCATCAACATCGGCTAAGTCTTTTTCGAGTTCCTCGTCTTCTGACTTTGGCTTAGCATCCTCGTCTTCATCGAGTTCAAAACCTTCAGGCACATACTCGAGGATCGCTGTCAGCTCAGTGAAAAAGTGAGAAGCACGACCTTCCATGAAGTCAGCGTTCTGGGCTTCACGTATCTCTTCCTCGAGTTCTTCGACAGTCAGATTCTGCGAGAAGTCGATCACATCATTGAGCATTTTAACTCGGAGTTTCGTGATGTGGTCGAGCAGATCTGCATAAGGACCCTTTTCTTCGTCAAGCACATCGGGCAATGCGAATAGGGGATCTTCACTTTCGAGGACACTGTCTTGAACGCGCTTTAGGAGAATGGATTTGTCCTTCTCTACATTATCGATCCCAAATGAGTAAAATGCATCATCAACTAGCTCGTTTTGTAGACCGTAATCACTTAACGGCTCAAGCAAATCGATCAAATGCTGAAACTGGCGTGGGTCAATGATGCCAAGGCCATCGACATCCCAGTGGACGGGATCACTAATCTCGTGTATCCACCAGTTCATATCTTCGCCTAAGCGGGCTTTGCACCATGTAAGTTTGGTAGTAGGTTTCGACATATAATAAGTGATCGCTCTTCGTTTTTCTTATGTGTTTACTCTATATGAGCAACATACTTTATAACTGGTAAAAACTTCGTATAACCCTTTGTAAAGTGCTTTGTCAGAATATTTTTAATTGTTTTGCTTAAAGTGGCTGTTAGGTTCCCAATTTTTTACCAAGTTAGACATTTATGGGATTTATCTACGAAAATATAGTGCGTCCGGTTTTATTCAAAATGGAGCCCGAGCAAGCACATGATCGCGGTCGCACCGCGTTAATGACAATGGGGGCATTGCCCACACTGTGTAAACTGGTGCGTAGGTATAACCAGGTCTGCGAAGACAAACCGGTAAAGCTATTTGGACTAGAGTTTCCAAACCGTGTCGGTCTCGCTGCGGGAATGGATAAAGACGGCGAGTATCCCCGTGCAATCGAGGCCCTGGGCTTTGGCCACGCCGAAGTTGGCACAGTGACACCAGAAGGACAGTCAGGTAACCCAAGACCTAGACTTTTTCGCTACCCAAAAGATAAAGCGCTCATCAACCGTATGGGCTTTAACAACAAAGGCTCTTTAGCGATGCTCAAAGCGCTCTCAAAGAATTACCCTAAGGGTAAACGTAAAATGCCCGTCGGCGTAAATATTGGTAAGGCTAAAAATACGCCATTAGAGGAGGCCGTAGATGATTATTTAGCTAGTTTTCGGACACTGGCGGATCAGGCTGACTATTTCACAATCAACATCAGTAGCCCAAATACACAAGGTCTACGCGACCTCCAAGGCGCGGCCTATCTGCGCGACCTACTACTAACGATCCGTAACGAGAATCTGACGCAGGCGAAAAAGCTTGGCCGTGAGCCACACCCTTTACTGCTTAAAATTGCGCCCGATCTAACTTTTAATGAACTGGACGAAATCTTAGCTGTACTTTTAGAACTCAAATACGACGGTATTATTGCAACAAATACGACGATCCAACGCCCGTCGAGCTTGACTAGTGCTGAGACGGGTGGTCTTAGCGGCGGGGAGTTTATCCGCAAACGCTCTAATGATGTAATTAAGTATATCCACAAATCGACCGAGGGCAAATTGCCGATCATCGGCGTCGGAGGTATTGACTCTGTCGAAGCCGCGGGCGAGAAAATCGATGCGGGTGCCTCGATGATACAGGTTTACACTGGTTGGATCTATCGCGGTCCATTCTTCGCACGCGAATTGGCCCATGCGCTCAAATCTAAGGGCGAAGACTGGATCTAGCACGGTAATGCATCCCCTAGGCAAGCACTGAGCCATCAAGTCTAATGCATCACCTCAAGGGTGACTCGACTGACTAAATGCTGTGAATCGCATTACCGTCGACTGCGAGAGCAGCTTCTTTCATGGCTTCGCTCAAAGTCGGATGCGCATGGATGGTACGGCCTAAATCTTCGGCGCTGCC
>QXZH01000052.1 GCA_009886465.1 Opitutaceae bacterium
CGATGGGGGCAGTTTTAGCTAATACGGGTGAGGCCTGCCAGGCTGCTTCGAGAGTGGCCGAGATGGTCTTACCAAGTAAATGATCAATGGCGATAAGCGCGTCACTTTGTGATAGAGCATTCTCTGTGTCAACCGCGCGGCAGAATGCGGGTAGCTCAAGTAAATGACGCAAACAGCGTAGGTCTTTTTCCTTGCGAAAGTCTTCCCAGCCAATTGCCAGCTTGGAGGCTTCGCAGTCGATCAGGCGTTCGCCCTCAGGTAGGTAGGGCTTATGGCCTCGAGTCAGTATTTCGCTGGCCAGGACTGAATGGAGTTTTGGGTCGATCGCGACTAGCCTAGCTTTGTTTTGAATGCAGAGCTGAACGGCACTGCGGGCTTCATCTTGAAAGGATGGGTTAACGTTGATTTGCTCTTTGGTTAGGTCAATCTGGTGTTTATTCCAGTTTTCTGGAATAGGGCGACCCCAGTCATCAAAACTGCTTTCGGATACATTGCGCGGGTTCCAGATTAGCACGTCAACACTTGCACCATGTTTTTCAATTTGTTCGGCATACAATTGGAAGGCGCAAGGCAAGTCGGGCACACCCGCGATAACGACACGGGAAGGGGGAGTCGTCGGCTCTTTGATTTGATCGAGTCGCAGATCGTTGGGATCACGTAGACTCCAACTAGCCAGACAATTGATGTAGTTTTGATAAAGCGCGGCGATGGCTGTCCACCGACCTTGGTCAGAGCTACCATTTGCTTGCTCGGGCAAATGAAAAGTTGCAGGAGAAAGGCCAGCTTCAGCCAGTCGATCGCAGAGTCCGTTGAAGTTGTGACCTGCTTTGAGCAATTCCGCGGTGCTTTGTGGGCTCTCCTTCCAGAAGAGTATACTTAATTTGGAATTTGGCAGATTACGTATGGCATTTGCCCATGCTAGGCAGCGTTCAATGGCCGTAGCGACGTCCTCGCGCAGTGGCAAAAGCGCTTGCATCGGTTGAGTAGTAACAAGTGTCTGTTGTTCACGATTACCAAGACAATCAACGACGCGACGAGCGCCACCCGAGGTTGGCGTGATCAAAAGCACATCTGCCTCCACCGTAACCGATAGAAATTGCGCCACTTGCTGGCTCAATGTTTCGTCTGAGGTGAGGTGGTGGAGTTTGGGCACTATAGCTTATTTAGCCTGAGTTAGCTCAGATACTACATCCGTTGGTTTTGGCTAGGCTTTCAACGCTTGATCGAGGTCAGCTAAGAGGTCTTCGATATCCTCAATACCGACGGAGAGACGGACAAAGTCAGGCGTTACACCAGCGGCTAACTGTGCGGTTTCATCTAATTGAGAGTGCGTGGTGGTGGCTGGATGAATCGCCAAAGATTTGGCATCACCGATATTGGCGAGGTGACTGAAGAGCTGGAGCTTGTCGATAAACTTACTGCCTCCTACAAGACCGCCTTTGACCCCGAAACCTACAAGTGCGCCGAATTTACTTGTGTCAAAATATTGCTTTGCGGATGCGTGGTGCGCGTTGCTTTTAAGGCCAGGGTAGTTGACCCAAGTCACTGAGTCGTGCGCTTCGAGAAAATCGGCTACCTTGTGTGCGTTTTCACAATGACGCTCCATTCGTAGGTGTAGTGTTTCGAGGCCTTGCAGGTGCTGGAATGAGTTGAAGGGAGCGGCGCAATTACCTATGTCGCGTAGCCATTGAAGGCGCATTTTCATGATATAGGCGATGTTGGCGCCACCTGCAGGCTCGAAGGCTTTAAAGGCATCCCAATGGACGAGGCCGTGATAACTGTGGTCAGGCTGGGTGAACTCATCGAAGCGTCCGCTGCCCCAATCAAAGTTGCCCGCGTCGACGACGATGCCTCCGATACTGGTGCCATGCCCGCCAATGAATTTGGTCAAACTATGTATGACTATGTTGGCACCATGTTCGATCGGGCGACAAACGGCGGGCGAAGCTACTGTACTGTCAATAACAAGCGGCAACTTGGCTGCTTTTGCAATTTTAGAGATTTCGGCAAAAGGGAAAATATTAAGCTTTGGATTACCGACTGTGTCGCCATAGATTGCTTTAGTTTTAGAGTCAATTAGAGGCTCGAAACTAGCAGGATCCTCCGCATCGGCGAACCGCACCTCAATACCTAGCTTTGGAAGCGTATATTTAAAGAGAGTATAAGTGCCACCATAGAGTTGTGAGGCAGAGACGATATTATCACCAGATGATGCAAGATTGAGGATAGCACTGGTGATAGCCGCTTGCCCACTAGAGTGAGCTAGGGCACCAACACCACCTTCGAGAGCAGCCACGCGTTTTTCAAGAACATCTGTGGTGGGATTCATAATGCGCGTGTAGATATTACCCAACTCCTCTAGTCCGAAGAGGCGGGCGGCATGCGCTGTGTCCTTGAACATGTAACTAGTCGTCTGGTAGATAGGCACGGCGCGCGAGCCAGTGTCTTTATCGGGGGTATGTCCTGCGTGCAGTGAAAGCGTACCGAGGCCAGGATTTTTTGGTGTGGTCATAATATTACTGTTGGGTGAGTTTATTGTGTGATTCGTTCGCGGACGTTTTTGGCATCCCAAGACAGACCTAGTCGATCGTATAATTCAGCTGCTTCAAGAAGTAATTCGTCATCAGGCTCTGAATCGCGAAGAATGCGCCTATATTGACGCAGGGCATTGGTATTTTGTCCTTCTTTACGATATATGCGAGCAAGCTTCTCACGCAATTCAATACGACCTGGCTGTTGGTTTAAAATAGCTTCAATCATTTCGATCGTTTCATTACGATTTAATAGATCACTCACTCCACCACTTTTTTCAATGGTATCAATGAGTGCGTATTTGGTTAGCGCAGAATTGGGCCATTGCTCAGATAGATTATACCACATCTGTGCACGGTCGCTTAGATTGTAGGCATAAGATACAGTGATGAGTATTTGGAAGCCCGCAAATAAGGCAAAGCCTAGTTGCCAGAGCATTTTTCCTATTACGTTTATATTTTGTACGATACCACCAGCTAAGCAGATGACTAATGCGGTAATGATAGGTAGCGCGACATATTGCAAATGATCTTCCAGAGCTAGACTACCATCAATAAACGTACCTAACTGCCTAAGCCCGTAAAGTAAGAGTAGTAAATAAGCAGTGAGGCCTAGAAGGAGACCACGCGCCCATGACTTACGAATATAGATCGCTACCAATGCGTATAATGGAATGAAAAGCGAGAAAGGTAAAAAGTTACTCTGTGCACCCACGCTGAATCCCTTTGTTTGTTCGAAAGGATAGAAGAGCGCCAACTCAATTGGAAAGAGCGCTTGTTTTAAATAAAAGAGCAAGCTCTGCGCACTGATCCCAAAGCGTTCACCCCATACAAGCTCTGCATTTGCGCTGGCTCCCTGGGTCCAGACACCGAAGAACAAGGCAAGGCAGAATAAAGGTAGCAATCGATTATATTCTTTAAACCTAAATGATCCATTCTGGTAAAAAATACAGAGCCCAAGTAACAGGGGCAGGAATAGGGCAGCAGGATGGGATATATAAGCTATGACGCAGATCACTATAAGGATAAAGTAGTCCTTCGTGTTACGGTTCTTAATACCAAAATACAAGGCAGCGAAGATCAGGACCAACCCGATCAACTCTCCGCGGTATCCTGACCAGAAAATCGTTTGCATCGCAGCTGGATGGAGTGCGAAGACAAGTGCAGCTGAAAATGCTGCGGTCAGTTTGAGTGCTTCTAAATTTTTCAGTAAAAGTATGGCAGCTGTGATATGCAGCAAAAGATTAATCGCGTGATGAGTCGCGGGTAGCGCAAACGGAATTCTTTGTTCTATAAAATACGAACTTAGCGTTATGGGGTCTTCCGCACGAATTATTTCTGGAACCCATGCGTCTGTCCATACCTCCATCGACTGGTAGGGACTACGCTCGATTTGGTCGTATTCAGACCATGCTAGACCTGATAGAAAAATAGGCGAATAGCTTGCAACCGTAAGTAAGAACAAGACAGTGTAGGCGACCCATCCGGCAGGCTTAAATGTTTGCGCTTTGGAGCGAGTCCGGCGAATTAGTTCAGCATCGTTCGTTTCCGCGGACGGCTTGATTAAGTTGCCTTTGGCTGGCACGCGCCGTGGTTTTACTTCTGCTTCAGCCATTATGGTTTGATCGAGGAGTTTTTTTGCTTAAGAGCATCGAGTGCGATGAGGAGTGACCTCATGTCGATACGGTCTCCGACTTGAATACCATTAGTAGCATACCATCCTTGATTTGTTTCGACCGCAATCAATACCTCGCGACTGCGGGAAATGACTAAAGTTTCGTCGAAAGGAAAGAGCTTGTGGACTTCGAGCAGCTGGCCGTGCGAGTCGAAATAGCCAATGTCAAGTGGTATGCGTGTATTACGCATCCAGAAGCCGCGCTCATCGGGACGATCAAAGAGAAACAACATGCCATGATCTTTATTTAAACTTTCGCGATACATGAGCCCTTTTTGCTGCTCTGCGGGTTTGAGCGCGAGCTGCAGCTGAAGCTCAACTCCGCCGATCGGAATCGGAAAGTAAGTCTGGCTGTTTATTGGTTCAGGCCTTACGCCTGTAGGCTGGCAAGCAATGCATGCTAGCCCCAATACGCCAGCGAGAATTTTAAAATATGGCATCAATACAACAATTGGTAGGTTCAGGGCGTGACAGTTAATAATATATGCAAATAATACGGTATTTTTATATTAATGAAAAGTAAATCCTCCACAATCCGCTTTCTTTATGCTGCGTCCGATACTTCAGCGGATGCACTCTATTTAAGTGGTGTTTTTGTTCCTGATCCGTTCCTCGCGGTCATTACCCAAAAAAAGAGCTACGCTGTTGTCAGTCAGCTGGAGCACAGTCGCGTGTGCAAGCAGTCAAAATTCGACGAGGTCATGCTGCTGGAGACGATTCGTGAAAAGGCAGCCGAGAACCTCCAGATTTCCGTCGGTGAGGTCGGCGTGGGGGAGTTGATGGTCTATTTCGTTCAACGCTTTGCAGCTGAAAAAGTCGAAGTGCCTTCAGACTTCCCTGCTGCTTATTACGCAAAGTTGCTAGAGGCAGGTTACCACATACACATCGTCGAAGGCGCATTTTTCCCGAAACGTTCGAAAAAGACTAATACTGAAGCACGAATGATCAAGCAGGGGAATGCGGCTTCCGCTGCGGGAATCCGTGCTGCCGAGGCTGTGCTGCGTACAGCAACGATCGATGGGGATCGAATTATCTACGAAGGGGATGCGCTCACCTCCGAGCGACTACGTAACATTATAGATCAAGCATGCCTAAATAAAGGCGCGACCGCTAGCCACACGATCGCTGCCGGAGGACGTCAGGCCTGCGATCCCCATGAAGCTGGGCGAGGTCTGCTCCGGCCAAATGAATTGATCATCGTCGATGTTTTTCCGCGCATTCAAAAGACGGGTTATCACGGCGACATGACTCGCACCTTCCTGAAAGGTCGAGCCACACCAGCTCAGCGCGCTCTAGTTAAGGCCGTGCAAGCCTCACAGCGCGCTGCGATGAAAATGGTAAGAGCAGGCGTCAAGGGCGGCGCCGTTCATGCAGCCGCTGAGTCTGCCTTCGAGAACCAAGGCTATGTCTCGGAGCGTCGTAACAAGGACTTCGTTGGCTTCATCCACTCAACTGGCCACGGTCTTGGTTTAGAGGTGCATGAAGCGCCAAGAGTTTCCAAAGGTGCGCCCAAGCTAAAGGCAGGTCACGTCATTACAATCGAGCCGGGTCTCTATTATCCTGAGATCGGTGCATGCCGGATCGAGGATGTTGTTCGTGTGACAAAAGATGGTTATGAAAAGCTGTCGAACCTGCACTACCGTTGGGAGATTCGGTAAGATCACCCCGTTAGGGCATAAGACATAAGCACAGCGAATAGATCTAATTCTGTAATCACAGCTCAGAAAACAGCTGTGGGGAGCTATTCGCTACTATCGCTAAAATACAAATTGGTATTTAGCGAGGCGCTGCGCAATATCATCAACGATCTCTTTTTCCTTAGCTTCGCCATTGGCGGCGAAAGTTACTGAGAAGCGGACGAAGTTGCCGCAGTCATCCCATGGAACGGTGCTGATAAGTTCGTTGGTGATGAGCCATTGACTGAATACTTCACCTGAATCAAATTCAGTGCTAACGCCATTGACGGTGGCTGACTTAGGAGCTGTCACATAGAGAAAGAAACTACCCTTAGGTTTTTTCGCGCTAAAGCCGTTCTGATTTAGCGCAGTTGTGAGTAGATCCATACGGCGGGAATACTTACCGGCTATCTCGTCGGTAATTTGCGGATTGGCTAATGCGACTGCGGCCGCTTTCTGGATGGCGAGAAACTGGCCAGAGTCGGAGTTATCCTTCATGTCTGCGTAAGCTTGCACGATGAGCGAATTACCCACCACAAACCCAATGCGCCAGCCCGTCATATTGTAGCTTTTAGATAAAGAGTGCAGTTCGACTGCGACATCCTTTGCACCCGATACTTGGAATATGGAGACAGGCTTACCTTCGAAAATGAGCGAAGCGTATGCCGCATCTTGAAGTATAATCAAATTGTTAGCTTTGGCAAAGGCCACCGCTTTGGCAAAAAAATCGAGTGTCGCGGAGGCTCCAGTCGGGTTGTTTGGATAGTTTAGCACTAGGATTTTTGCCTTCGCCAATATGTCCGCGGGGACAGCATCGAGATCGGGAAGGAAATCATTAGCTTCTTCAAGCTTCATATTGTGCACATGGCCACCCAAGTATTGAGCATGCGTTCCGAGCACAGGATAGCCAGGTACCGTCATTAGGACGTAGTCGCCGGGGTTTATAAAACATGCGGGTATCATTGAGAGCGCAGTCTTTGATCCTATCGAGTGGACGACCTCGGTCATTGAATCGATGTCCGATACACCGAAGACTTCTCCCATGTATTTAGCCGCAGCTTCTTTAAAATCTTTGCCGCCATTATCTGCGTAGCCGCGGTTCTCTGGTTTGGCTGCTTCTTCCTGCAGTGCCTGAATCACAACAGGGAAAGCCATTTCGTCCGGTTCGCCCACGCCCATGTCGATCAGGTCAACGTCTGGCTTGGCTTCCTTAGCCGCCTTTTTCGCGCGCTTGATCTTCTCAAACTTATAAATGGCAGTCGATTTGCCGTATTGATTACCACCAATGCGTTCTGCAAAGAGTTCTTGGATGTAAGGATCGCTCATGTCTGTCGTGTCGTCGTTATGTTTGTTAGGTTCTATTTATTATTGTGAATATCTGGATAAGCTAGGTAATCTGTGCAAAATTATGGCTATTCAGACAATCCAATCAGTCAATGAAATGCAATCTCACTCCATCGGCTTACGCTCGAGTGGACACCTAATCGGACTAGTGCCAACAATGGGCTCTCTGCACGAAGGGCATCTGTCGTTAATTGATATTGCCAAGGAAAAGACTGATAAGGTCATCGTTTCGATCTTTGTCAACCCCACCCAGTTCGGTCCCAACGAAGATTTTGATAAATACCCACGTACGCTAAAGGAGGATTGCGAGAAATGCCATCAACGCGGCGCGGATATTATCTTCAATCCTACAATACAAGAGATGTATCCTGGGGGCTACTCTACTTTCGTTGAGGAGGAGCAAATCAGTTCTGGTCTCTGCGGAGTCTCTCGCCCTCACCATTTACGGGGGGTGACCACAGTCTGCCTGAAACTTTTTAATATCACTCGCCCTGACATCGCCGTCTTTGGACGGAAGGATGCTCAACAATGCGCCGTGATTCGCAAAATGGTGCTAGACCTGAACATACCCACCGAGATCGTAGTCGGACCAACCCAGCGCGACGCTGACGGTATGGCCACAAGCTCTCGTAATGCCTACCTGTCCGATAAGCAAAGAAAGGAAGCGCTCAATATTTCCAATTCTCTTCAAATCGCGAGAGATATGGTCAATTCCGGCACTAAGAGCGTAGATCGTATAGTAGCGGAGGTCATACACCACCTATCGCACTCCCGCCGAATCCGTGTGATCTACGTGCAAGTCGTGGATCGTAGCACGATGGAACCTGCACGAGAGATTTTACCAGGCACGCAGCAGCTTTGTGTTGCCGCATGGGTGGACCAGACCCGATTAATCGACAATATCGAACTCTAAGTATATGTCGAAATTTTACGATGTCATCATTGTCGGTAGCGGGATTGCTGGTCTGAGCTTCGCACTCAAAGTATCTGAATCTGGGTATCGCGTCGCCATCATCACAAAGAAAAACTCTGCTGAATCGAATACAAACTATGCGCAAGGTGGGATCGCAGCTGTCACCTCGCAGACCGATGATGTGGAGATGCACGTGGCCGACACATTAGATGCTGGGGACGGCCTTTGCGACGAAGGAGCAGTGCGCGAAATCCTCAAAGACGGCTCCGTTAGTATCGATGAATTGATTAAGCGTGGCGTCGACTTTTCTCAGCTCGGCGACGGGCGTGTATCTCTGGGTAAAGAGGGCGGGCATTCGAAACGCCGCATTCTTCATGTCAGAGATATGACTGGAAAAGCGATTGAACAGGCGCTCGTGAACGCTATCGAAATCTCAGAGAATGTTGATGTCCTCGAACATTATTTTGCAGTAGAGCTCATCACCTCGCAGAAAATAGTAAAGAAAGGGCAAGCTCTACCGAACACAAACCGTGTATTGGGACTCTATGCGCTAGATACCCAGCGCGGTGTGGTTGAAACATTCCGAACGGGTGCTGTGCTCATGGCTACTGGAGGTATCGGGCAAATTTATCAATACACAACTAACCCTTTTATTGCGACTGGTGACGGAATCGCGATGGCCTATCGCGCAGGGGTTGAAGTGCAGAACATGGAATTTATTCAATTTCATCCGACTGCCTTTTATTCTAAGGATTCCTCGGATCGGTTTCTCATATCTGAAGCGGTCCGAGGGGAGGGTGCTATCTTGCGCAATCTTAACGGCGAGGCATTCATGTGTAAATACGACGAGCGAAAAGACCTCGCGCCACGCGATATAGTTGCGCGCGCTATCGACTATGAAATGAAAGAAACAGGCGCTCGGCATGTATGGCTTGATACCCGAGGCATTGCCCATAAAGAACTCCTTGATCGCTTTCCAAATATCTACGCCTACTGCGATTCGCGTGGTATCTCCCTTGAAAAAGATATGATCCCAGTTGTACCAGCAGCTCACTATCTGTGCGGAGGCGTCAAAACAAACCTTAACAGTGAGACTTCTCTGCCTGGCCTCTATGCTTGCGGTGAGGTCGCTTGCACTGGCTTACACGGAGCCAACCGACTTGCAAGTAATTCACTCCTAGAAGCCGTGGTCATGGCAAACCGCGGAGCATGCGCTGTAGGCAAATACCTCGAGCAGAATATAAGCGACGAGACCGATTTACCCCCGTGGAAAGATGGAGACGTTCGCGACTCTGACGAACGAATCGTCCTACTGCATAATTGGGATGAGGTGAAACGCACAATGTGGGACTATGTCGGCATCGTACGCACTACGAAGCGCTTGGAGCGTGCCCGTAATCGTATCCAAACATTGGATCGTGAAATTAATGAGTATTACTGGAATTTTAAAGTTGATGAGAGCCTACTCGAATTACGAAACATGATCTCAGTCGCGGCACTTGTCATCGACTGTGCTCTACAGCGTAAAGAAAGTCGGGGACTGCATTACGTACTCGATTACGTAGATAAACTGGACGACGCGGTCAATACAATGACTCGTAAATATTAGCCTAAGAACTCGAGTATTGTTCTAATATTCTCGCGCATGAGATCATGTAGGAAGCTTACTATTAATTATCTTTTAAGATGAAAACATCAGATCTCGCTAAGTGGACTTTAGTTGGGCCTGGTGCGGTCGGCCTCTATTATAGTGGTCGTATCGCGTATTCAGGGTGCAAACTATCCGTACTTGCTCGCAGTGATGCAACGGAACTCGAGGCGAATGGTATTCGCGTCGAGATGATCGACCCCGAAACCAGTGAGTTGAAAGGGACGTTTACAGCACCAATCGAATGCGTGAGGCGTGAAGCAAAGCAAATGGGGGAGACTGATTGTGTCATCATCGCTGCCAAATCAACCGTCAACCTAGAATTAATCGAGTCGCTCAAATCAATAATTGAACCGAGACACACCGTACTCTTGTGCCTACAAAATGGTTTGGGCAACGCGGAATTTTTTGCTGAGCATTTTCCAGAAAATCCAATTCTAACAGGTCTCTGTTTTGTATGCGTTAATCGTACAAAACCAGGTTTAGTTGAGAATTATCATCCGGGGCGCGTCGAAATCGGTTCACTAGGCGACCGCTGGTCAGGGGTAGCCAAAAACGTAGTCGAAATATTTAATCATGCTGGCGTGCTGACTTCGCACGCGGAGAAACTCGATTCAGCCCTTTGGAGAAAGCTCTGTTGGAATATCCCATTTAATGGCTTGTCGATCGCCGCTGGTGGTATCGCGACAGACAAAATCCTTGCTCAATCCGACCTGATTGCCCGCGCCCAAACATTAATGGAGGAAGTTCGCACGGTAGCTTCGCTATCTGGCCACTCAATTTCTGATGAATTTATCGAAGGCCAGTTCACGGTCACCAAAAAAATGGGAGCCTACAAGCCCTCGTCATTGATTGATTACTTAGCGGAAAAGCCCGTAGAAATCGAATCTATTTGGGGGGAACCGCTGCGCCGTGGCCGAGCGCTAGGCGCTGATATGCCTGAGTTGGCAAAGCTTTACTCGGAGTTAAAGACCTTATTGCAGCGCAGGGTGATCTCGGGTTGAGCCCTACAAGAAATCAATCGGCGTGAGGATGATCTAGATACAGATCTTTAAATACCGCGATGCTTTCGATGAGCTTGGCCGTGGCATCCTTCCCTGCGCTTTGTTTTGTTTTCATCGCATGAACTATGATATGGTGCAGTATCTCAATTTTTTTAGCGTAGTGGTCGGTATCGGTTTTGATGCGCTGAGCGAGGAAGTAATTAGCGGCCTCATCGATGATTTTCTGTGCGTGTGTCTCCTTATTTGTCGTCCAGCGAACCAGTTGCTGGTAATCGTTGGCAGTCAGATCCTCCTTAGCTGACAACTCGCTGATGAGCCGCGCTGATTTTTCAATTGTGACCACATGCTCC
>QXZH01000053.1 GCA_009886465.1 Opitutaceae bacterium
ATCTCCTCAATGAGCAGATTCCGTATTTCCGTTGCTCGGACGAGAAGGCGGTTGAGACTTACTACTATCTTTGGGCGCTCAATTTTATGTACTTCCGTGATATTGGCGAGGGCTGGTTGAAATACCCGCACACGCAGACAGCAGTCAACAACTTCATGGGCTTGCATCTGTGGGATTCATGGGCCTACATTCAAGCGGGCTCATGGGTCGCTGATAAGTGGCAGTATGGACATGGCAATGCACTGTCTTGGCAATACATGGTGCCGTTTAAAAACAAGGCAAACAACATGCCCGATAATTTTGGTAAGGGCTGGTATTCTCCTTTGGTACGGATGGTATTTGTCGGTGCAACCGAGCCGGCATGGCAGCAGTATCGTCGCTCGGGTGACAAAAAATATTTGGAAGAGGTTTACGGCAAGGTCTTTAAGCCGCTTTATTGGGACGGTGATGGGCCGACGAAAAGCTTTGGTACGGAAGTAAATGCAGTCGATGCACTTTCAAACATGGCATCAGCACTTGGCGAAACAAGCGACGTCGAGCACTGGCAGGCTTTCCGTCCTCAGATGGTTAAAAGTTTTAAACATCAATGGTCAGGGCGTTGGGATGGTTTTTACGGTGGTCGCGGAGTGCCGTGGAAAGATATCTGGGCTCTCTCCGCACTCCAGTCCGTGGCGATGCCAAAAGACTGGGGTGAGCAGATGGTCGAAGAGTATGTCCTCGATACGGACAAGGGCTTTGCCTCGCCGGTCGGGGTGAATACCCGCGCGGCTGACAGTCCTCCGAATGGCATCTTCCGCTGCTCAACGATTAGCTCATGGCTAGCGATCGATGGAATGTTTCGCCAGGATCAAGCCTATGCGGGCATTTTGACGACCTTAAATCATACCAATGCGATGCATCGAGAGTGGGGCTATCCCGTCGCACCTGAAGCGTGGGAAGAGAATCACAAGGCATGGGGCTCGCGCTACTACAACTGGGACTTAGCCCATGTCTTGCCAATGATCGAGTGGCTGGCTGGACTTGATTACAGCATCCCCGATCAGCAGTTTACTTTCGCACCGCACCTGCCATCGACTTGGGATTATATCGAAGCGTATACGCCCGTCGTTGTTGAGGGGGAGACCCAGTGGGTACATACACGCGTGGATCGTAAATTTGATGGAGACCAAGTTAGCTTACTCGCTGAAGTAAACGGCAACCCATTGAAAGAAACGATCATCGCACCCTACACTGAAGATCGCGCCCTGATCGCTTCGAGTGGCCCAGGCGAAGCCGTTTCGCGTAGCACCGCAGTGGAATTCACCAGTAATCAATCATCTGCGCAGGTTGAATTAACGCTAGGTGAAAAACTTAAATCCTATGAGACCTTAGTGTGGTCGACGCCACGCGCACGTATTTTTCATGGCTCTGTAACAGTTGATCTTGAGAATTTACTGCCCGGCACCGTTATACGTTATACCACCGATGGCTCCGTGCCGACTTCAGATTCGCCGATTTGGGAGGCAGCGATCACTATTGATGCGACCACGAACTTCAAGTTACTAGCCTTTGCTGAGGATGGGTCGAACTATACGTCGTATGATATGGTCTATACGGCAACCGAGCTGAAGCCATCGGAAGTGGATTTGGCAACGACTCAGTCAGGCATGCTCTATCGTTATTATGAGTTAGGTGATAAGACTACGAGTCTTCCCGATTTTGAAAATTTAGAATCAACGCGAACCGGGACCTTGTCTACGGATCAGTTCAATCAAAACATACCAGTCGCTGCGATTGCTGGCGATCGCTCAGAGAGTTATGCCTTACATTTGACCAGTTATCTCAGTGTGCCAGTCGATGAAGTGTATCACTTCCACCTACATGCGGATGATGGCGCTAGGATCGTGGTTGATGGGCAAGTGCTAGTTGACCTAGATACACACTCCTATGTAGATGCATGGGAAGCGGAAGGGAGCGTTGGGCTAAAGCAGGGCTTACACCGAATGGATCTCTACTACTATCAAGATGGCCATCGCACACGATTGACTGTCAAGTCGAAGAAGGGTGATGAACCTGAGTATCAATTTATTTCACCAGAATCTTGGCGACGACCTCAATAGACGTGCCCCTTCAAAATACCTCGATTTCACGAAAGATTTAATACCTGCGTCCCGTCACTCTTCCAATTTTAATCACTCTTATTACAGCTACAAATTTACCGCCGCGTTCGGCAATAATTTCAATACGATGAAGACACTCGAACTAACACAAGACTACTCCGTCGCGCCTATTGCATTTAGCAAGGTGGTTTTGAGCGATGCATTTTGGCTGCCACGCTTGCAGGTGCAGAAGAATGAAACAGTGCCGTTTGCCTTACGCAAGACCGAGCGCGCTGCGGAGAATTTACGTCGTTGCGGATCTTATTTACGCGGTGAAAAAGATGAGATGCCATTCACCCATCGCTTTGTGAGTTCAGATTTATATAAAGTAATGGAGGGCGCAGCCTATTTACTCAACCTGGAGGCCGATCCGAATTTGGAAGCCCAGATGGATGAGCTAATTGATATTATTGGCAAGGCTCAGCAAGAGGATGGCTATCTGTATGTTTCTCATACCTGCGGAATCGCGAATGAGGCCGAAATGGGGCTGAAGCCATATTCCTGGGTCGTTCACAGCCATGAACTTTACAATGTGGGACACTTATACGAGGGAGCAGTCGCCTATTTCGAAGCGACTGGGAAACGCGCTTGGTTGGATATAGCAGAGAAGAGTGCACAGCACGTCAACAAGGCCTTCTTCGCTGGAGATCCAAATTACAATGGTGGCGTGCCGCTCAACCAAGCGCCTGGGCATCAAGAGCCAGAGTTAGCATTGTGTCGCCTCTACCGTGCAACGGGTAATGAACTCTATCTGAACATGGCTAAAAAGTTCCTTGATATACGCGGTGTTACTTATCGCCCAGATGGCAAAGGCACAATGTCGGCTAGTTATGCGCAGCAACATGCGCCAGTTACAGAGCAGACTACTGCTGTCGGTCATGCAGTGCGCGCGGTCTACATGTATGCCGCGATGACGGACGTCAGCGCACTCACCGGAGACGATGCTTACAACCGTGCATTGGAAGCAATTTGGTCAAACATTGTTGATGCCAAGATGCACATCACTGGCGGTCTCGGAGCAATTCATGGCATCGAAGGCTTTGGCGAGGATTACGATCTACCGAATCTCGATGCTTATAACGAAACCTGCGCTGCGATTGCCAATGTCTTCTTTAACCATCGCATGACCTTGCTGCATAAAGATGCAAAATACTTCGATGTCGCGGAAGTTTCTTTGTTCAATAACTCGCTCGCTGGCATGAATGTGGAAGGCAACAAATTCTTCTACGTCAATCCACTCGAGGCGGATGGGCACCAGTTGTTTAATCACGGATCAGCGGGACGTTCCCCTTGGTTCGACTGCGCGTGTTGCCCATCAAATATTGCACGTGTCATCAATCACGTGGGAGGCTATATGTATGCGGTTGAGGACGACACTGTTTACGCTTTGCTCTATTCTGGCAATGAAGTCACACTTTCAGTCGCCGATACCGAGCTTACTCTTAGGCAGCAAACTGCGTATCCATATGAAGGTGCCATTCGCATCGAAACAGACCTGCTTCATCCAACACAGTTTGCCATCAAGCTACGCATTCCGACCTGGGCCTTAGGCGAACAATTTGTACCAGGCAAGCTTTACAACTATACCAAGAAAACGCCTCCCCAATGGACCTTGAAGGTCAATGGAGAAGTCGTTCAAGCTGAAGTGGCAAAGGGCTTTGTTGAAATTAACCGCACTTGGGTTGCTGGCGATGTGATCGAGTTAGACTTACCAATGGACCTACGTTTTAGCGTTTGTGATGACAAGGTTGTCGACAACCGTGGCCGTGTGTCAGTGACGCGTGGCCCCCTCGTTATGTGTGCTGAGGAGGCGGATAATAATGGCGCAGTACAGCGTTTTTACATTCCCGAACTACCTTCAAGCGATCGCTGCGCTGTGGCGCACATTGAAGATGGCATCCTTGAGGGCACACCGATTGTGAGCGTGCCCGCGGCTGAGCTAGTCAATGGTGAGCCGCGCAGCACGGAATTGAAATTTGTCCCATACCTGTCTTGGAATAACCGTGGCAACGCGACGATGATCGTCTGGTTGCCAGATTCACAAGCAGGCGCCGAGAAGCAACTCTCTCGCGTGCATTTTGATCCAGCGAAGTATGGCACGATCACTGCCTTCAGCTGTGCGCCCAATGGCGTAGTCGATGCGGTCAAAGATGGCCGTCGTCCGTCGTCATCTACGGATACCACGATCGAAGCATGGATCAGCTCCGGTGAGTCCGAGAAGGAATGGATTCAAATGGTCTTTGAAAAGCCACAGACAGTCGAACGCCTCGGCCTCTTCTGGGTGAGCCACGATCAAGTGGAGGTGCCTGCGAGTTGGCGCATGGAATATCTACAGGATGGCAGCTGGCATCCGTTTGAGAAATACATCACCGATGTTTACGGCGTCTCCAAGGATCGTTTCAATACGATTCACCCAGCAGCAGAACTGACTTGCGAGGGCTTACGGATCAATATCGAGGCACAAGCGGGCAAGTCAGTCGGCTTGTTTGATCTTGAGCTGAATCTTCGCTAAGCAAGGCATTTTTAAATTAACTCCGAATAATTATATAATCGATGAAGGTATTACTCTTACTGGCTTTATTTGCTACAGCGGCACTGGCTGCCAAAGCACCGAACTTTGTGGTGATCTATATCGACGATCTCGGCTGGGCGCAGACTTCGGTCGAGATGATTGAGGGTGATCCCGAAACGCGTAGCGACTACTTCCAGACTCCCAGTCTTGAGCGTCTCGCAGCCGGTGGCCGTGTGTTGTCCGCGTGTTATTCGCCAGCGCCGCTCTGTGCTCCGTCACGTAATAGTCTGCTGCACGGCATGACTCCGTCGCGTATGCGCTATACCGTGCTCTCTGCAGTTGAAGTTCGCAAAAAATACCTCGGGCAGATCACGATTCCGCAGGCCTTGAAGCAGGCGAACCCGAATTACATGACCGCTCACTTCGGTAAGTGGCACAACGAATGTATCAAGCCAGCCGCTGCGGGCTATGACGTCCTAGATGGAGAGAATAACGGAAATGGACCCGGCGACTTTCAGGATGACGGTAAAACACCACTGCCTGACGATGACCCCAAGCGTATTTTCTCATTGTCGGAACTGACCAATGAATTTATGCGCGAACAAGTCGAAGCGGGCAAACCATTCTACGTACAGCTCTCGCACTACGCGATGCACATTTGGCACGATTCGCTACAAGCGACACGCGACAAATACAAGCTACTGCCACGTCCCAAGAAGGGTGAAGATAAAGACTATGTCCCTGAAGAAGAGATCCCTGTCGGAATGTATACCAACGGTTGGTTGATTAACTACGCTGCGATGATCGAAGATACAGATACCGCTTTCGGTCATATCTTAGATGCGCTAGATGACCTAGGTATTGCAGATAATACTTATGTGATCTTTACTTCGGATAACGGCGGGGGTTTTCGCGGGAACTACCCGCTACGCGGCAGTAAAGGCAACCTCCTCGAGGGTGGGCTACGTATGCCATCCGTAGTGCGCGGTCCTGGCATCCAGCCGGGAACTTATACTACTGTGCCCATGGTGCAGTGGGATTTTTTGCAGACCTTTTACGATCTCGCTGGTGGCACCGAACCACTGCCCACTGATTTGGATGGTGGTAGTTTGAAGGACGTATGGTTCAACGGCGACGACGGCAAGGTCGTGCGCAATACGGAGGAATTAGTTTTTCACTTCCCATGGCATACTGGGTCTCCTGAGTCGGTCATTCGTGTGGGTGATTATAAGCTACGCAAGAATCTCGATACACTTGAGTATGAGCTCTACAACCTGGCCAATGATTTGAGTGAAAAAAAGAATTTGGCAAAGCAAATGCCAGAGATGGTGGCGAGTCTGGACAAGCGCCGTGCGGATTATTTAAACAAGGTGGATGCGGAAACCGTGACCACGACACGCCGCAATTACCTGGGGCAGTTGCAAGGCGGCTGGATTGAGAATGGTGAAAAGCGTCTCGCGAAGCTCAAAGCCGAACTCGCCGCCGACCCGAATAATAAGCAAAAAGCCTATCAGGTGGATGTCTCTCAAAACCACGTAAATTTCCAAGCCTCCCAAGAGGAGAAGTGCCTGCGCATGATCAAGCTGCATGAAGATCGTGGCACCGCTAATAGTAATTAATTGCCTCTTTAGAATCCGATGAACCTTAGTATTGTAATGAAACTTATTTTACCCCTACTCCTACTGGGTATTTTCGGTTCTTTGCTGTCGGCAGCGAAGTCTCCTAACTTTATTATCATCTATATTGATGACCTCGGCTATGCCGACACATCCGTGCAGATGATGGATGCCGACCCGAGCTCGAAGCACAAATTTATCTATACGCCGGGGCTTGAACGTTTGGCGGATATCGGGGCGCGTTTTAATGCGGGCTATTCGCCGACTCCCACCTGCACAGGCTCACGCCTAAGTATTCAGTTTGGTAAATCTTCAGCGCAGATGCAGTATCGAAATGTGTTTGATGTGCTCTCGCCGATCCAACGCCCGGACGGTTACGACGATGAGATTACGATGGCCGAAATGCTGAAGGCTGCAGGACAAGATTATGTCACCGCGATGTTTGGCAAAGGCTGCAGTGCGATGAGCCGTGCCGATCAATCCGGCTACGATATCACCGACGAGAATACACCGCAGGGCAATGGCAACGGTCATGGTCATTACTGGAATCCCAATACCAAAGAACCTTTTCCTGAAGACGACCCCAAGCGCCTCCACTCACTACGGAAAGATTCCGTTGCGTTCATTAATGAGTATGGCGGCAAACAGCCGTTCTTTTTGATGGTGTCGCACTATGCGGCGCACATTCCGTTCATGGCGACGGACGAAGCCGTTGCGCGTAACCGCAAGCGCTGGATCGAGCAGGGCGGGGATGTGAATCAACTTGCGAATACAAATTCTAAAGAGAACAAGGACATCCTATATGCTGCAATGATCGAGGAGATGGATATGACTGTCGGTGGAATCATCGATGCGCTTAAAGTGACGGGTGAGCTCGATAACACCTATATTATTTTCACCTCCGATAACGGCGGAGGTTACGCGGAGCGACGTGAGGTGAACGGTGTTAATGAGCGTTTTAATGGGCCCCTGCAGGGCGGCAAACGCTCGATGTGGGAAGGTGGCTTGCGTGTGCCAACGATCATCGCAGGACCTGCGATCGAAGCAGGTTCGGAGTGTGATGTGCCGATTGTGCAATGGGACTTCTTGCCGACCTTTCATGATTTGAGTGGCAGTAATGAACCTTTACCAGCAGGCATTGATGGCGGCAGCTTACGCGATGTCTTTGTCAATGGGAACAAAGGGATCGTCGAGCGCGGCGCACCCGGCATCGTCCATCATTATACTTGCCATTATCATCCGCCAATTAGTTCGATTATTATTGGCGACTTCCGCATGATGAAGCAGCTAGTCTCGGGAGAGATGAAGCTCTTTAATATCAAAAATGATTATCAGCAGGAGCATGATCTGGCAGCGGCCATGCCCGAGAAAGTGGCGAGTATGGAAGCGATGCGCCAGCAATATGTCGACGAAGTTGACGGCGGCGAAATTGAGGTCGTGTATGACGCTTTGTATAATTTGATGGACGAGTTCAGTCGCCGCGCACGGCTTAAGTATGACCGCGATCTCGAAGCGCTCATCGCTGAGAATCCATCGGATATGCCCGACCGTGAGGCAGCCTTGCTTGCCGAGTATAACGCTACGCTGAAGCGTAATGCGACTAACAAAGAAAAGACCCGCCTCTATTCCGAATCGGATGTCTGGAAGGAATATCCCTATGCGCAGGATGCAAAGAGAAACATTGAAGCGACTTGGGTCGATGTAACTGAGTAATGAATTTTACAGGGGTATGCAATTAGGATTCAGATCAATAGCTGGGATAGTTATTATACTTTTTGTCTGTTTCGCTGGAGTTCAATGGGTCGCGCCATTCGAGGATGATTACTGGTCAGTCATTTCCGATTTTATCGGCAGTTTCCATCCTCTACTCTTACATTTGCCCATAGGTCTGTGGTTTGCTGTCTGTGCTTTGATGCTTGCTTCGGTTTTCGTGCGTGATTCGGTGCCGCGATCTATTGTCTACGGCTTGACCGTGGTGACCTTCTTGAGCGCTTTACTAACATTTAGCGCAGGTTTTATTTTGTATTTAGGCGGTGGTTATGGTCGAGCGACGGTCGAGCTACATATGTACAGCTCGCTCGCATTCTTAGTCTCACTGGCTACCTTTCTTTTTTGTTATGGTAATGCAAACCGTCCAGGCGTCGAGTGGCTGAGCGCTGGAGTCACCACAGCGGTTTTATTGATTGCTGGCCATGCGGGCGGGGTGATTACGCATGGCGATCCCCTAGACCGAGCGCCATGGCGTATATTTGCTGAACGAGCCAATCAAGAACTTAAGTCTGTGGATGCGGTCGCGTCAGGCCGTATCTTTGATTCTTTAGTTGTACCCATTTTGGAGGATAAGTGCATGGCATGCCATGGTGTCGAACGAGCGAAGGGGAAGTTAAAAATGAACACTTATGCGGCCCTTCTTAAAGGAGGCTCTAAGGGTGCCTGCTTGCTACCCGGCGATTCGGCTGGATCTTTGATGATACAACGAATCAATCTGCCACTCGATGACACTAAGAGGATGCCGCCTGCCGACAAAGAACAGTTAAGCTTGGATGAAGCCGCTTTCCTCGACTGGTGGGTCTCAGCAGCTTTGCCAGAGGAGCAATCGATCGAATCAATAAGCTTTCCCACGGAGCAAGAAGCTTATGTGCAGTCGATTATGGGTGATAGCCCAATGGCAATTCAGGCGCGGGCAGTAAAGGCGCGCAATAAGGACTTATTATTGAAATACGCGGACTTCCAAACTCGTTACCCTGGCTTACTGGTTCAGTCCGTTGTTGGCGAAGCGCTTTTTGAACTCAGTGCGGTATCCTTACTGGGTTATGATGAAGTCAGCGTACGCACGGCACTTGAACCACTTGCTGATAGCTTAATACGTATCGATTGGAATCGTCGCCAGTTAGATGCTGCATGGGCGAAGCTTTTTTCCACAGCAGCTATAGTCGAGGTGCTTAATCTCAGCGACAGCAGCTTTTCTGGTGAGGATCTTCTGCTTTTGTTATCAACGATGCCTGAATTAAAGAAGGTCAATCTGACGGGCACTGAATTTTCCGATGAGCAAGTTGACAGCATTAGTGCCCATTCAAACATCGAGACTATCGTGCTAACGGGCACTCAATTGAGCGAGGGCGGTTACCAAAAATTAATCAAGCATTTGCCAGGTGCTGAGATTATTAGTGATTATTCAATGTAAGGGGTATGGCTAAAACATTAGATATAATAAGCAAAGTTTTATGCGGCGCAATTTTTGCGAGTGCCCCGGTGCAGGCTGAATTGTTGGCAGAGAAGGATGCGGGACTTCCCTCGGAAAACTATTGGGCGTATCAAGCGCCGATACGACCCGCATTACCTGCGCTTGAGCACGACTTCATACGCAATCCGATTGATGCGTTTATTCTCGAAGGCTTGATGGCTGAGGACTTAAAGCCAAACCCCAGAGCGCCTTCGCGACATTTGATCAGGCGTGCGTATTATGACTTGACTGGATTACCGCCTACATTCGAAGCGGTTGAAGCTTTTAATGCCGAAAATGATCAAAGGTCCGCATGGGATAATTTAGTCAATCAGCTTCTAGCTTCCGACCGTTATGGGGAGAAGCTCGCAAGCCTATGGCTGGATACGGTACGTTACGCCGAGACCAATGGTTTTGAGCGGGACAACAAAAAGCCATACATATGGCGCTACCGAGATTATGTAATTAAGGCCTTCAATGATAATAAACCCTATGATCGATTTGTCGCAGAACAGCTCGCGGGCGATGAACTCCCAGATAGTGATGTTGCCGCCAAGGTAGCTACTGGGTTCATGACCCTGATGCAACGGGACGATGAACCAGCAGATCGTGACCAAGCACACAGCGACATGATCAGCGATATCGTGGACGTCTCGAGTGAAGCCTTTTTGGGAACAACTATGGGCTGCGCGAAGTGCCACGATCATAAAGTAGATCCGATACCCCAGGCAGACTACTATTCATTAATGTCATTTTTTGATACAATAACTTCGTCGCATCTACAACAGCCAAACCGGGCGTGGTATGACGAAGCAGATGCTAGAGCCCGGGAAGAGAGTGCCAAGGCCTTGGCAGAAGCTTGGACGACTGTGGATACCAGTCAGCTCGATGAATTCGTCAAAATGTCTAAATCTCCGAAGCCGATGGTAAAGTTTGGACACGAGAAGGGCGAAGCCCGCGAAACGTATTGGCAGCTTTTGCCGGAAGTTCCGAGTGACCCAGAATGGACCTTTCCTAGTTATGCGCCTGCCGAGTATGAATTATCTCGCTCGCCGTTTTCGACTCCAGACGCAGGGGTGACTGTACTTTCCCGCGAAGCTCGTCAGGACGAGGACTATACCCCTGTTTTACACGTGGAGGGACCAGTGGCTATGCGTCATGAATTCCGCCTCACCGAATTGCCCGAGCAGCTAATTTTTTATGCACAAGGCCGCTTGCTTTCTGAAATAGAGATTTTTTTTAACGGGGTGAGCACCTACAGCGGCGCAGCTGAATTCCGCGGGCCCTATGTGATCATACCTTTCAGTCGCGAGCAAATCGGGTATTTAACGACTGGGAAAAATGTCATTTCAATCGTAGTCACACCTAAAGACCCCAAGCATGGTTACTGGTTTGATCCTGGGTTTTATTACAATGCGGTTGCCTCATTGACAGTCGATGACCTTGTCACCCTAAATCCTGACTTAATCGGGGATATCTATGGCGATGCTTTTCAAGATCGCATAGTCCCCCTAGTGGCCACAAAAAAAGAGCGTTTCGCTAAGCCTGGGAACCGTTATTTTTCTGTCGACGAGCGCTCAAACGCTAAGCCGGGGCGGATCCATCTGCGCGGGAGTGTTCATGGTGAGGGGCCCGAAGTGCCGATGGTACTGCCGGCAGTCTTTACCGAAGGAGCTAAGATCGAGGGACCTAGTCTTGAAGCACAAAAAGCTCAGTACAAAAAAACTAAGACTACTGGGCGCCGTCTCATTTTAGCGCAATGGCTGGCGAATGAGAAAAATCCTCTTACCGCTCGAGTTATGGTGAACCGCCTATGGCAGCATTGCTTCGGGCTCGGCCTAGTAGCAAGTGCAAACGATTTTGGTTTGCTTGGCGAAGCAGTGAGTAATCAAGAGCTGCTCGATTGGTTGGCAGTAGAGTTCATGG
>QXZH01000054.1 GCA_009886465.1 Opitutaceae bacterium
GCTACAGCACATTCAGGACTGGTAAAATATATCATTATTGGGGCGAC
The DNA here is from genome assembly GCA_009886465.1 of Opitutaceae bacterium. Lineage (GTDB taxonomy): Bacteria > Verrucomicrobiota > Verrucomicrobiia > Opitutales > Coraliomargaritaceae > Thalassobacterium. The sequence goes on from QXZH01000054.1 coordinate 48, forward strand.
TGGTCGGATATGCAGGTCAAACAAAAGGACCTATCTTTTGATGTACATTCGTGGGGGGGAGGGAAGTCAATCGAGCCATCGACTTACTTATGCGGAATTGATTTTGGCTGGTCCTTCACCAAGGGCGGCAAGCGTTCCTATATGGACTGGGGCGCGATTGATGCCGCGTCTTCGAAATTTGGTGAATATGGCCGGGCTTCTACCGCGATCAAAGAAATCAAGCGCGAACATACTAAGCCGTTCTTCGCGGCGCTCGGGTTTTATCTCCCACACCTGCCGTGGTATTACCCACAGGAAATTTTGGACGAACCAGAGCTAGCGCATATTCGGGATCTGGCAGACGTGATTTTGCCCAAGGTACTGGCGGATCCTCCCGGCAGGGATTTGTCAGACCTTTCAAATGTGGCATTAGAGATTGCTAGTGGCGGGCTTCGTCCCCGCTCACTTGATGGTTCGAGAACTTATAAGAACTGGCACGATGCCATAACTGGCGAAGATAAATGGAAAGAAGCGGTTCAAGCATATCTCGCGAGTATCTATTTTGTAGATCAGCAATTAGGAAGAGTTCTGGATGCGCTTGAGGAGAGTCCGAATAGGGAGCATACGATTATCGTACTCTGGAGCGATCACGGCTGGATGCTGGGGGAGAAGGGAGCCTGGCGTAAGTATCGCCCCTGGGAGGATTCGGTGAAAACAAATTTCATAATCAAGGCTCCTGGAATTCCAGCACTTGCCATTGATCAACCAGTTGAGTTGTTGAGTATCTGGCCAACCTTGACGGACCTTGCAGGCTTACCGATGAAGGACGATCTGGACGCTCGTTCGCTCGTGCCATTGATGAAAAATCCCGACATACAATGGGACTTTCCGATCATCACCGCGCATTTAGATGAGAGTGGTAACGGTGGCTGGCAGTCTATTAGGACGGCAAGGTATCGATATATTAAATACCTGAAGACTGGAGCTGAAGAGTTGTATGATCATTCGAATGATCCGAACGAGTGGACAAACTTAATTGGTCGTTCACGTTACATGGCGGTGAGTGAGGAGTTGTCTGAATTAGTGCCCGACGCAATGACGGTTTTGGGTAGTTGGGATGCTCCGGACGAAGCGGTCGTCGAACATAATCGACGGGAGCTTCACTGAAGAGCCGACTAGCTTAATGCAAATATGCGTGAGGACTAGAGTGAGGAATATTTATTTTAAATTCAGTTAAATGAAGCCAGAAAATTGTTAAACTAATAATGAAAAAAACAAAGAAAATTAGCCGCCGTGCCTTCGTCGGTAAGTCTGCCTCTGCGATCACTGGGATTACTATTTTACCCTCTTATCTCGCGCTCGGCAAGGCCGATGCTCTCGGGAATCTCCCTCCAAGTAAGCGAATCAACCTCGGCTGCATAGGTATAGGTGGCCGCGGCAAAAAAGTGATCCCTCGGCTCTGCATTAATGGCGCTGCGAAGCCAGTCGCCTTTTGTGATGTTGATTTCAAGCGCGCCGACAAGGAGGTCATGGATGCCTTCCCTGGAGCACGCAAGTTTACGGACTTCCGAGTGATGTTTGATGAAATGGGTGACGACATCGATGCCGTCAGTGTCGTCACGCCGGATCATGTACACTTCGTGCAAACTATTGAGGCCATGCAGCGCGGGAAGCATGTCTATGTTGAAAAGCCGCTTACTCATTCCTTTCGGGAAGCTACGCTACTAATTCGGGCCGAGAAGAAATATGGCGTGATCACACAAATGGGTAACCAGGGGCACACCTCTACCGGCGCTCGACAGTTTAAACAGCTACAGCAAGCGGGTGCCTTAGAGGACATTGTCAAAATCGAAGCATATAAGGACCCTTCGCTCTGGTTCATGGATGCGGCTCAACGCATAAATGAATTTCCTAAAGCATCGCCTATTCCAAGTTCACTTAACTATGATCTCTGGTGCGGCCCCGCTAAAATGATGCCTTACAGCAGGCGCTATCACCCCTTCGACTGGCGCGCATTTTATATTTATGGTAATGGTATGCTCGGCGATTGGGGCGCACACATCATCGACTTCGCACACAATTACTTAAAGCTTGGACTGCCCACTAAGGTCGAGGCTTTGCGTATGGATGATTATAACAAAGTAATTTTCCCGCTTTCTTCGCAGATCCGGATGCAATTTCCGAAGCGCGGGGCTGGACTGCCAGCCTGCGAAATGCTTTGGCGAGATGGTGCGGATGCAATACCCTCATTAGATCAAAAATACTATAATTCTGATGCATCTGGTAAATTGGTGCCGCCACGCTTGGGACGCGCGGGTTCGATTCTACACCGTAAGGACGAGCAATTTGTAATTCATCGCGGCTCACACGGCAGTGCTTCGAGGCTATATCCCAGAGCTAGCATGATGGATTATAAACGAGCGCTCAAAGCACCAAGCGGCGGACTAGATCACGCGCAAAGCTTTATTCAGTCATGTATGGGTGACGGAAAAACTACGTCACCGTTTAGCGTCGGGGGACCGCTGACTCAGTTGCTTATGTTGGGCGTGATTGCTCAGTATCTGAACGAGGGCTTTAATTTTGATCGAGGTACAGAACGAATTACAAATAACCCAGTGGCTGATGCTTTGCTAGAGGGGCCTAAGCCTCGCCAGGGCTGGGAGCACTACTATACCGGAGTTTAACTTACGACTTAGCTTTATTACTATAACCATCAAATTATATATGAATTCATCTTTTAAATATGTAAGCATACTCACACTAGCTTCCACACTTGCTGCCAGTTTTTTATTTGCTCAAGAAGACCAACCGAATGTCCTATTTATCTCTGTTGATGATTTAAACGATTGGGTGGGGGTCTATGGCGGGCATCCGCAGGCGAAGACTCCCCACATAGATCGCTTCGCGCAGCAAGCAATGGTTTTCCGTAATGCCAGTTGCCCGGGGCCAGTTTGTGGGCCATCCCGCTCTGCGCTACTTTCAGGATTTATGCCATCGACGACGGGTCTCTACGGTAACAGCAATAACATGCTCGACTCAGTGATCGTGCAAAAAACCGCTACCCTGCCAGAATACTTTTCGAAGCATGGGTATGTAACAATTTCCAAAGGAAAGATTTTCCACAAGCATTCTACAAAGAATGGACAAGACCATGGGCATTGGGCATTTGATACTTGGGAGATAGCAAAAGGTGGAGGAAAGGTCGACCCAGGGCGTTATTTTTGTAGGGATGAAGGCATCATCAGTGGACAGAAGATTGAAAACCCTAAATTCACAAAAAGTGGCGGATCGCGTTTGGCGTTTGGGCCACTTTTAGGAGAAAAGGAACAAACTAAAGATTATCGCACGGCAAAGTGGTTTGAAGCGAAGCTCAAAGAAGACTACGAAAAGCCATTTTTTATGGCGGTAGGGATTTCTAAACCGCACCTCCCATTTCATGCCCCTAAGGAGTATTTTGACCTGCACCCTTTGGAATCAGTAATAGTTCCAGAATATCGGATGGATGACCTTGATGATATTTTAAACACTCGCGGCGAGGCAGCGTTTAAGCCGCACATTGATTTCCAATGGTGTCGAGAATATGGAGTAATGCGAGACGTGGTTCAAGCCTACTTGGCCACGGTTTCCTATGCTGATGAGTGCGTGGGGGTTGTCTTAGATGCTTTAGCGAATAGTCAATACGCTGATAATACTATCGTAGTAATTTGGGGAGATCATGGATGGCACTTTGGCGAGAAATTGAAGTTCCGCAAGGCCTCGCTATGGCGCGAAGCGACACAGTTACCGCTGATCATTCAAACTCCTAATATGCAAAATGGGCAGGCCTGTGAACGTAACGTTAACCTCATAGACCTTTATCCGACATTGATTGACCTATGCGGCTTACCAGAAAAAGAATTAGACGGAACAACTATCAGGCCTCTACTAGAGAATCCAAATGTCGCTTGGCCTCCGACCGTAACTACGCAAGGCAAAGGCAATCATTCTGTAATATCTGAGCGGTGGCATTATACTTCGTATGCCAGGGGATTTGAGGAATTATACGACTTGGAGAATGATCCAATGCAGTGGACAAATCTAGTACATTCTGACCTTGATAAAGCTGAAGTCGTGATGGCCGAATTAAAGAGATATCTACCAGCGGTTGAAGCAGAAGAAATATTAAAGAGTCAAAAAGATGGTTCCATCAAAGAGATGGATAATACGATCAAGACCCGCCGCGATTTACGCTCGCTCAAATAAAAATCCCCGATGCCTTACGATTTAGATGACCTTGCTCAGCTACGCCACGATTTAGAAGGTGACGGAAAAGAATACTCTCAGTGGATCAGTGACCCGGCGGCCTCATTGTAGCGAACACCTAAAAAATTATGAGAAAATTGGTATACCTCTTGAACCTCACCTTGTTACTTGCATCGCTGGCTAAGGCCAAGCCGCACACAAATATTATTTATATTTTAGCGGATGACCTAGGCTACGGCGACTTGAGCATTTTAGGGCAGTCGCATTTCGAGACGCCCCATATAGATAAGCTCGCGCGCAAGGGGATGATTTTCACCGACCACTATTCTGGCAGTACGGTCTGCGCCCCATCTAGAGCATCTCTTCTCTCGGGGTTACATACTGGCCACGCTCCAGTTCGGGGGAATTTAGAGTGGCAACCGGAAGGTCAGTATCCGATGCCGGAAGATACATTCATTATCCCCCAGATGTTGAAGGCTGCGGGATACACCAGTGGTATATTTGGAAAGTGGGGATTGGGTGCCCCAGAGACATCGAGTGAACCATTGGGTATGGGGTTCGACCGTTTTTATGGCTATAATTGTCAGCGTATCGCACACCATTACTACCCGTATTTTCTCTGGGATAATGACCAGCTTGAGGTTCTTTGGGACAATTTTGGCATGGAGACGGGGACCTATGCGCCAGACCTTATCCACCAAGAAGCGCTCGATTTCATTGAAGCGAATCAAGAGCAAGCGTTCTTCTGCTATTACGCAATTATTCAGCCGCACGCGGAAATGTTTGCTCAAGAAAAGTACATGAAGAAATACCGGGGTAAATTCTTACCTGAGAGTTCATATATAGGAACCGATAGTGGCCCTAGCTTTCGGAAGCATGCCTACGGATCTCAGCCCGAAGCGCATGCCGCCTTTGCCGCGATGGTAAATTGTATTGATGACTATGTTGGCGACATAGTTGCTAAGCTGGAAGCCTTGGGAATTACGGAAGATACGCTGATCATTTTTACATCTGATAATGGGCCTCACATGGAAGCTGGCCACGATCCCGCGTATTTCAACTCGAATGGTCCCTTCAATGGGGTGAAACGCGACCTTTACGAAGGAGGCATTCGAGTGCCGATGATAGCTACTTGGCCCAGCCAAATTGAGGCGGGTTCAACTACCAGTCACATCTCAGCTTTTTGGGATGTCTTTCCGACTTTCGCTGAGATCTCTGGTCAGCCAATCCCCGAAAATATAGATGGCCTCTCATTTTTACCCACTCTACTTGGCAAGGATGAACAGGCTGAGCACGATTACTTATATTGGGAGTTTCACGAAAAGAAGGGCAGGCAAGCAGTGCGTAAAGGTAACTGGAAAGGCGTGCGCTATCAGGTCTCGGTCAGTCCAGATTCGCCAATCGAGCTGTATGATTTATCTGCAGACCTAGGAGAGACTGAAAATCTCGCCGAGCAATATCCAGAAATTGCCGCAGAGCTTTCTAATCTAATGGCAAAGGCGCGTAGTGTGCACCCAGATCCAAACTTTAATTTCCCGGATCGACGATACGTTCCGCGCAATACGCTGGGCAGTAAAAAATAAATTCTCTATTTAATGAAGCCGACGGCTCTAGTTCTAATTTTGTTCAGTCTCTTACTGCCTCTGGCGGCGTCTTCTGCTCGACTACCCAATATTCTGTGGATTGTTGCCGAGGATTTGTCGCCCTTTTTTGGCTGCTATGGAGATGCCGTGAATCAGGAACATACGCCGACTGTCGATCGACTTGCCGCAAATGGAATACTTTTTAAGCGTGCTTACGCGGTTTCGCCAGTATGTTCGTCTAGCCGTTCTGC
>QXZH01000055.1 GCA_009886465.1 Opitutaceae bacterium
GAAAACGCCCAGCCTGGCGCAGCCGCTCCGGCAGCCGATCAAGCGACTAGCCCTAAGCTTGTCGAAGCTGCAGCAACGCTTGAAGCTCTGGAAATCCCAGTCTCCAATATGCGTAAAAGTATCGGCAAGGCACTCGTGGCCTCCAAGACGCAAGCCCCGCACTTCTACCTACAAATTGAAGTCAACGGCGCACCACTCGCAGCGCTTCGTAAGGAGCTGAACACCAAGTTAGCCAATCTTCCCCCCGAGCACGGTGGGACTAAGTTCTCAATCAATGATCTCACTCTCAAGGCAGCCGCCGAAGCGGTGCGTCGCGTCCCTGCGATCAATCGCTCGTGGGAGGGTGACAGTATCAAGCAACATCCAAATGTGCACCTTGCCTTTGGCGTCGCCATCGACGACGGCCTCGTCACCCCAGTGATCCGAGCCGCAGAGACTAAAGGCTTACGCGAAATTGGCGCAGAAGCTAAGGTCCTGATCAAAAAGGCACGTAGTAAAAAACTCACCCCTAACGAGATGAGCGGCTCTACACTCACCGTGACGAACCTAGGCATGTTTGGCATTTCCGACTTTTACGGAATTATCAATCCCAACAATGCTGCCATCCTAAGTATAGGCGCGACGATCAAGAAACCAGTCGTCAATGAAAACGACGAGATCGTAGTCGGCCAAGTGATGAAGATCGGCCTCTCTGGGGACCACCGCACTATCGACGGAGCAGTCGGTGCGCAGTATTTACAAGCGCTTAAGGAAATCCTTGAGTCGCCCTCTATCATGTTGGTCTAGCTAATAAGTCGGAGGATGAATTTATATAAAGCCCGCGATTCATCGCGGGCTTTTTTTGCGCACAATGGGAGCGCCGAGCTCACAAAACTAATGTGGACACTCACTCAGACGCCTTTACACATTTAGGTCATGGAAAAGACCGATCCTCTTATCTCCGTTCAAATCTCGGTTTACGCACTGGATGGAAAGGTGCGCGAAGCCGTCCACTGCTACCTCGACGCACTTGATGCGACGGGGATCGACCGCGACACAGGCACCATGTCCACCGTAGTCTGGGGTGAGGCTGCCCAAATTTGGCCTGCACTGCAGTCCGCCTACACCTCGGTTGCGGCAAAACACAAGGTCATCGTCAATACCGTGATGTGCAACGCTGCACCCCTGCCTGCTCGTGCATCTGGTCGTCGTTAATTACATTCTTATCACTACTTCTTAATTGCTTCAATGATCTTACGAGTCACCCAATACGGCGAACCCATCCTACGCGAGGTCGGCAAGCCAATCACTGAATTCGATGAAGCTCTGGCCGAGCTGGCCAACGACATGGTCGACACGATGTATGACGAGGAAGGCATCGGCCTAGCCGCACAACAAGTGGATCGTGCCTTACAAATTTGCGTGCTCGATGTGCGCCCACCTGAAGGTATGGAAGTGCCCTTTGAATATAGCCTCGATGGCAAGAAGCCCCCTCTTGAGCTGATCATGCCTATGGCCATCATTAATCCGAAGGTCACGATCATCGATCAAGTGGAGGATGTTTACGAAGAAGGCTGTCTCTCCTTTCCGGGGGTAAACGGCAAAGTAGACCGCCCAGTGGGCGTGCGCTGCGAATACCAAGACACCGAAGGTAACAATCACATCGTTGAGGCCGACGGACTTTTGGGACGATGCATCTTACACGAAGTAGACCACCTCAATGGTAAACTCTTCATCGATCTTATGGATAAGCGCGACTTGAAGAAGAACGAGGCAAAGATCAAAAAGCTAAAGCGCGCGAGTCGTGATTTTTTGAAAGGAAAGTAATCGCTTAGCTTGGAGTCCCGCTTTGAACCACCCAAGTAATAAGAACTGCCTCAAGGCGGAACCTAAAGCTAATCATTCAGTAATACACAGATCGCATTGGGCACGGTGATCACCCTATCTCTGGGATAAGTCAGCGCGCCGCTCACTGCGTCCACCTCGAGAACTGTGACTGTATTTGAATGCGCGCCCGCTGCGAGCAACCATTGTCCAGATGAATCCAGATTAATATTCCTTGGCCAAGCCCCGCGGATTGGTTCAATGTCAGTAACATAGAGTCGGCCTGTCTCAGCGTCGGCGACGAAAGCAGTTACACTATCGTGTCCGCGATTGGCGGCATAAACAAACTCGCCGTTGGGGTGCACTACGATTTCGGATGAAGAGTTAAAGCTCTCCTTTGCTTTCGCAAAATCACTCAGCGTCGGCGTGGTCGAGAGTAGTGTGGCATTGCCTGTTTCTGTATCGAAGACGAAAGTCGAGACCGAGAGGCTCAATTCGTTGAGTAAGAAAATGTATTGCCCGTCGACTGAGAACTTCATGTGACGCGGACCGCCTCCAGAGACAGAATCAACTGCGCCGATTTGTTTAATCGAAAATTGGTCGGGCTGAATCTGGTAAATTACAATCTGGTCGAGCCCAAGATCAGGCACGAACGCGAACCGCCCGTCGGGTGAGAAACCGACCCAGTGAGGATGTGGTTTACTTTGTCGCTTCGCTACAACGCCTGAACCTCCCTCGTGCTCGACCATTTGGCTACATGCTTCAACTTGCCCGTCTTTGCCTAATGGGAAGACCGCAACTGAGCCACCAGCATACTGGGCAGTTAATAGAAAATTACCAGATGGATGCGCACTGATATGTGCGGCACGTCCGTCGGGGATGAGTTGGGAATTCAAAAACTCGAGGTCGCCATTATCTAAAATATTGTAAGCCAAGACTGAAGGTCCTTCGGCTGGATTGGCGATGGCATAGAGCCTAGTCCGGTCAGGGTGGAAAGCGAGAAAGCCAGGCGCTTTGACCTCTGCGGCCAGCGTCGCGGAAGAGAGCTTGCCTTTTTTTGTATCGAGGCTGGCACGATAAATTCCTTTAGCCTCACCCCCGCCAGTTCCGAAATAGACATCGACTGAATCGGCGTGGAGAATATGCGCGGCTAGAAGAATGAGGGGCAGTAAGACTTTCATTTTAATCATAAGGTGTAATCGAAAATGTAAAGTTTTGGAAGATGAAGCCAGATGCCGATTCGTCCAAAAGCTCACGCTTCAGCTTACAGGCAATGGAATGAGTCAGTAAATTAAAACGTGCTAATGCGGCCGCTCTCGAATTGAACGGCGGCATCTTTGGGGAGGGTCAGGTCTATACGTTTGATCGCAGGATTTCCCCGTGATTGAACATAGTTGAGAATAACTGCAAGGCGATCAAGTTGCTGCGCAAAACTGGTATTAAATCCGAATATGATACGTGGCACCATCGACGAGCGTACTTCAATCACTTGGCCAGGGAGCTCAGGATTACCAGAATAGTGTTTCAGAGAAACCAGTTTCCATGTCTTATAAAAATTCGCCTGCGTACGGCGCGTCTCTTCGAGTAGTTCGGCGACTTGGCCGATACCTCGCATGGGTAATATCCCACCTTCGGAGTGTTGGTAGGGAAGGACAAAGGGTAGCCTATTTAAAGTCGCTCTGGGGTAGCCGATGCCTTTGTAAATAGTGCCCTCACGAGAAATGATACGGACTTCAGCTCGATCGTTTACACCCATCACACGCATGCGAAGGATGGGTTCGTGCTCCTTTAAATCGATCTTTAATGCGTTGGGAAACTGGCGCTCAATGGAGGCCGACTTGACTTGACCATGCGCTTCGAGCTGCTCTTTCATGGTGTGGATATCAACCTCCATCATGGCGGTGTCGCGACGTAACTCGACCACCGTGCCAAGCCACGATGTGGGCAATACTCCGTTCGTATCGAAAAGAATTTTCTCCACCGGCTTTGAGGGAGTCGTGATTTGAATAGGTTCTTCTCGCTCGTTAAACGCGACAATCGCCCAAACAACAGTACTGATAAGGAAAATACAGACGAGGAAAGCGCCCAATAACTTAAGGGCTTGCACTTGACGACGCTTGCGCGATTGCGACGAGTTGATGCGCGTGCGTTTACTCCCTCCGTCTAATCCACGCCAAGTTTGGTTTTCACCTGCTGAGGTACTACCTTTATTTTTACTGCCTCCGATCATTCGATACCCCCTTTTTGGAAACGAGCGATTGCCGGTGCCACCAGCTCGGTGGCGAGTTGCTCAAAGTTGTAGCCGATGCAGGATGCGCTCTTTGGAAGAAGGCTGGTCGCAGTCAGACCAGGTAGAGTGTTGATCTCTAGGAAATTTGGGCATGCCCCGTCGAGTAAGAAGTCAATGCGGGCGAAGTCGCGGCAACCACACGCGCGAAATAGTTGTTGGGCATGGTCTTTGACCTTGGCCTCAACTGCAGGTTCGAGTTCGGCAGGGAAATGATACTCAGTCGAAGCAGTTGTGTATTTGGCTTTATAATCGTAAACACCACTCTGGCTGACGATCTCGACTACGCCCATGGCGACTCCTTTGAGTACGCCGACGGTGAGTTCGCGACCACGAATACGCTGTTCGATTAGCCAATTACCGGAACGTATGCCTGAGAGCGTGACGCCAAGTGCGGACCGGTGCTCTGTGAAATGGAGCCCGACACTGCTACCTTGATCGGTAGGTTTGATCACTAGTGAGGTACCGAGTTGATTAATCACGGCATCAGCTAAAGGTGCGGAAGCGCCTTCGAAGGTCATCGCTTCTGGCACAGCGATGCTGAGTTTGCGAGCGATCGTCTTTGTCGCGGCCTTATCCATGCAAAGGCGACTGGCAGCGGCATCACTGCCGCAATAGTGGATCTTGGATCCTTCCAAAAGAGCTTGCAGTCGACCATCTTCACCAAAGCTACCGTGCAGGGCTGGAAAGACGACATCCGTATTTGATTTCAAAGAATTGGGCAAATCCTCCGAAGCTAGAATGAGCGACTCCACTTCGAAATTTGTTCCTAATGCCTGCGCGATGGCTTCCCCACTTTGCAGGGATACTTCGCGTTCGGAACCGACACCGCCATAGAGAACGACTATTTTGGGAGCTTTAGACATGGGGGATTTCTTTGATGCAGGAGAACAGAAATGGCTTCTCCGCTCCGCTACCAAATAAGAATTGTCCGAGAAGTGCCATCATTCACTCAAAACTTCATCCCAAGACTGACCGACAAGCAAGACTTCGGGTTCTAAAATATAACCAGACTCAGCTTTCACTTTGGCACGCACTTTTTGCACGAGCTCGATCACATCGGCAGCTGATGCACCACCATGATTCACGATAAAGTTACCGTGCACCTCGGAGACCTCCGCAGCGCCGACCGACATCCCTTTAATTCCATATTCGTCGATCAGTTTACCAGCATAATTACCCTCCGGATTTTTGAAAATGCAGCCCGCGCTCGCGCCGCGTGGCTGGCTCTCTTTGCGCGAGCTCGAATAGCTATCGATTCGGCCACGGATAGATACCTCGGAATCGCCATCGGCACTACAGAGCACGGCACCGAGGGCGATGCCTCGACTGATTTCTTCAACTTTGCGATAACCAAAATGGAAGGCTTCTTTAGGCAAATCCTGATAACAACCGTCCTCATCAATAAACTGCACGCGCTCGACCACGTCGAACATCCAACTGCCCATAGCGCCGGCATTCATACGAAGCGCACCACCTACTGCGCCAGGGATTCCCTCCAAAAACTCAAACCCAGCTAGGCCATTCTTAGCAGCAAAGCCGCAGATTTCTTTGAGACGGCCTCCTGCAGAAGCCCAAATACGACCTTCACCAAGTGAAACTACCCGACGCCATGCGGACGCAGAAAAGCGGATAACTAAGCCGTCAAAACCATGATCGGAGACGAGAAGATTTGAACCACGACCAAGGCAAAAGAACTTAAACTCGTAGAGCTCAGCAGCGCGCAGAAGAACGCGCAAATCGCTGTAATTAGCCGGTTCGGCATAGAAGCGAGCGGAACCGCCGATACGAATAGTTGTCTTGTTGGCGAGTGGTTCGTGAGACTTGAGTTTGCACTCGGGAGAGACGCGGGGCACAAGGTAATCTACCCATGCAGCGTCTAGGTTAGGGGCCTCGCCGACTGAAGCCGAAGCTCTGAGCCAAGAAGCGAAAGCGCCTGCAAATTCTTCGATGTCACCTGCACCGACAAAAGCTAATTGAGTCGGCGAATCTTTGATCGCCTCCTGAAGTTGGCGCATACCTCCCAAGGACATTACAAGTTCGACGGGTGCTTGATCCGTGAATGCATTCGCTAGATCTGCAGTTTTTCCACCTGCCAATTCGGACTCGTGCGCGGCGTAAACAGGCAAGAGATAAACGGCATCGGCAGCTTGTAGAGAGTGGGCAAACTCAGACTTAAATTGGCACGTCCTTGAATAACGATGCGGTTGGAAGACGACAACGAGTTGTTTATCTGGTTCGTTAGTCTGAAGGCATTCGATCAGGGCATCAATCTCGGTGGGATGGTGCGCGTAGTCTTCGACCACCGTTAGCTGCGCATCCTGATAAAGGATTGATTGGCGACGTGCCATGCCAGGGAAAGTTGCTAGCGTATCGCTTTTTAATGGCTGATCGAAAAAAGAAATTACGGCGGCAGCGGCATCGCCGTTAACCTGATTAAAACGCCCACTCGGGGCGGTATCCAGGCCGAGGCGATTGGCGGTATCATCGAAGGTTTGTAGCGTAGCTGCCCCTGTCGGCTTCAGGTGGAATGCATCAGGTAATATCAATTTTTGTTTCGTGCGCTTGAGTAGACCAGAAAATGCAGCGTCTAGTTTTGTAGCATCGACGTAGTGGTCCGCATGATCCCAATCCACATTGAGGACAAGTGTCACTTCGGGTGCGAACTGATCAATTGTGCCATCACTCTCGTCCACTTCTGCGACAAGCCAATCGCTTTCACAAAAATGAGCGGGCGGCGTAGATTTATCAGAGAAGAGGCCGCCTAATATATAGCTAGCCTCAAGCTGACAATGCCGTAACCCGTGGGCAATCATGCCAGAGGTGGTGGTCTTGCCATGACTGCCGACCACAGCGATCAGACGTTTACTTTGCGCGATCTCGGCGAGCATTTCGCCACGCCTAAGTAAACGAAGCCCGGCCTCACGAGCGCCGACTAAGATGGGGTGGGACTGCGGGACAGCACTTGAATAAACGACCGTGTTGAAGGTGCTGACTTGTTCGGGGAAAATAAAGTCTTCAAGTGTGACGCCCGCTTCGTCTAGCCAGTAGCGAACGCACTCTTGAAGGTGCGCATCGTATCCAAAAACGGAGTATCCTGCTCGCGACATCCAACAAGCGAGCGGGGCCATTCCCATACCACCGGCTCCAACGAACAAATATCTGCGCGCGTCATCCATCATCTCAGCGACTCCAGCTTTTCACCCTTCGCAATAGCTTCCGAGTGGCAAAGGGCGAGTAAATCGTCAGCTATACGTTCACTTGAATCGAAGCGATCTAAGCGCTCTAGATTAGATTTGAACTTAGCCAGTAAGCAGTCGTTAAATATCAAATCACACACTTCCGAGCTAAGCTCGCTAAGCTTATCCTGGGAAAGTGAAATGCCGGCACCCTGTTGCTCGTGGGCAAGTGCATTCGCCTTCTGGTGGTCGTCAGCGGCATAGGGATAAGGTATCAGAATGGAAGGAACACGGCAACGAATGATCTCCGCGATGGATCCTGCACCTGCGCGAGAAACAATTAGGTCAGCCGCGGAAATCACGTCGCCCATGCTGCTAGAAAAAGGCACAAATGTAGCCGTGATATCAGCACCACCCTTCCCCGTTTCATGGATCGTGCTGGCGGTGCTATTCCCAAGACCAGTCACGCAGTAAACGGAGATTCCGGCTTTGGCCAAGAGTCCGAAATTTCGCTCAACCCATTCGTTCAGTGCTGTGGCACCTTGGCTGCCACCGATAACAACAAGCAATTTATTAGGCACACTGAGGCCGAGGCGGTTCCAGGCATCGGCTTTGAGCGAATGCTTGATATCTTTGCGCACGGGGTAGTCGAAATAGCGGATATTCTCTGGCGGCACGCCCCGTAGGCGAACACCATCAGGCAAGTAAATGCGTGTGGATAAATGTTTGATCATGCGGACGGCTTTGCCTGGATGACAATTGGCCTCATGGAGTACAACAGGTATCCCTCTTGTTCGGGCGGCTAGGCCAAGTCCGAGCGAGAGAAAGCCGCCGAAGAGCAAGACTATGTCTGGCGCTTGCTCGCGAAGCATGCGACGTGATGTAAAGAAGCCAGAAACCAATGAGCCGAGAAATGCGAGGCGCTGAAGAAGGCTACCCGTGAAGGCGCGCCCAGGCGTCTTGACGAAATCGAGATGGCTATATTTTTCAACAAGAGCAGAATCGACCTGCTTATTGCTGATCAACAATAAGCAAACATGGCCCCGCTCTTGCAGGACTTCCGCCACGGCGATGCCGGGGGCGAGATGGCCTCCAGTGCCGCCGCATGCTATAATTATTTTACTCATAGTTCACGCTGCCTCCGCAGCGCCGGCAGTTCCCAGGAACGGAAGCCGTTTAGAATAATACCCGTGAGCACGAACATGAAGACGAGGTTAGAACCCCCGTAGGAGATAAACGGCAGCGACATGCCCTTGGTCGGCAAACAACCAGTGACCACTCCAATATTAATGAGTGCCTGAAAAGTGACGAAAAGGAGCGCACCCATGACCAGTAAATACTGATACAGGTTCGGAGCGCGCTTGAGTTGGAGGACACCGACGAAAAAGAGCGTCATAAAAAGCAAGACGACTCCAGACGTGAAAAGAAAGCCGAGTTCTTCACCGACGATCGCAAAAATGAAATCGGTATGCGCCTCCGGAAGGAAGGACATTTGTTGGCGTCCCGAGCCGAGGCCGACGCCATGGATGCCCCCTGCTCCAAAGGCTAAGATGCCCTGCCAAAGCTGGTAGGCACTATCGCTCCTGTTTCCTTCAACGTCTAAGAATGAGGTGATGCGCCTAAGGCGGATCGGATCATGGTAAACAGCTACCATAAAGAGCGAAAGTACGGCAAAGGCAGTAGGGATGAGGAACTTAAGTCTGACCCCTGCAAGGAACATTAAACAACCGCCCACAGCACCACAGAGAAAGGCAGTGCCATAATCTGGTTCTAAAAATATTAAGCCGCAAAAGATGGCGAGTAAAACGCAGGGATAAAAATAGCCTTTGAGTGCAAGGTTGAAGTCACGACGGTAGGTGGCGAGGTAATGCGCCATGGAAAATATGAGACCGAGCTTACCTATCTCAGAGACTTGTAGGCGCATAAAGCCAAAGTCCATCCAGCGACGTGCCCCATTGACTTCGACTCCGATCCCAGGAATGAGCACGAGTGCAAGTAATAGGATAGAGCCCGCAGCGAGCCAATAGGCATATTCGCGAAGTGCCTCTAGGTTCACCATCATAGCGATGCCCCCGGCAACCGTAGCCAAAGCTAACCAAATCAGTTGCTTTCGCAGTAAGACCGTAGGGTCGTCGTGCATCGATTGCGAAGCACTAAAGAGAATAACTAGCCCGAGGAAGGTGAGCCCGACAACTATCAGGATAATGAAAAGCCCAATCGGCGGTATACGCCAAGATGAATTAGGCGTAGCCGTGCGGGCGCTCATTATGGATTCTAAAGTCTCTCAGCTATTTTTAAGTGAGACGCAGCCGATTACTCTGCATCAAGGCGAATGACTGGGATCAAACCAGAAGCTTCAAAAGTTTCGTCAGGCTCGATTTCGGCAGCCTGACCTTCGACCAAAGGATCCGATTCGATGACCTTGATCTGGATTGGACCCGTGGTTGTGGTCGAGGTCGAGGTTGTGGTCGTGGATGGAGTCGCTTCTGGGACAGAAGTAATAAGGGGCGAGTCAATCTGCATCATGGTGGTCGTGACAACCGGCACAGGTAAGTCAACATTGGCTGCGGAATCAGAACCGCTGACCTTGAGGACTTTACCGACTTGAAGCTTACGAGGATCGGTAATGCCATTGAGGGCAAGTAGTTCATCGGTGCTCATGCCGTATTGACTAGCGATTTTACCAGGATATTCGCCAGATTTGACGGTATGGGTGCGCGCACCAGAAACGCTGACGCTCGGTGCAGTGGGATTGCTTGAAATACTCTCAGACGACGCGACTGACATGCCGGAAGAAGCGCCGGTGCTACCAGAGACGGGGATGACGAGCTCATCACCTACGCGGATGAGGTCAGAGGAAAGGCCGTTGGCCGCTTTGATCGCGCCGACGGATGTATCGAACTGATTCGCGATCTTTGAAAGACTGTCGCCACGCTTGACCGTATACTCAGTGCTACCTTGGTTGAAGGAAGTAGGCTGATAAGTGTCGGCGCTCGGGGTGGTGACTGTGGCAGTGCTACCTTCAACTGGGATCTGAAGCTGTTGTCCGATACTGAGAATGGAAGTCGTATCCAAACCGTTGGCGGCGTAGAGTTCGTTGAGCGAGACATTGGAGCGTTTCGCTATCGTCCAGAGGTTATCGCCTTTTTTGACAGTGTAAGTCTCAAAAGAGGGCCCCGCGACTGGGACGGTTTGACCTCCATCGGAGAGGGGGGCGACAGGAGCAATCGGTGCGATTGGAGAAATCGCGTCAAACTCACTAAAATCACTACCCTCTGGCGCTAGGCTACCATCTTCAAAACCAGCATTGAAGGCGCCACCTAGACCTGACCCAGAGCCTTGGCGTGTTGCCTCGGTCAAGCCGCCCGAAGTGCGCTCCTGCGAGTAAGTCCGCGTTGGTGGTTGCTTCATACGGCAGCCGGGTTGAACCAATAACATTGCGATCACACCTAGGTGGAGACCAATGACACATCCAAATACTTTTGATACTTTCATAATAAAAATGGGTTAATTAACTCTATTTAATGACAATAACTGGGCTTGCGGGCGTTCTTCAAACTTAAAACCATATCATTGAAGTTTTTTCCTCGTGCGTCAAAAGAATCAAATTGATCGTAGCTGGAAAAGCCGGGACTGAGCAAAACATTCGCATGCGGCACTTTCGCCGCGAACTCGGCAGCAGCAGCGATCGCATGGCCAAAGCAGTCATAGACATGCACTGATCCTAGGGAACCCTTCAAAGCCTTCGCCAAGCCCACAGCTACTTCCCCGTAAAGCACCGCCATATTGACTTGAGGGCCTACCTGCTGAGCGAAAGCTTCAACATCGCCGCCCTTAGCGCGCCCACCACCAATCCAGACGATGGGGCGATCGATCGACCTTAGCGCGGCAAGAGTCGCATGGAAGTTGGTCGCTTTCGAGTCGTTCCAGAAGCGGACACTCCCACACTTCGCCACCAAGTTGAGACGATGTGGCAGAAGCGACAAGGAATTGGCCGCCTCAATCAGCGCGCCGGACGGTAGATCCATCAAGGACCAGAGTTCCGCTGCTAGTGAGAAATTTTCAGAATAGGGAAATCGCTGAAAGACTGAGTCCGCATCGAGCTGATGAACTAGATCCGCGACCTCGTAAGCGATTGTGTAGCCGTCGAACGCTTTGCGCTGGCTCGCCATCCAGTGCGCGACCTGCGGGCCGACGACACAGATTGCATTGGGCTTCAAGCAATCAAACAGCTTCCCCTTGGCTTTGAAGTAGCACGCCATCGAGCCATAGCGATCCAGATGATCTTCGGCAAAATTTGTCCAGAGGAAGCCGTCCAGTAGCAAGCCGTCCGCTAGCTCAGCCTGAAAAGAGCTGATCTCTAGGACGGCGTAAGCGTCCGATTGGTTCGCTTCCGAGAGCACGGCATCTGAGAAGGGGTAGCCTATGTTCCCAACCGCCACGGTGACATGCCCTGAGATGCTGAGGGCTTTATCGATTAAAGCAGTTAAGGTGCTTTTACCGTTCGTACCTGTGACGCCAATCACTTTGCCATCCCAATAGCGGGCGGCAAAGGCAATTTCGCTCAAGCAGGGACTACCCGAAGCTTCCGCCAAGATCCGCCAAGGGTGCTCTGCCGCGAACCCAGGGCTAAAAATAAAGCATTCGAACCGCTCTAAATCGGAAGCTTCAAAAGTTGCTTGGTCGCCTTCACCCGCCTCGTCGATTAGAACAACACTCAAACCTTTGGCTCGCGCGAGGCGACACGCAGCCTGAGCGCTTAGACCCGCTCCGAAGATGGCATAATGTTTCGACATTGAGATAATTTAATGGAGACTTTGATTCTAGGCGAGTCGCAGTGAGGGCTCGATGCTAAAATCGCCGCAAGCGAGTCCTTCCGTATCGGCGAAGGCGGCAAAGGCGATCATGGCTGCGTTGTCGCCGGTGTGCTGGGGCTGAGCGATCAGGCACTCCATATGATGGCGACAAGCAAGCCGCTCCATCGCCAAGCGGAGAGCTTTGTTATTCGAGACACCACCGGAGAGGCCGAGGCTAGAGTAGCTACCAGCTTGGATCAGGTGCTTGGTCTTGCCCACAAGTTGATCGATCACCGCGCCTTGGTAGCCTGCACAGATGTCGGGCATGGCGGAGGCGAGCTCGGCATCGCCCATCTTTTCGAGCCGGTAGCGCAGGCTGGTCTTGAGCCCAGAAAAACTGAAACGCCGCTCGTTACGTGGGGCGATGGCCTTGGGGAAGTCGTAAACCTTAGGGTCACCATCGGCAGCTAAGCGCTCGACTTGCGGCCCACCCGGATAGGGTAAGCCGAGGAGTTTAGCGCCTTTATCCAAGGCTTCGCCCGCCGCATCGTCGACGGTCTCAGCTAGGACAATGAGCCGCTTCTCCGCATTGATTTCAAAAAGGATGGTGTTGCCGCCCGACACGATAAGGCCGAGGTGTGGCAAGAGCCCGGTGAAGGCTTCCGTAAATTCCTCTGGCGATGCTTGGTGTAGGCTGATAAATGGGGAGTAAGCATGACCACGTAGGTGATTGACCCCGGCGACAGGCAGGTCCCAAGCTAGCCCAAGGCTCCGCGCAAAGGCGACCCCCAGGGCGAGGCAACCGGCAAGGCCAGGACCATTAGTCACCGCGATTTGCGAGATCTTACCACGATCTGCACCGATGCCAGCCGCTTCGAGTAGTGGGAAAAAATTCTTCAAGTGCTCTCGACTGGCCAGGTCGGGCACGACGCCACCATACTCTTTATGTAGGTCGATCTGGCTATGCACCCACTCGCCCGCCATCCCGCTGGCGGGGTCAAACCGAGCCAACGCGGACTCGTCGCAAGAACTTTCAATCGCCAATATCATCTTTTAAATTGGTAGGAGTCAGAAGGTAGGAGTCAGATGTGGAAAGACTTTTCTTGTTTCCCAGACATTGAGCGACAAGGTCTCAGTAGTGCAAAAAACGATTACAGATATTATTCGCAGTCGATGCCAAGCCGCACCGATCAGCTACCGCGACTATATAGATGCGGCGCTTTACACGGAAGGCTTCGGCTACTACAAACAAACGACCAAGCGCGTTGGGCGCAACGGACAAAGCGATTTCTACACGGCTGAGAGCCTTGGGCGAGTCTTTGCAGAACTCGTCACGACGGCAGCAGTCGACCTACTCGGGGAGGCGAAAGCGGCGGCCAGTATTTTTACCGAAATCGCAGCAGAGCCCGGCACGTCATTGTTGAGCCATTTGGAGAGCCACCCCTTTGGCGACGAGCAGATCATTCGCGAGGGAGAGCCCATTCAGCCTAATGGTAGCGTGATTATCTTTGCCAACGAGTGGCTTGATGCCCTGCCCTTTCACAGGCTAATATTTCGTGACGGCGCATGGCGCGAGCGTGGAGTTAGCCTAGATGCTGGTGGTCAACTCGTCGAGGTATTGCTCGATCAATTGACGCCCGAAGTAGCCGCAATCGCCAACCGCCTACCCGCACGCATCGAAGATGGCTACGAACTTGACCTGCCGCTGCAAGCTGAAGCCGCGCTTGCCGATCTTCTAGCACAAGACTGGTCGGGGCTGATCTTACTTTTCGACTATGGGCGTACTTGGACATCACTGCTGCAAGACCATCCCTCGGGCACAGCTCGCACCTACAAAAAGCATGTTCAAGCCAACAACCTATTAGAAACACCCGGTGCCTGCGACATCACTTGCGATATAAACTGGACCCCACTCCAGGCACAAATGGAGGCCGCGGGACTTCAATCCGTGAACCTGGAGAGCCAAGAATCCTTCATCGTGCATCGGGCGAAGCGCACCGCTGAGGCCATCGTTTCAGACAGTGCAGGTAGCTTCAGCCCGGATCGGCAGACGCTCATGCAATTGATTCACCCAGCTAATATGGGGCAGCGATTTCAGGTTTTGTGGGGGCTCAGGGAGAGTTAATCCTCAAATTCCACCTCTGAAAATTTCTCGAAAAAACGCTTGCTAGGTGCACTTTCACCCCTACTTTTCAGCCTTTCAATTTTTCAACGAAGGAACTCTCATGTCACGTATTTGCGCAATCACAGGAAAACGCCCCTCAAAAGGTGGTCGTATCATCCGTAAAGGTCTCACCAAGAAAAGCGGTGGTATCGGCACGTCTCTAGTTAAGAACACACGCCGGAAATTCCGTCCGAATGTTCAGCGCATCCGAGTCAAGCTGCCGAGCGGTGAGGTCAAGCGCATGTGGGTTTCCGTGAAGGCAATCAAGGCTGGTAAAGTTACCAAGGCTTAGTTCCAGAAAAACTTTAACAAAAAGCCCTGAATGTTCTGAAGCATCGGGGCTTTTTTATGGCCTAATGCCAATAGCGACTCAACTCGCTCTCTACTTCTTCGCTCTCGGATGGTAGAGCGCATGTTCATCCGCTAGACGCTGCGAATGGACAGAAGTGTAAATCTGTGTGGTCGAAATATCTGCATGACCCAGCATTTCCTGAATCGCACGCAGATCGGCACCACCTTCGAGTAAATGCGTGGCAAACGAATGCCGCAACAAGTGTGGTTTGATCGGCTTTTTGATTCCCGCTCGACGGGCATGTTCTTTGATTAAAACCCAGACCATCTTGCGGGAAATCGCCCTGCCCTGTTGACTGAGAAAAAGCTCACTCCCTGTCCTAGGCTTAATGAATTGAGGACGCCCACCTGTGATATAATTTTGAACCGCTTTAACCGCCGCGCTCCCAATCGGCGCAACCCGCTCCTTCGAGCCCTTACCGAAGACACGCACATAGCCATCGTCGAGGTTTATGCTTTGCAGAAGTATGCCGCAAAGTTCGGAGACCCTGAGACCACTGCTGTAGAAAAGCTCCAAGATTGCACGATCCCGCAAACCGTGCGGCGTCACCAGCGAGGGCGCATTGAGTAGTTGCTCCACCTCTTCCCGCGTAAGAACAACCGGCAAGTTCCGCGATAGCTTCGGCGAACCGAGCAGCTCAGTGACATCATCTTTGCGAATGTTCTCGCGGACGAGGTGCTTGGCAAACATCCGCAGCGCAGAAAGCTTACGCGCCTGACTGCTTCGCGCAAAATCCGCGCGGCTCAGGCTCGTCACCCAAGCCGAAATTTGTGTCGACTCCACACTTGCCCAATCCGCAGCGCCCTCTTTCAACAAAAATGCCACACACTGCACCAAATCTCGTGTGTAAGCACTCAATGTATTTTTAGAAAGCCCGCGCTCTAATTCCAACCAAGCCAAGAAACTCTCAAGTGGTTCCACAAACGCGGCAGGTATCTTTTCAAAAGGATCGTTCGGCATCGATCTACAAAACATCATCCTTAAAACATGTGCCTTGCAAGCCCGCAGAGGAATCACACATTAATCAAGTTCAATGACTAGCGACGAGCAAAACATTAAGCCCACCGACCTGCGGGGCATCCTAAAATATGTTCCCATGTTTCGGGATCATGTCTTCGTGCTCGCAATCGACGGTAGCCTCGTCGCGCATGAGAACTTTCAGAACGTGCTACTCGACATCGCCGTTCTCCGCTCGCTCAACATCAAGGTCGTGCTCGTGCACGGCGTCGGCCAACAGCTTAAAGCCCTAGCCGAGCAAAAAGAAACCACGATCAGTGACCCCCACGGTGAGCTAGAGACCGACGCAGCGACTCTCGAACTCGCAACTGAAGCCGCCGCCATGGTTAGCCTCGAAGTCATGCAGGGCCTAACTCGCAACGGCCTACGTTGCGCCACTTGTAACGGCGTACGGAGTAAAGAGATCGGGATCTTTGAAGGCAAAGACCAGCTCAGCAGCGGTGCAGTCGATAAGATCGATGAGGTGCTCTTTAATAAACTGCTCGATGCCGACACCATTCCGGTAATCACGCCGATCGCCTTTAACCGGGAAGGTGAGCCGCTAAGGATCAACTCCGACCTGCTCGCCTCTGAATTAGCCTCCAAACTCAAGGCTTCCAAGCTGATTTATATGACCACGCAAGAAGGCTTGCAGATCAGCGGTCAGCCATTGACGAATCTCCCTGTCGCCGACCTTGAAGGCCTAATCGAAAGCACCAAACAAATGCCCGAGCGCTTACTCAGCAAGTTTAAGCACGCGGCCAAAGCAATCAATATCGGCACGCCCCGCGCGCACATTCTCGACGGGCGTCTCTTCGGCGCGCTGCTCAACGAAATTTTCGATAAGGTTGGCATCGGGACAATGGTTTACAGCAACGACTACCAATCGATCCGCCGTGCCGTGACTGCCGACGCCCACTCGATTTATAACATCACACAAAACGGCGTCCGCACGGAGAGCCTGCGCGAGCGCTCGCAAGAGTCCATCGCGGCCACGATTGATGACTATCTAGTCTACGAAATCGACGGCAGCATTGTCGGTTGCGTCAACCTTAAGATCTACGATAGCGGCGACATCGCTGAAATCGGTAGCGTCTACGTGCAAGCCTTCTATCAAAACAAGGGCGTCGGCCGGAAGATGGTCGAGTTCGCCTGCGCAGAAGCACAAGCGCGTGGTTCCAGACGCGCAATCGCTGTGACGACACAGGCTAGCAAGTTTTTCTCTAAGGTCTGCGCCTTCGAAGAAGGCACGGTCAATGAATTACCCGCTGAGCGACGCGAAGACTATGCACAGAATGGACGTAACTCTAAAGTGCTCTATCTCGATCTGTAGTCATCGCACGGATACAAGAAATGGATCTCTATCACACCACGGATTCCAACGGCATCTCTGAGCTCTACCCGACAGCCGAGAAGATGCGTGAGCTACTCGATAGCCTCGATACAAGAGGTGCTCACGAAGCCGAACATCCTGACGTCTCGCTGATGCACGACCCCAGCGGATGGACCCTCTCCGTCTACCCGAGCGGGGTCGTCACCTTCGAAAATTTCGACGAAGCAGACGACATTCCACGCTTCATGAATGGCATTACCCGCAATCAAGCATTCGAGTTATGGCTCGACCTCTCACGCGGTGAAATTCAGCAAATCGAAAGTCGCCCCTGGTTAAGAAATGAAGCCTAAAGTAGAAATCCGCGTGTCCACTCGTTGGCCATATTAAAGCCTCACATCCAAGATAGGCTCAGCACATAGTCATCCACTATGCGAAAACAAAATCTCAGCCGCATAAGTTCTGAGCTAAAACGAGCATCCATTTCGCGGATCTTGGCAGTACCCTTAGTCAAATCGACCTCCAGAGCCAGATCACTGAAATTGCCTACGGCGTGCCATTTTGGAAACTGGGCTTTATAAAAAGCCTCCTTCAAACTAAAAAGAATTGAAGCTTTCAGCTGGTCGCCACCAGTAAAAATTGCCTCTATTGGGTGCAGTACTTGCTTGATCGCACCCGCACTTAAGCGATTAGTTTTCTCTAAATCTAATCCGAGCAGGCGGCAGTCTACTGACTTGGCGACCATTGCCATCGCGACTCCACGGCAATGGGAAATCGAACCGACTGTGCCCTCTGGCCACTGAGGGATACCATCAGCATCGGGCAGAAGCCCTGATGCACCCACTCCAAGCAAATCTAGTGCTCGGCGAGCGCACATGCGCCCCGTCACAAACTCACACTGCCGAGACGGAGCCCAAGACTCAATGAGCTGCCGCTCTTCTGGCAAGAGATCAGTTGCACGCTGGTCAATTATTGCTAGCTCAAAGGTTGCACCCATTGGAACGATTAAATGTGCCACTTCACGTAACTGGGCTATGGTTTTTCCAGAAGACATCGGGAACACAGAATCGCTAGAATCAATACATGGCAAGCCCCCTGCTTCCTACTCAGCGATCTCTGGAACCCCATCCAAGGGCGGAGCCGCCATGAGTAAGTTCCGTAAATGATACGGCATTGACCTCTCCCGCTAAGTTTCTCTCACTCTCCCACCATGAAGCTTAGCGATTTCGACGCCTACCGCATCACTAAGATGCAAAACAATAAGTTGGCCAAAGTTCAGTCTGACCCCTGGGCAGACTTACCGATCAGCAAACTGGAAGCCAAAAAAGAGCTAAGCTCCCTACATGAGCGCCTCGCTGACCTACAACAACGTTTCTTCGTCGACCGCCGCAAAAAGCTACTCTTCGTGCTCCAAGGCATGGATACCAGCGGTAAAAATGGCAGCATCCGCCAAGTATTCCGGGGGGTAAACCCGCAGGGCGTCCATGTCGCCAGTTTTGGAAAACCTTCCACTCGTGAACTGTCGCACGACTACCTCTGGCGCGTCCACAAGCGGACCCCGTCAAAGGGCGAGATCATGATCTTTGACCGCAGTCACTATGAAGATGTGCTGTCCGTCCGAGTCAACAAGCTCAAGCCCGAAGCCGTCTGGCGTATGCGCTACCGGCACATAAACGACTTTGAGCAACTCCTAAGTGACGAGGATACCGTTATCATTAAATTCTTCCTCCACATCGATCGCGATACACAGAAGCAACGCCTGCAAGAGCGCCTTGATACGCCAGCCAAGAATTGGAAATTCGACGAGTCCGATCTCGTCGCCCGCAGCAAGTGGGGCGAATATATAACTGCCTACGAAGAAGTTTTTTCCAAAACAAGCGTCGACCACGCCCCTTGGTATGTGATACCTGCCAATAAAAAATGGGCACGCAACCTTCTCGTCGCCCGGATCGTTGTCGCATGCCTAGAAGACATGCAACTCAGCTACCCAGAGGTCGATTACGACCCTGCCGAGGTAGTCATCGGCTAGATAATGCGATTTTTAATTCAAGAAGTATTAGAATGATACTTCTATAAATGAAATTAAGCGTGGGAAGAGAGGAAATGCTGCACCTGCCCTTGGCAACTACGGGCTCGATCCAGCGTAGTTTCATAGAGGTAAACCTAAATCCATGACTAGAATACACCTAGATACCCCAAAATACCCGAAAAAACGTCTTGATTTCGGTACCTAGCACGATTTGCTCTCCCACTTTTCCCATGAAAGCCACTATCAAAACACAAGGTCGCCAATTCACCGTATCAGAAGGCGATGTCCTCAAAGTAAACGCCTACCCTGAAACGAAGGCTGGAGACTCTGTCGACATCAACGAAGTCCTCATGATCGGCGAAGGTTCCGATGCTCGCTTCGGCGCCCCTCTCATCGAGGGTGCATCCGTCAAGATCACCATCCTCGAAAACAAGAAGGATAAGAAGGTCGTCGTCTTCAAAAAGAAACGTCGCCAAGGCTACAAGAAGCGCCGCGGTCACCGCCAACACCTCTCTGTGATCAAAGTCGAATCTATCAAAGGATAATTTCTAACCCACCTAGGAGATACTAAAAAATGTCACATAAAAAAGGACAAGGAACTTCACGTAACGGACGCGACAGCAACGCAAAGCGACTCGGCGTTAAGAAATTTGGCGGTGAGACAGTCATCGCCGGCAACATCATCATGCGCCAACGCGGCACACGCTACCACCCTGGCGCCAACGTCGGAATGGGTCGCGACCACACCCTCTTTGCTCTGAAGGACGGAAATGTTGCTTTCGATAAGCTACACCGCAAGATCAACGTAGTTGAAGCCGTTGTCGCTTAAAGCGATCTCAGGGCAAACCCTTTATAACACTTTCAAATCCCGACTTCGAGAGAAGCGGGATTTTTTTGTAACTGCGGTTTGTTAGTTAACACGAGCTCTTCATTCTCGATATCACACACTTTATCTTTCTGTCTATGGGCTGCCTTATCTGCTGCAACTACGACATATTCATCGGATCCACATCAATCAGGTCGATCACTTCTCTGTCCATTTTAAACTGTTCTCTTAGTTTGGCGAGCTGAGAGATCACGCGGCTAGCACTGGGAGCGAAATACCAGAGCTGAAAACGATACTCGTCGCGGATCTTTTCGATAGGTGCAGGTGCAGGACCTCTGATCTCTAGCTGACCTTCCATATTTTCTTCGAGGACTTTGAGCCATTGCGCGATGTAGAAATTCACCTTGTCAGGGTTGCGCCCACGAAAAAGGTGGCGGATTAGGTGTCGGAAAGGCGGGTAGTTGAACTCGCGGCGTTGCTCTAGCTCTTCGAGCTGAAAACCATCGAAGTCGGACTTTCTCGCAAACTGTATGGGCGGCGCGTGCGGCGTGCTTGTTTGTATCACAACTTCGCCCGCACGGTCCCCACGGCCAGAGCGACCAGATACTTGCACGATAAGCTGAAAGGTGCGCTCGGCGGCGCGAAAATCTTCAACGTGCAAAGATTTGTCGGCATCAACGAGACCAACCAAGGTTACGTTAGGGAAATCTAAGCCTTTGGCAATCATCTGCGTGCCGACGAGAAGATCAATTTTACCTATTCGAAAGTCGTTGAGGATTTTTCGGTAAAGATTTTTCTTCGACATCGAATCTGCATCCATGCGCACGATTTTGGCGCGAGGGAGAATTTTCTGCACGATGTCTTCAATCTTTTGTGTGCCCAAACCCTTTTTACGGATATTAACTGATCGACATTCGGGGCATTTGCGCGGGGCTTCACGGTGCTCGGCGCAGAGGTGGCAACGCAACTTGCCATCCGTGCGATGAAAAGTCATGGGGATACTGCAATGCTTGCAGGTCGCCACGTAGCCGCAGTCAGGACAGAGAATACTGGTAGAAAATCCGCGGCGATTGAGAAAGAGGATGCTCTGCTCTTTCTTTTCGAAGCGGTCGACTAGCTTGTCAGCGAGCGTTCGGGAAATGGGCGAAGCCCCCTTGCCTTGCAGCGCTTCGCGGCGCATGTCGACAAGGTGAATCTTAGGCAGCTGACGGTGATCGACACGGTTGAGGATTTTATCAACAGCGTATTTGCCGCGTTCCACATTGTAAAGCGACTCGAGCGAGGGTGTGGCCGAGCCTAACACGCAAACGGATTTGTTGATTAACGCACGATAGACCGCGACATCGCGCCCATTGTAACGAGGCGACTCCTCTTGCTTGTAGGACGGCTCGTGCTCCTCGTCCACAATCATGAGCTTGAGGTTTTGCACAGGGGCGAATACCGCTGAGCGGGCACCTACCACAACATGAGCTTCGCCACTAGCGAGTGCCTTCCAAGCGTCGTAGCGCTCTCCCTCAGACAGATGACTGTGCCAAACAACCGTATGAACACCACGCGCTTCAAGTCGCGCGCGAACGCGCCCAACAGTTTGTGGCGCGAGGGCGACTTCAGGTACTAGAAAAATCACACCACCACCCTCAGCCACGATCTTTTCGATGGCGTTAAGGTAGACTTCTGTCTTACCTGATCCAGTAACCCCATGTAGCAAGCGTACGCTGAAGGCTTCGGCGGAGATGGCCTTGTGGATGGCGGTCACGGCGACGTCTTGCTCATCCGTCAGTACAGGCCGCGTCTCAGTCACGACGGCCTCCTGATCACCTAACTCATCCCCGTAGGCGATACGCTCTTCCTCGGTGTCGGTCTCGCGAAGGAAGCCCTTCGCTACGAGGCCATCACAGACCGAGGCGCTGACCTTCATGGCTTTGAGGATATCGGCGCGCGGCAGCGGCTTCACTTGCTGGCGAATAAACTTAAGAATCGCGGCTTGCTTGGGCGCACGCTTTTCGAGTGCGGCAAGCTCCTCGGTAGTCGGGGCTTTCCCTTTGGAGATGTAGAGTCGGGTCTTGGGCTTCATTCCCTTGCGAATAGCAGCAGGGATCATGGTCTCCAAGATGGACTCGGGAGTCGCGGCATAGTATTGCTGTGCCCAACGAAAGAGCTCCATCAAATCGGGCGGTAGCACTGGATAAGGCTGCACGAGTTCGAAAAGCATTTTTAACTTACCCGGTGGCACGACTTGCTCCGTACCGAAGCGGAGAACGACACCTAGTTCACTTCGCCGCCGCAGCGGAATACGAACCAGTGAGCCTAGTTTGAGCGCCCCCTGGCAAGTCGGCGGCACCGCGTAGGCCAATGCCTTATCAAAGCCAGACAGGGCAATGACTTCGACGATGCTTGTGTCGCGGTTCGGCTTAGGTTTCGGCATCTAAAGGTTTAAATAGGGGCTACTGTTAGAGCCCCGCAGGGTTTCCACATGGAGGCCAAAGTGTTGGTGCGGGTGCATATGCCTTAAAAGCAGACGTGCTGAAGGGCGTTTAGCCAATCTTCAAATCAGTCAATAACTCTCGGAAGCCCGAATATTTGTTCAAGCCATTGAGATCAGGATCGTGCTGCATCCAATGGAAATCTTTATAACCAAGCGAAATCGCCGAGCGCAGGGCTTTGACCGCATCCGCCTTGCGTCCTTTTAAGCTAAGGCTGCATGCTAGATTGTAGTGCGCGGTGGGATCTTCGGGATCAAGACGCACGAGCTTACGATCCATCTTCAGGCCGGCATCAATACGCCCAGCCTTCGTGTAAATATGGGCGAGCGCAGAAGCTACGCGAAGATCTTTAGGCATGCGCTTATGCAAACTTTCAAAAAAGCTAAGTTCAAAATCTAGATCGGGGCGTGTCGCCATAACACGAGTGAAGGCTCGTTCCAATCCGGTGCAAGAATGATCTGAATTAGATCAAGAAACGCAGAAAGTCAGCCTGCTACCTACTCAACCAAGGTGAAGTTAAGCCCCAGCGACTGTTCGAGCTTAGTGATTTGCCCACGCTCGCTTGGTTCGATCAGCGTCAGTGATACACCCTTCTTACCTGCACGCGCGGTGCGACCACTGCGATGTGTATAATACTGAATCGCATCGGGCAATTGATGCTGAATAACGAAGGACAAGCCCTCGACATCAATACCGCGTGCGGCCACGTCCGTAGCGATCAGGAACTGGATGCGTTCTTTCTTAAAACCGCGCATCACCTTATCGCGATCTTTTTGACTGAGATCTCCTTGAAGCACGCCGATGGAGAGGCCCACTTTCTCTAACTCCTCACCCATACGAATCGTGCCAGCACGGGTGCGGCAGAAGATAAGACCGCGTTCACTGCCCTGCCCTTTAAGGTAGTTGATAATAAAAGCATCCTTCTCCTCACGCGCGCAGAGGGCAAATTGATGATCAATATTACGATTTACAATTTGTTTGGGCTCGACTTGCACACGGTGTGCATTGGTAGACATGTAGTCTTGGATCAGACCCTGCACACGCTTCTGAAAAGTCGCAGAGAAGAGCCAAGTCGCCTTGCGGGAAGGGGTTTCTTTGAAGGTCGCAGCCAGCTCTTGTTGAAAACCCATGCTGAGCATCTCGTCGGCCTCGTCGAGCACGAGGTATTTGACACCATTGAGCTGGAGACCCGCCTTTAGTAAATCCATGAGCCGCCCGGGTGTCGCCACCAGAACCGGCGTTGGTCGGCTAAGGCGCTGAATCTGGTCTTCGATTTTATCGCCACCCGCGGCAACTTCCACAAAGATCTTAGGATCACAAAATCTAGTGAAGCGAAAAAGTTCTTTGCCTATCTGCTTCGCGAGCTCACGCGTCGGCGCGATAATGAGGCCTTGGATCTGATCCACGGCG
This sequence comes from Opitutaceae bacterium, assembly GCA_009886465.1. Taxonomy (GTDB): domain Bacteria; phylum Verrucomicrobiota; class Verrucomicrobiia; order Opitutales; family Coraliomargaritaceae; genus Thalassobacterium. The sequence goes on from QXZH01000055.1 coordinate 23,656, forward strand.
GGGTCAACCTTCATCAGCAGTGGGACGCCAAAAGCTGCTGTCTTTCCCGTGCCTGTTTGCGCTTGCGCAATGAGGTCGCTACCTGCGCCAAGCAAAAATGGAATGGCCGAAGATTGAATGGGTGTGGGAATTTGGATGCCGAGAGCATCTAAGCCTTGGACGAGATCAGCGCGCACGCCGAGAGTTTCAAAAGTTTCTGGCATAGAAAAATTTAAGTTAAAATGACCGCTGCGATGGAAAAATAGATCATCAGGCCAAGTACGTCCATAACCGATGTAATGAGTGGACTGCTGGCAGCGGCAGGGTCGATTTTTAAACGACTAAGAATGAATGGTAACAGTGCACCAAAGGCGTTGGCCACAAAAACAATTGTGATCATACTCAGCCCAACGATGATCGCAATCTGGTAGTCGCCTCCATAGAGCTTACTGACGACAGCAGCAATCACCGCCATAGCCACACCGAGGATCAAGCCTACGAAGGTCTCCTTACTCACTGCCTTAAACCAGTCCTTCAAATCTAAATCACCAATTGCGAGCGCACGCACCATAAGGGTAGCTGACTGCGATCCGCAGTTACCGCCACTGGCGATAACAAGAGGCATGAAGAGCGCGAGCGTGATAAACTCTTTAACATAGTCTTCGTAACTAGAGATGACACCTGCAGAAATTAGATTAACGAATATTAAGATCATCAACCACCCGATGCGCTTACGGAAGAGTTGGGTCGGGCTAGCCGCACTGTAGCTCGTCTCTAGCGGCGCGACCGCTACGCCCTTTTGGAAATCCTCGGTGGCTTCTTCTTCCGCAACGTCCATGATGTCGTCGACAGTAACGATACCCACGAGGACGCCATCAGAGTCTACCACGGGCAGCGCATTGACATCGTAGCGCTGGATCTTCTCCACCGCGACTTCGCGGTCGTCGTACGCCGAAAGACTGACGAACTGGTAGTTGAGCATCTTAGAAATGACGGAGCTCGGAGGCGCCATGATGAGTCGGCGCATCCGTAGAATATCGACAAGCTGGCCGTTAGAGTCCGTCACGTAAAGAAGGTTAAAGACCTCGCTATCGCGGCCATACTTGCGGACATGTTCAAGCGCATGCTCACAAGTCCATTCGGCGCGGATGCGTATGTATTCCGGCGTCATCAATCGCCCCACACTCTCTTCAGGGTAACCTAGCAGTTGACGCGACTCCTCCAAATCCTCGGGACTCAGTAGTTGCATGAGTTGGCGAGTCACTGTGGCAGGCAACTCTTCGAGTAGAGCGGTGCGGTCGTCAGGGTTTAGATTGGCAAGCAGTTCACGAGTATCCGTATCAGTGAGGGCTTCGAGGAAAGTATCCTGATCGTCTGGTTCAAAAAAAGCGAAAATATTAGCTGCTCGTGGTCGTGGAAGCGCTCGATAGACCATGATCTGATGTGGCTTATCTAGGCGTAAAATGTAGTCGGCCACCTCGGGGTCTGCCCATGTAAGCAACTCCTCAGAGATCCCCTTGATGTGCCCAGCGGCAATCAAGTGCTTCATCTTAGAATCAATCTCTGTGTATTCTTCGGGCATCGCTTGTTTTGTAATAGGACCCGCCGCTCTGGAGTAAAGCGGTAAAGTCAACTCTGAGTATCGAACGACCTATACTGAACTTTGAATATATCGTAGCCCGGTGGAGGCAGCCATTGCAAACCTTCAGCTCACAGCTAACGCTGGCTATCGACAGTATCCGACAGAATAAACCTCAAATTACGGCGCCAATCGCTCCGCTATCCATTGCCGCTCTCCCGAAAGGCGATAGATAAATCGGTCGTGTAAACGACTCGGTCTGCCCTGCCAGAACTCGAAGGAATTTGGCACAATACGGTAGCCGCCCCAATTATCAGGCAGAGGCACTTTGCCGTCAGCGAACTTACGTTTCATTTCATCGAGCTTAGCCTCGAGTATACTCCTAGATGTAATAACCTGACTCTGCGGCGAAGTCCAAGCACCCAGTTGGCTACCGAGGGGACGGCTGAGAAAGTACTTGAGCGATTCCGCTTGGGGAATGCGCTCGACCTGGCCGATCACATTAACTTGTCGTTGTAAAGGCATCCAAAGGAAGTTCGCCGCAGCCTGCGGGTTAGACTCTATCTGACTTGCTTTACGACTTTCGTAATTCGTGTAAAAGGTCAGGCCTTTATCAGAAAAATCCTTTAACAAAACGATGCGCGTGCTGGGCAGACCGTTCGGGTCGGCGGTAGCAAGGCACATGGCATTGGGCTCCTCAATGTCGCAGTTCTCTGCCTCACGAAACCACTTCTCAAACTGCGCAAAAGGGCAAGCCAGCAGGTCGCTCTCGCTAAAACTGCCTTTGGTGTAACTTTGTCTGAGGTCGGAGAGATCCACTTATTTCGATGTGTTGAAAAATTAAAATTTACTCGTGCTCTGCGAGCCAGCGTTCGGCTTCGATCGCGGCTTGGCAACCCATACCGGCGGCAGTAATCGCTTGGCGGTAAACGTGATCGACGCAGTCGCCGGCAGCGTAAAAGCCTTCGTATTTAGTTTTCACTTGGCTACCAATCTCGGGCACGATGTAGCCGTCGCCATCACGCTCTAGCATGCCTTCAACGAAGTCTGTATTTGGAATGTGTCCAATTGCAATGAAGACGCCCTTGCAGGGAATTTCACGTTCTTCACCCGTCTGCGTATCTTTGACGATTACTGCACGAGTGAAGCCCTTCTCGTCGGCCAAAATTTCGGTAGGCGCGGTATTCCAGCCCATCTCGATCTTCTCGTGAGAAGTCGCACGGTCGGCCATGATTTGAGAGGCGCGAAGTTCATCGCGACGGTGAATCAAGGTGACTTTCGAGCAGAAACGGGTGAGAAAAAGTGCCTCCTCAGCAGCTGAGTCTCCCCCTCCGACCACAACCACATCCATGTCGCGATAGAAGGCACCATCGCAGGTCGCGCAAGTTGTCACGCCTTTGCCTCCATACATTTCGCTCTCACCAGGGATGCCTAGCAAGCGTGGACGCGCTCCTGTGGCGACGATCACTGCCTTGGACTCGAAGACTTTATCACCCGCGTAAAGTTTCTTTATCCCGCCTTCGACCTCAATCTTGTCGATCTTGGCATGCTCGTAGCGAGCTCCGAAACGGGCCGCTTGCTTGCGGAGATTATCCATCATCATGAAACCGTCGATCCCATCTGGGAAACCGGGAAAGTTCTCCACCTCTGAGGTGGTCGTAAGCTGACCTCCAGGTTGTGAGCCCTCAAGGACTAGTGGATTAAGCTGAGCGCGACCCGTATAGATGGCTGCAGTGAGTCCGGCGCAACCGGTGCCTAGAATAATGACGTCTTCCATAATCGTAAAAATTAGTATAACTTGTAAAAAGCAGACAAAGATGAGGCCATAGGGCTGATTCTCAACCAAAATTTGAACTTCTCAGCAGGTTTCCCTTTTTAGACGAGCGTTCTTAATCATAGTGGCAGTGAAATGCCGCACCACTTCGGCTGAGTAGTCTCAAAATCAATCGCGGTAAAGGCAAACATTCTAGCAGAAGCAAAGTAGCCGTGCTTTCTGGTAACTCTTTTCTAGATAAATCCATTTTCTAGTTGGAGTCCTACCTTCGGGCGTTTTTATCAATATAACTCACAACTCCCTACTGACCACTCACACATGTCCGCCGAATACAACGAAGACTCGATCAAATCCCTCGACTGGAAACAACACATCCGCCTGCGCCCGGGCATGTATATCGGTAAGCTAGGTGACGGTTCGTCCTCCGACGACGGCATCTACATTCTACTCAAGGAGGTGATCGACAACTCAATCGACGAGTTCGTGATGGGCAACGGTAAGATCATCGAGGTCAACATCGACGGCACACACGTCTCCGTTCGCGATTACGGGCGCGGTATACCACTTGGCAAACTAAAGGACTGCGCTTCTAAAATCAACACGGGTGCGAAATACGACTCCGAAGCTTTCAAAAAATCCGTCGGTCTCAATGGTGTGGGCATTAAGGCAGTCAACGCCCTCTCCTCGGAGTTCGCCATTCAGGCCTACCGTGAGGGCAAGACGCGATGCGTTAGCTTCTCGCAGGGAGAAGTCGTCTCCGAAGACAAAAAGGACCGTGCTGAAAAAGAAGCTAAAGACGGCACTTCACTCCGGTTCGATGCCGACCCCGAAATCTTTGGTGCCATTCGCTTTCGCGACGATTACGTCGAGGACATGCTATGGAACTACGCCTACCTAAACAGCGGTCTAACCATCGTCTACAATGGCAAAAAATTTAAATCCGACAAGGGCCTGCACGATCTCCTAGAGAACAAACTCGACGGCGAGCCGATGTATCCCATCGCCCACCTCAAGGATACTGACATCGAAATCGCCTTCACCCACAACGACTCATACGGCGAAGACTACTACTCCTTTGTTAACGGCCAGCACACCACCATGGGCGGCACCCATCTAGCCGCCTTCCGCGAGTCGATGGCTAAAACGATTAAAGACTTTTATAAAAAAGATTTCGATGCCGTCGACATCCGCACCTCCATTTGCGCCGCCGTGAGCATAAAGGTGGAAGAACCTGTATTTGAATCACAAACCAAGACCAAGCTTGGTTCACAAGACATGGGTCCGAAAGGGCCTACAGTACGTACATTCATGAATAACTTCATGAAGCAAGCGCTAGACAACTACTTACATCGCAATCCCAAAACCGCCGAGATCCTTGGCAAAAAAATCCAAGAGTCCGAACGCAACCGTAAGGAGCTCAAGGGCATCCAGAAACTGGCCCGCGAGCGAGCGCGCAAGGCCAAAGTGCATAACAAGAAACTACGCGACTGCCGCATCCATCTCGACACTAAGAAGGACGGACGCCTCGATTCCACGCTCTTTATAACCGAGGGTGACTCCGCCTCCGGTTCTATCACCAAAGCTCGTAACGTCAACTCGCAGGCCGTCTTCTCCCTCAAGGGTAAGCCACTTAACTCCTTCGGATTAACCAAGAAAGTCGTCTACGAAAATGAAGAGTTCAATCTGCTTCAGGACGCGCTCAACATCGAAAATGGCCTCGACGATCTCCGCTATAACAACGTTGTCATCGCGACTGATGCCGACGTAGACGGCATGCACATTCGCCTACTATTAATTACCTTCTTCCTCCAATTTTTTCCCGAGTTGATCAAACAAGGGCACCTTCATATCTTACAAACGCCGCTCTTTCGCGTGCGCAACAAGAAGGTGACCCGCTACTGCTATACCGATCGGGAACGCCGCGCCGCGATGGAAGAGTGCAAGCCCAAGCCTGAGATCACTCGCTTCAAAGGCCTGGGCGAAATCTCCCCCGACGAGTTTCAGCACTTCATCGGTAAAAACATCCGCCTCGACCCAGTCATCATAGCAAAGGGCATGACAATTAAAGACATGCTCACCTTCTACATGGGCAAGAACACCCCCGAGCGCCAAGAGTTCATCATCGACAACCTAAAAGTCGAAAAAGACATGCCGGAGAAAGAAGAAGCAGTGGCTTAAACAAGACAGAAGTGTCGCTTCTGATACCGCGAGTGAATGCTACCGATTACAGTCCGCCCTTCGGGTTCCGGAGCGCACATCTACAGACGATCTACCCCACGCTATTTCGACGGGTTCCCCTCGTCACAGATTTACGAGAGCGGATTGAGACAGCAGACGGGGACTTTATCGATCTAGATTGGGCGCGATCTAGCAATTCGCAGCGACTTGCAGTAATCACACATGGACTAGAGGGGCACTCGCAGAGTGCTTATTGCCAAGGTATGGCGCGGGCACTTCAGGCGGCAGGTTGGGATGTGCTGGCCTGGAATTTTAGAGGCTGTAGCGGAGAGCCAAACCGTATGCTACGTAGCTACCATAGCGGTGCAACTGGTGAACTGCAAATCGTGCTCGACCACATCTTCGCAACGACAGCCTACGCAGCGGTAAGTCTAGTCGGCTTTAGCTTGGGAGGTAATTTGACGCTGAAATACGTTGGCGACTTAGGTGCAGCCATCGATCAGCGTATTTGTGGGGCGGTTGGAGTCAGCATACCTTGCGACCTAGCTAGTAGTGCGAAGCAGTTAGAACGCTGGCAAAATCGTATTTATATGGCGAGGTTCATGCGAACCTTGCGGGAAAAATTACGAGAAAAAGCTGCGAGATTTCCAGGTGTGCTAGATTTAGAAGATTTAGATGCCGTGCTTACCTTCGCGGAGTTTGACGGTCGCTACACGGGACCTATCCACGGCTTCGAGGGAGCAGACGATTATTGGAGGCAATCTAGCTGCCTGCCAGTGCTAGGCGAAATTAAAGTTCCGGCTTTACTTATCAATGCGCAGGATGATCCGTTTTTAACCCTGAAGTGCTTTCCGCACGAGGCGGTGCGGGCAAATCCTTGTTTAAATTTGGAGACGCCGAAACACGGCGGGCATCTGGGTTTCGTAAGTTTCGGCGACGGGGGGACCTATTGGTCGGAGCAGCGGGTAGTAGCATTTTTGAAAAATATAATGGAGGGATTCGCTCCATCGGACAGCTAAAGATGAGCTCTTATAAAGGCTTTGATCGCTGCGGGTGTTGGATCGACACTGTATTTAACAATCTCTTTGGACTTAAGAACTTCGAGCGATGCGTGCGTCGAATCCTCGCCAATGGCGGCCTGAATCGTGTCGGGGAATTTCGCGGGATGCGCAGTAGCTAAGATAATTTCTTTGCCTTCAAAACCTTCTTCAAACCCACAAGCAGTATGCGGATCAACAATGTATCCATATTTCGAATACACATCTTTTATAATCTGTTCAATCCGTGCGTCATCGCTTCGAGAGCTTGTAAACCCAGCACTATCAAAGTTCTCAAAAACGTATTCCCCCGTTTCTTTGAAGGCCTGTATGATATTGCGCACTTTTGTAGAGTCGCGGCCTTCAGCGTAGTAGAGAAAACGCTCAAAGTTTGATGCGACTTGGATATCCATGGAAGGCGCTACGCTGGGGGCGACGTCATCTAGCTGGTAGGTTCCGCCCTGGAATAGGCGGTGGAGGATATCGTTTTGATTCGTCGCTACGCGGAAACCTTTGATCGGTAGGCCCATGCGCTGGACAAGCCAGCCGGCAAGGACATTTCCGAAGTTACCCGTGGGCACGACGAAGGTAATGTCGTCACGCACGTCCTCAGGCAGCCGGAAGTAAGCGGACAGATAGTAAACGCACTGAGCGAGGATGCGGGCAAGGTTGATCGAGTTCACAGCAGAGAGGCCAACTTCAACGGCGAATTCGCGATCTTCGAAAACAGTCTTCATTGCCGTCTGCGCGTCGTCAAAGCTGCCCTTGATCGCCAGGGGGAAAACCTTATCCGCGCCTGTGCAGGTCATCTGGCGCTCTTGGAGCGGCGAGATGCGACCATCGGGATAGAGGATGAAAGTAGTGACACCTTCTTTACCAAGCAGGCCATGAATAGCGGCTGCTCCAGTATCTCCCGACGTAGCACCAAGAACGGAAATGCGGCTGCTAGTACGGGCGATCTGTGATTCGTAAAGATTACCCAATAATTGAAGTGCAAAATCTTTAAATGCGAGCGTGGGCCCGTGGAAAAGCTCCAACACGTAACGGTCGTCATCGAGCTTAACGATAGGCGCGATGTCAGCGTGATCGAATTTGGTATAGCTGCGTGCGACGACTTCTTTTAGCTCCGCAGAATCGATGTCGGTTGCAAAAACGGCGAAGAAGACCTCACAGAGTTCGGCATAGCTAAGTTTTGACCATTCGGCTAAGTGTGGCTTCAGGTCGGGGAGCTCCTCGGGCAGGTAAAGCCCACCATCAGGCGCAAGACCTTGCGCGACTGCGGTCGAAAAAGAAACGGCGGGGACTTGGCCGCGTGTGCTGATGTATTGCATGATTGTGAGTTTGTAGGCACAGCAAAAGAGTCAACCCACAATTATTCCTCGTTCGGTCGAGATATCATCAAACAATGAGGGAGGGGCTACCAAAATACGCGCATCTGATATTTCCATAGCACTTGCTTGCAATGCCATCTAGCCTGAAGCAGAGAAATCGCCTATGCCCCGAGCCCGAAAGCGGCATGGACAAGGCGCGTAGCATCTTCGGCCTGCTCTGGGTCGATGCCGACTGAGATCTTGATCTCGGATGTGCTGATGAGCTGGATGTTCACACTGCCCTTAGCTAAGGCTTCAAAAAGTGTCGCAGCGACGCCAGAGTGCGAACGCATACCTACACCAACCACGGAGACTTTAGCAATATCGCTTACCTCAAAGAGTTTTCCAGCGGCCTCGTCAGGAAACGATTCGGTCACAGCTTTTTCGGCGCGGGGGACATCCTCGCGAGGGACGGTGAATGTCATATTCGCCTTACCATCGCGACCGATGTTTTGCACGATCATGTCGACGCTGATGCCGGCTGCGCCAAGCACTTGGAAGAGCTTGGCAGCGGTGCCGGGACGGTCGGGCAAATCGCTGACCACGATCTTAGCTTGATTTTTATCGAGTGCGACGCCGCTTACGACGACATCTTCCATGGAGGCGGCTTCTTCTTTCACAATGGTACCTGGGTTGTTGTTAAAACTGGAACGGACTTCAAAAACGACGTCGAACTTCTGCGCAAATTCGACGGCGCGGTTTTGCATCACTTTGGAACCAGAACTGGCGAGCTCGAGCATCTCCTCATATGAGATCTCATCGAGCTTCTTGGCATCAAGCACAAGGCGCGGATCAGCAGTATAGACGCCGTCAACATCGGTGTAAATTTGGCAAAGGTCGGCTTTGAGCGCCGCCGCGATGGCGATGGCACTAAGATCTGAACCACCGCGGCCCAATGTGGTAATTTGGCCGTCGGGCGAATGGCCTTGAAAGCCGGCAAGGATGATGACTTTGCCAGCATCAAGTTGCGCTTTGAGGTCGCCCCCCGAGATCTGGGTAATACGTGCGCGGGTATGCGAAGGATCGGTCAAGATGCCCGCCTGAGAACCTGTGCGTGAGACCGCGGGTACACCAATAGCATGGAGAGCCATAGCAGTTAAGGCTATAGTTTCTTGCTCGCCCACAGTGAGGAGCATATCCATCTCACGCTCATCTGGATACGGATTGAGCGCTTTAGCACGGCTAATCAGCTCATTCGTCACGCCAGAGCGCGCAGAAACGACCACCACGACTTGGTTACCCGCATCATAGGTTTCTTTGACTCGCTGCGCGACGTTTTTGATCCGGTCGACATCTCCGACCGAAGTGCCGCCGTATTTCTGGACGATGAGTGACATTTAATAAAAAGCTAAAACTAGAAAGATTTAGAAAGGTTGAAGAAGATAGGGACGCTTAAGCAATACTAGCAAGGCGAAGTTTCAAGGAAAGATCCTTGGGAACGCTGAGCTACAGCTCTGCTCTTGTTGAATGGCTCTAGCTAAGATGGCGCTGAAGCTGAGTCCTATGTCCCCAGGAACCAACTTTCAGCCTTCTCGCAAAGACATAGGTTGACGTGCTAGGCAAAAGTGGGTTTAAGAAGCTTTTAATGACTGCTACTGAAGAATCGTCCCAAAACCCAAAATACAAACGCATCATCCTCAAACTCAGCGGGGAAGTGCTACGCAATAACGAAGATGGTGAACCCATCGACCCAGCGATCCTCAAAGCGATTTGCGAAGAGGTCAAAAAAGTTTACGATCTCGGGGTAGAAATCGGCCTCGTAATCGGTGGCGGCAATATCTTTCGCGGCCTCAGTGGCGCCGAGATGAAAGGCGTCGACCGCACCACTGGTGACTACATGGGGATGCTCGCCACGGTGATCAACGGGCTCGCGCTAATGGACTGCCTCGAAAAGCTCGGTGTGACCGTGCGCCTGCAAAGTGCCATACCTATGGATAAGCTGGCTGAGCCGTTTATCCTACGACGCGCAACTAGACACCTTGAGCGAGGCCGCGTAGTGATCTTCGCTGGCGGTACAGGTAACCCTTACTTCTCTACTGACACCACCGCAGCGCTCCGCGCTAACGAGATTGGTGCGGATATGCTGATGAAAGCCACCAAGGTAGACGGTATCTATAACAAGGATCCAAAAAAGCACGACGATGCAGTCAAATACGACCACGTGCCCTACATCGACGCTCTGCGCGAGCGCCTTGAAGTCATGGATTCGACTGCATTTTCTCTTTGCATGGAAAACAAGCTTCCAATTCTCGTATTCAGTATGCGTGAACCAGGCTCGATCTATCGCGCCGTGATGGGTGAAGAGATCGGTACACTGGTCGACTAACCCCCCGTTCTTAAAAATTTTAATTACTTAAACCATGCCAAAAGAAATCATCAAATCTATGAACGCCGACATGAAGAAGGCGGTCGACCACACGCTCCACGAATTCAGCAGCCTCCACACCGGCAAAGCTACGCCCGCAATGCTCGACGGTGTCCGCGTCAACGCCTACGGTAGTACGGTGAGCTTGAAAGAAGTCGCTGCGGTCACAACGCCAGATGCCCGTACCATCATGGTGCAGCCTTGGGATAAGAGCGTTATTAAAGATGTGGAAAAAGGTATCCAAGAAGCCAACCTTGGCCTTAACCCCATTATCGACGGTGGCATCCTCCGCGTGCCTGTGCCCGAACTCACTGGTGAACGCCGCCAAGAGCTTGCTAAGACAGCCGGTGGTATGGCCGAAGACGGACGTGTTCGCATCCGCCAAGGTCGTCGTGATGCACTCGACCTACTCAAGTCCGCCAAGAACGACGACGGTCTACCCGAAGATGATTTTAAACGACACGAAAAAGAAGTGCAAAAAGCCCACGACGACTACATCTCCGAGATTAATGAGCACCTGACTCACAAGGAAGCTGAGTTGAAGAAAGTCTGACCCCGTAGATAGAAAGCAGAAGGCAGAAACATCTATCCTCTGATCTCTAAAAATGCTCACTACAGCCAAACGCATCGTCATTAAGCTCGGCACAGGTGTGCTGACTTCTGGTATCGGGGAATTGGACACGGCGCGCATCGCGACGCTTTGCGATCAAGTCAACGCACTACGCCAGCTTGGCATTGAGGTAATTCTAGTCAGCTCAGGCGCAGTGGGCCTCGGCATGGGAAAGCTTAAGCTAGAGAAACGACCAAAGGACTTAGCTACCCTACAAGCCTGCGCCGCCCTCGGCCAAAGTATCTTAATTAACAACTGGCAACAATGCTTCGACCCGCATGGTCTGACCGTTGCGCAGATTCTGCTGACCCGCGAAGACCTGCGCGCTCGCCACCGGCACAATGCAGTCTGCAGCACCATCGAGCGACTACTAGCGAATGGTGCCGTGCCCATCGTTAACGAAAACGACACGGTCAGCGCCACAGAGATTAAGTTTGGCGATAACGACACCCTATCTGCACTCGTGGCTAGTGTGGTGCATGCGGACATGCTCTTTATCCTATCCAATATCCCCGGACTGATCGACATGCAAGGCACGGGCGAGGTGGTACCAATAGTCGATACCATTACCGACGAAATCCAAGCAATGGCCCAAGGCACCAAGCAGGAGACCTCGGTCGGCGGCATGGTCAGTAAACTCTCTGCGGCCAAGATCGCGCAACGTGCAGGCTGCGGCGTCATTATTGGCAGTGGTGGTGATTCGACACTTTTCAAGAAACTGCTCGATGGCGAAAGCGTGGGCACCTATTTCGAGCCTAGCGAGGTGCCCGTAAAATCACACAAGCGCTGGATTGCGATTCAAGACCACACACATGGTGCAGTCAATGTGGATGCGGGAGCGGTCGATGCGGTTCTCAATCGAGGAAAGAGTTTACTAGAAGCTGGAATCACTAGCTGCGAGGGAAACTTCGAGTGCGGCGATGTCGTACAAATTTGCGCCCCCAATGGCGATGTCATCGCGCATGGCGTCATCGACTTCGACATGGAGCTCATCAATAATGATTCACCTGCGCTCGAAGCTAAGGTGGTCGTGCACCGAAACAATTTAGTGCTATTGTAAAGCCGTAGTGTCTTCACAAGTGAATCCCCTTAGCTTGGAACTACCAACTAACTCGCAGCCCATCATAGGCCAAATGTACCGCCTCGGGTAGTGACGCCTCGGTCTCCTCGTGATCGACCATGTAGGTCATATGAGTAATAAACGAGATTGGTGCGCCCATTTCTTGCGCGGTTTGAGTCGCTTCATCGATCGTCATGTGCGAGGGGTGCGGGTTCGGGCGTAAGCCATCGAGGATGACGACATCAGATCCTTCAGCGATGAGCCTGGCTTCTTCGCCGACTTCATTACAGTCAGTGTAATATGTAAACTGTTTGCCTGTTTCCGCCTCGGTAAAGACGAGGCCGAGCACTTGAATTTTACCATGTGGTAGCAGAACTGATTCAACCATGCCGCCTGGCAACTCCAAGGTCTTAGGCATTGGCTCCAGCTGAAATGCTGGGTAGCCGCGCACCAAGGGTTTATCTAAAATCGCATAAGGAAAAATCTGCCTAACTCGCTCCAAACCTTCAGCACTACTATAGACGGGGAGCGAATTGCCACCATTCAGGTCGCAGAAGCGGCGTAAATCATCCATGCCCAGGATGTGATCCGCGTGCCCGTGCGTAAGGATAAAGCTATCAATTTGGTCGAGCCCATGCTGGATGCACTGCATGCGAAACTCGGGCGCCGCATCGACTTGGATGTGGTGGCCGCCCATTTCGACATGGATTGATGCGCGAGTGCGCCAGTTCTTAGGATTGTCCAGATCGCAGCCTTCGCCCTTGGGTTGCGCAATCATAGGCACGCCTTGTGAGGTGCCAGTTCCTAGAAAAATAATCTCCATAGCAGAGGAGATGTCTTCAAGTATCCTAACTGGCAACTCATCAAGCCGAGTTTGCCCAAATTTTTTCGCCCAGCTATACCGCTACTTAGAATCCGCGCGCTTTTAGGTCTTCGATCGTCGCCTTCAACCCAGTTTCCATATCAACGGCAGCCTTGTAGCCAAGATCCCTATTCGCTACTTCAATATCAAAGTAGTGATCTTTAGCCAGCTCGACCGCGACAAAGCGCGTAATCGGCGGTTCGCCAGATTTTGCAAGAACCTTCCAAACACATTCAGCAATGGCCCCCGCCGCATAGGCCAGGCCGAGTGGCATGCGCTTAGACAATGGTGGATGGCCTAGGCCTTCAAGCACCTGGTTAAGCCACGGCCAAAGTTCTACTGGTTCACCCTGCGAAATGAAGTAGGCCTGCCCTGCACAGCTTCCTGCGTTGCAAGATTCCAAGGCATCTAGTGCGTTTAAATGTGCCGCAGCCACATCATCGACGTAGGAGACATCCACTCGGTTCGTACCCTTACCGACAATCTTTAAGCGCCCCGCTTTCACGCTATCAATCACGCGCGGCAAAAGGTGAGGGTCGCCAGGGCCGAAGATCAGGTGTGGACGCAATGCGACAACCTTGAGCTTATCACAATTGGCAGCTAAAGCTTCTTGCTCAGCGATCGCCTTCGTATGCGCATAGTGGCAGAGCCAGTTCCGCCCATAAGGCATCTCCTGCCCGCCTCCACGAATCGGTTGTCCGTTGAAGACGACACTCGGCGTGCTCGTATAAACAAGGCGAGCGATGCCCTCGGTCCTGCAGGCCTCAAGCACGTTACGTGTGCCGATCACATTCGGCTGATAAAAACTCTCCCAGCTGCCCCACACCCCTGCCTTAGCCGCGACATGGAAGACCGCATCCATGCCAACACAAGCCTCTCTCACGTCAGTGGGATTGGCTAATTCCCCGCAAATAACTTCAACGCCTTTCTGCTCCAAAGCTGGCTGTGGTGAGCGCCCGAACGAACGAACTTGATAGCCGCGGGCTAGCAAGCGATCAATCAAATAGCTACCTACGAATCCCCCGCCTCCTGTGACTAATACGTTCATCGGGTAAAATTATTTCAGCGCAAATTTACGCGCAAGCGACAAACGGTGGATCTTAGCATTATGCCGCACATCCACAGGAAAATTTGCCTCAAAAAAGAAGTCTTTGATCAGAACCGTCCGTGTATTTTTTCGACCAAGCTCTCTGAGTGACTCAATGAATCGCGCGCGCTGGTCAGTTGACTTAGGAAAAGCAGCTTTTTCTGGTTCGATTACGATAGCAGGTCGTCCCTGACATAAATCGATCAAGGCCGAGCGGTAGACCCACGGATGCGTATTAAAAATAGCTTCGCAACAATCCGTATACATCGCGCCCACATCCGTCAGCACTCGCTCTACTTTGCGCCCGCAAAACCACAGTCGCCCCGAATCATCCAGCCAACCCATATCTCCCATACGATGCCAGTGCCCCGCGCCATCCAAGATCTTCGAGTCCGCATCCGCTTCAGGTAAATAATCGTAGCCGCGAGTCACCGAGGCACCTTGAACAATGATCTCTCCAATCGAACCCACTGGTAAATCCACTACCTCCCCAATCGATGTAATTGGTCCATCGCTCGGTTCTACAATGCGCACCAACACATTGGGTAAGGGACGCCCCACGCAAGTTCCCTCCCCTTTTTGCGTGCGGACGGCAGTTTGTTCTAATACCTCCGTCGCAGAAATCGAACTCACAGGCAACGCCTCTGTCGCTCCGTAGGGCGTATGGATTTCGCCGTTCGGAATAATCACGCGCATCTTCGCCATCAGCGCAGGCGGCACCGGTGCGCCTGCCATCAAGATGCGACGGATTGTGGGTAATGTGATCGACTTGCGCTCGCAATGCCGAGCAATCTTAGTCCACAGTGCTGGTGAACCGAAACTATTCGTCACCGAATTCTGCTGGATCGCACGCACGATTTGCTCTGGATCGACGGAGGCCGGGCGACTTGGATTCATATCTGGCACTACCGTGCACATGCCCAGTGCCGGATTAAAAAGCGCAAATACTGGTAACATCGGCAGATCCACCTCGCCCTGTTCGATTCCATATTGGCGGCGAATTGCCTCCACTTGAGCGAGAAACATTCCATGCTCATAGAGCACGCCTTTGGCGGCACCAGTCGAGCCAGAGGTAAATAAAATTGCCGCCATTTCATCTTCCGCAGAATCGACTACCTCGAAGGCGCCATGATTTTCAAAACCCCCAATCTGCTTTCCAAAGCCACGCCCTACAGAGATCTTAATGTCGACCCCACGAAAGCTTGGGCGGAATAAACGAGCGATCCAAATGGCTGGTGCAATACCCACCAGCGCCATCGGGTTGGAGTGCCGCACACAGCGAAGAAACTTTTTTAAGCCCATCCCTGGATCAATCACGATCGGTACAGCACCCATTTTAAAGAGCGCAAAGACCACTCGAATCAAGTCCAGTCCCGGCCGCACCATCAGCAAGACCCTCGAGCCACGCCGTATCCCGTGCATGGAAAAATAATGCGCCGTTGCCGAAGACTCCGCTTCTAATTCAGCAAAGTTGCGCTCTGCATAACGGATCGACCCATCACTGTCATGACTTAAAGGGGCGCGCACCGCAGCCGCTGCTGGTTGAGCGACCGCTTGCTGAGCGAGGAAATGTGCAACGTTATAAGCCATCGTCTAAGTATAGGAATAAGTAGCGCATTCTGCACTCACGGCTAGCGTTTTTTGAGGAATAAAGACGCAGGTCTGGTCGGCCGCCAAAATAACCGCTCCAAGCTATCTGTCATGATCGGCAACCTTCATCCTCCAGCCCCCATCCATTCTTGACGAATCCATTGACGCCCCATGCCATAAGCGCATGCCAGATACTGTTGCAGTCATCGATGTGGGCAGTAACTCGATCAAGTTACTGGTCGCTCGAGCGGGAGCTATGCCAAACAGTCTCGAAACGCTCTTCGACGAAACCATCGAGACACGGATCAGCGAAGGGATCAGTCGTAAATTGCCTAGCTTAAACGAAGAAGCAATCGCCGCGGGCACTGCAACGATCGCCGAACTGCACAGCATGGCGCAAAACTATCAGCCAGATCACACTGCGATAGTTGCAACGAGCGCGGTTCGCGATGCCATTAACGGCGACGACTTCGTGCAAGCCGTTGAAACAGCCACGGGCATACAGATTCGTACGCTCAGCGGCACGGAAGAGGCCAACTATATCGGGCAAGGACTCAGTTGCGACCCTGCCATTGCGGGCATGACGAGTTTTATCCAGACCGACATTGGCGGAGGCAGTCTCGAGCTCATTCGCTTTGAAGCCGGCCAGATCCAACAAGCCATTTCCCTGCAACTTGGCGCCGTCCGACTGACCGAGCGTTTTATCGAGAACATTGATGCCGGACTCTCCCACAAAATAGAGGACTCTATCCGCACCTACGTCACCGAACAACTGATGAAAAGCGGTTTCGACTTCAGCCCCGCCGAACTGCCGCTCATCGCGACGGGTGGAGCCTACTCCGTAAGCCGCGCATTACTCCTCGCCGAAGCGGGCGGTGAGATCGAGCACTCATCACCGCATCTCAAACGATCTAGTCTCAATCAATTAAAGAACAAGCTCGCCCCACTTCGGCTTGAAGAGCGCCTCAATATCCCCCGACTCCCCGCCGCCCGTGCCGACATAATGCCTACCGCATTGATCATCATTGATGCCTTGCTCGAGGTCTCCAACCGCTCCAGAATAACCCACTCTTTCTACAATCTCCGTTATGGGGTCGCTGCCAATCTGTTAAAGCAACAAACAAAGTGGCGACTTTAGGCTCCATATCCCAGTATTTCACCTGCAACTTTAAGGGTGGCTGAAGCCACCACTACCCTGTCTAACATGGCCAAACTCTACTTCTACTACTCCGCAATGAACGCGGGCAAAAGTACCGTACTCCTTCAGTCGAGTCACAATTACCACGAACGTGGCATGAAGACCCTCCTGCTCACGCCCGTCATTAATCAAAGGGACGGCGAGGGTAAAATCACCTCCCGAATCGGCCTGACGAAAGAAGCTAAGTCCTTCAATCAAGAAGACGATTTACACCTCCTTATTAACAGCACCCACGAACAAGCTCCCATCGCCTGCGTCTTGATCGACGAAGCCCAATTCCTGACCCGTCCTCAAGTCGAACAGCTGGCCAAAGTGGCTGACCAAGCTGGCATACCTGTCCTCTGCTACGGCCTTCGCACCGACTTCCAGGGCAATCTATTTCCGGGTAGCGCCGCCCTCCTCGGCTGGGCAGATAACCTGATCGAGCTCAAGACCATCTGCCACTGCGGTCGCAAAGCTACCATGAATCTCCGCACCGATGCCGAAGGCAAGCCAATCAAAGAAGGCGAACAAGTCGAAATCGGTGGTAACGAACGCTATGTCGCCATGTGTCGAAAGTGCTTTGTCGAAGCAGTGTCTTAGCGGCTCTCCACTTTCTACACCTCAATTCAACTCATGAACGAATACGAATTACTCGACAGTGGTCACGGGCGCAAGTTGGAACGCTTCGGCAAGGTGACCCTTGACCGCCCTTGCGCTCAGGCGGTCTGGAACCCGAGCCAGCCTGGGCTCTGGAAGCAAGCCGATGCCTTTTTCACCCGTAAGCAAGGCCTCGAGTGGCGCGGTCGCGAGAAGCTACCCGACTCGTGGATCGCAGAGGTCAAGGGCGTCAAGATGAAGCTCTCTACCACAGACTTCGGCCACCTCGGCGTCTTCCCTGAGACCCGTGCCATGTGGGGATGGATACGCGAAACCCTCAAAAAGGAAACCGCACAACGCCGCGAGTCACTCAACTTCCTCAACCTCTTCGCCTATTCTGGTGGCGCTACCCTTGCCGCCGCGCAAGGCGGTGCTCACTGCTGCCACGTCGACGCCTCCAAGGGCATGGTCGCATGGGCGCGTGAGAACGCCAAACTCAACGGACTCGAAGACCGCCCGATCCGCTGGATTGTGGACGACGTCAATAAGTTCCTTACTCGCGAGATTAAACGCGGCCGCCGCTACGACGCCATACTACTTGACCCACCGTCCTTCGGTCGCGGAAAAGGCGGCGAACTCTACAAGATCGAGAACGCCCTATTAGAAACTTTGCAGCTCGTGCGAAAAGTAATGAGCGATCAGCCCTCATTCCTCTACCTAACTAGCCACACCCCCGGCTTTACTCCGATTGTTTTAAAGAACTTGATACAAAAACTACTTGGCGAAGGCCAACTCGATAGTGGCGAGATGCTACTGACAGGAAAAGAGAGCACCCTCGACGTCCCCAGCGGTACTTGGGCAAGGTGGGAGAGGTAATGACAGCTCAGACCATCTTCGGTTAGCGACTAATTACGGTGGGCTCGAAGTATCCTTCAAAGCCGAGGTAAATAGGATGAAATGCGGATAGGCCAGTTGGCGCGAGGCATTTTACCTTGACGTCTAGCTTATTTATAACAATATATCTTGATATAAAGATTATGGAGTCAGCTTTTTATTTCTTGCTCAATTTTTGGCTACGCTGACCTAGTTTACGGACAAGACCTGCGAATTGAATGCGTTCGTCCTCCGAGAATTCGATAAACAAGTCATCCAGATTCTCGGCATGCGCAGCAAAGGCCTCCTGGATCATGTTCAGGCCCTTATCAGTCAAGTAAACCAGCACGACTCGGGCATCGCCTTCACTACGCTCACGCATAACTAGTCCCTTTTTCTCAAGTCGCTGAACTGCAGTCGTCATTGACCCACTCGTCAGGAGCACTTTCTCCCCTATTGTATTGACTGGCAAAGCGCCCTTATGGAGCAGCACTTCCAGCACGGCATAATCTGAAAGGGAGGCAAATCCCTGGGTAGCGATACTTTCATGATCGTAGCGCATAACTGCATGCGAAGCTTTCCAAAAAAGAAGGAATAAGTGCGAGCCGGAATGCTGGTAAATCTTTGGCATAGGCTTATCCTGCGCCCATATAGCTTGATGTCAAGTTATGTTTGGTTATCAGCAAGCTTTCATAGCAAATTGTCCTCACACAGAGAAATTTTTTCCTTTCGACTGGTTGCTGTCGATCATCAACTCTACGGAAAGCGGTGGTAGGTGCCTGGTGACATACAAGCTTCGGGTAAATCTAAACAGTCTTCGCTTTTTCGTAGAGCCACTTGTCCATCTTGTTGGCAGTAATGACGCCATAGTTCATGGTGCCGAGCCAACCGGACATGATGATTCCGACGGAACCAGCGTGATAGAGGCCTTCGATCTGGTCGGAGAGCTCCATCGAAACTTTAAGGCCTTCAAACTTGGTTCCAAAAGAAGTGCCCTGCATCGACTTGGTGTAGTAGTTCACTGTGCGTGGAGTCGCCGCTTCGATGTGGTCAATCTTGTCGCGCACGCCAGGAATAAACGTCTCTAGGCTACTGACGCACTCTTCGCACATGCGGGCTTTTTCCGCCTGATATTCTTCTTCGGAGAGGTCGTTCCACTCATCCCATTGGGCATTAAGCGATGCCACTACAGTGTAACGGTCTTGCGAAAGATGCGGGCGCGTCTCAGGGTAGTAAACTGAAAAGGTGTGGCTACTCGTTTTGATCGAGGTCAGCTCGCCGATGGAATACTCAGGCGCTTTGGAGGTGAAGACGAGATCGCCGATATTCGGAATCGTTTCGCCCTTTTTGATGCCCATGTAGACTTGGCAAGAGCTGGTATTGTTACGCACAGCTTTGGCCTCGGCAACAAAGTCCTCGCTAAACTCATCCTCACCCACGAGGTATTCGATCGTGTTGCGGACGTTTGCGTTGGAGAGCACCGCCTTACATTTAATACTACGAACGGGGAATTCTTCTTCGCCCGTATTTTGGCTGCGCACGCGGATGCCGATAACTTTGCCGTCTTCCACATCGACGCCTTCGACGAGTGCACACTTGCGTACTTCACAGCCGTTATTTTTAAGCTCGGCTACCATTTTTTTAATTAGGGTATCAGTGCCGCCTTGGAAGGTGAACACGCCCTTACTCATAAAGTTGGAAAAGACAATGCCGTAGGTGATGGCTGGGTCATCAACATGCGATCCGTTGGCATAGGAAATCGGCTCCATCAAAAGGCGGTGCACATCGCTACGCCCCGGAAAAAACTCTTCAAACATTTCACCCGTAGTCTGCGTGTTGTCGTCGTAGAAGTTCATTTGGCGAAGATGCGTGTAGAAAGCCTCCACTTTCTCGCGGTCTACCTTAAAGTCGTTGACCAAAATATTGGTGAAGTCTTCGCGATCAAAGGATGTCCAAACATTCATCTGCGGGTTAATGAAGCGAACGTCCTTGAGCTGATGAATTGAATCGGCGATCTCTTTTGTCCAATACTTACGACAACTTTTGACCATCCCATAAGGAAAGCCGTGCAGGGAAATATCGAAAATGTGGCCACCCGGACGCTTGAACCAAGTAGCGAGGCCACCGAATTGGTAATGATGCTCCAGCAGCAGCACCTTGTGTCCATTTTTCGCAAGATAGTTCGCCCCAGTCAGTCCGCCTAAGCCGGAGCCCACGACTACGACGTCGTATTCATCTTCGATACCTTCAAGCCAATCTTTTGCCATAATTTTTAATATTTAGGAATTCGAAGTTAGTACTTAGGCGAAGCACGACAAGCGCGGAGATTTGAAATCACTCATCTATTATGAGCTGGAGAGTACATCGAGCAGAGCGCGTAGTTTCATCTCAGTCTCGCGCATCTCTTTATCGGGATCAGAGCCTTCGACAATGCCCGCGCCTGCGTAGAGGTAAGCCTGCTTGCCCTCGATCAATGCGGAACGAATGCCGACTACCATTTCGCCCTCGTTTAGATGATTGAACCACCCGACCACACCAGCATATAGGCCGCGGTCGATTTGCTCCAAATCGGCGATGCAAGGTAGCGCCGCTTCACGCGGGGATCCACCTACCGCTGGGGTTGGGTGCATCTCGGGTAAAATGTCGAGTAGGTGAACAGCCTCGCCCACTTCTGCTTCGATCCGTGTACTTAGGTGTTGAACATTTGCGAGGAGTAAAAGCTGGGGATTGCCCTCGGCCTTTCCCTCGACGCCGACTTTTTCGAGACGACGGAGGATGGAATCGCGCACGCAGATGTGTTCACGTAGATCTTTGCTACTTTCGAGCAAAGCACGGGCATGTTTAGCATCCTCACTAGCGGTCTGCCCACGTGGCGCAGAACCAGCGATCGCCTCGGTCAACAAGCGGCCGTGTCGTATCTGAAGCAGGCGCTCGGGCGTCGCCCCGATAAAGCTGCTGGCCGTATCTCCCGAAAAGGAAAAGGTGAAGCAGCCCGCGAAACGCTCCCGCAGACGGTTCAAAGTATCAAGCGGTTGCCATGGACGGTCCGCGAGCAACTCGATACCGCGCGCCAGCACAATCTTTTCATAGTTGCCCTCCTTGATCGCTTCGAGCGCACATTCTACGGCATTAGGAAACACTTTAGGCGCCAGTTCGCGACGCGACTCAATCTTTGGCTGGGGCGATGGCTCTTTCATCTCGTCAGGCAGGTAGTCAAAGGCGCCAAACTTACGATAAGCACCCCAAACTCGCATGACCAAGCTATCGATATCCGTATCCGCCTCAATCTTGAGATTGGCAACCGCACCGTATTTGCCTTTCGAGCGCGACACTTGCCAGCGCGGCAGAAACACGGTGGCAGCAGGAAAGGCGGCTCCTTCCGAGACGGTATCATCAAAACTAAACGCGGTAAAAAAGTGCGGCCCCGTAAAAGCTTCGCTTAGATCACCCACCGCAATGGTGTTTTCTAGTATCTCTTCGGAAAATGCTTTGACTGAAGCAAAGCGTTCAATGCCATCGAATCGTGCCTGCACTACGGCCTCCGCCGCGGCGACTGCTTCGTCGTCGGCTGCCCGTTCGATATAACAATGCACCTCTTCCGGCTCGTAGATAGACTGCAGCACCGCCAGCGGAGCAATATGCTTTACTGCCAGCGAGATACTCGCGATCTGAAAATGATCCTTAGCCCGCGCCGTATCACGACAGCCCTCTAGAAATTGACGCAGCGCACCCTCATCACGCTCGGGTAACATACTGGAGGGAATAATTTGCATTCAAAGTAGAGAAATCAAGAAGCCTGAAACCGCAACCTCTGTCTTGTTTGTTTTAGTCTTAATCCTGAGCGCAGAGGACTAAATTTAAAAGTAAGATTACGATTAAGAATTTGCCCCAACCTCACTTCTAACTTCTTACTTCTTACAGATATGTCTCCTTTCCCAGAAATCGATTTTAAAGCCGAACTCAACGATGAGCAGTACGCCGCTGTGACAGCACCCGCGGGCCCAGCACTCGTCCTAGCCGGTGCGGGCTCGGGAAAGACCCGTACCCTCACGTATCGGGTGGCTTACCTCCTACACCAGGGCGTGCAAGCTTACGAAATCCTCCTACTAACCTTCACTAACAAAGCCTCCCGCGAGATGCTGGAGCGGGTCGAAGACCTCACTGGGGTTCCCCGCCGCGCACTTTGGGGCGGCACCTTCCACAGTATCGCGCAACGGATCCTCCGCGTGCACGGCGACCTTGTTGGGCTCAAGCGCAACTATACTATCCTCGATCAGGGCGAAGCCGAATCGATTCTAAAAAATGTCATCCAAACAACTGATGGTAAGTTCATCAAAACCAAGAACAACCCCAAGCCCAAAGTCATCGCCGATCTCATTAGCTACGCTCGCAACACCTGCCGCCCGCCGCGCGAAGAAGCTGAAGATCGTTACCCTTTTCTAGAGGGCATGGCATCGAAGATCGATCAATTCTACAAAGCTTACATGCAGGCCAAGCTCGACCAACAAGTAGTCGATTACGACGATCTGTTAGAATACTTCCTGAAGCTCCTCCGCGAGCAACCAGAGATTCGTCAGCAATACCAAGACCGTTTTAAGCACGTTCTCGTCGACGAGTTTCAAGACACTAACCGTTTACAGTCCGACATCATCGATCAACTCGCTGGGCATCACCAAGTCATGGCAGTCGGCGACGACGCACAGTGCATCTACACTTGGCGCGGCGCAGACTTCGACAACATTATGCAGTTTGAAGAGCGTCACCCCGGCGCTAAGATTCACAAGATCGAGACCAACTATCGCAGCTCGCCCGAGATCCTTGATTTTGCCAATGCCGTGCTTGCCTCGCAGCCTTCGGGCCTTGGCTTCTCCAAAGAGCTCCGCCCTGTAAAACCGAAACGCGAGCGCCCCTACTTCGTCCCCGTCATGGATACCCGCGGACAAGCTAAGTTCATTATCGAGCGGATCGAGGGCCTGATTGACGAAGGCCGTAACCTCTCCGACATAGCCGTACTCTACCGCGCACACTTTCAGGCAATGGATTTACAGATGGAACTAAGTCGCCTAAACATCGACTACCAGATCACCAGCGGTGTGCGCTTTTTCGAACAAGCCCATATTAAGGACTTCGCCGCCCAGCTTCGCTTCGCCTCCAATCCTGCCGACGTCTCGGCCTTTGCTCGTTTTACCTGCCTCCTACCCAAGGTTGGCCCTAAGACTGCGGAGCGCATCCATAAGTTTACCCGCGAACGAGCCGAGAAGCTGGAAAAGAATTTCTGCGACGTGCTCGTCTCCGAAGAAGTGCTCAAGAAAGTGCCTGCCGATGCCAAGGAAGAGTGGCCATCGCTAGCCGAGACGATCCGTGAAATCTCCGCCGCGCTAACCGAGCAGTCTCCCGAAGAAATTATCCAACTCGGGCTCGATGGCTGGTATAGCAGCTACATCCGTGAGATCTACCCGAATTGGACAGACCGCGCCGACGACCTGCAAAGTCTCGTTAGCTTCGCTAGCCGCTACGAAACGATGGAAGAGATACTCGCGCAATTAGTGCTACTCGCCTCCGAAAGCAACGAGCGTAGCCCCGAAGAGCAACAGAACTGCCTACGTCTGACGACTATCCACCAAGCCAAAGGCTTAGAGTTCCCCGTCGTCTTCGTGATCGGGCTCGCCGACGGCACCTTCCCGCTCAAACGAACCATTGATGAGGGAGACCTCGAAGAAGAGCGACGCCTTTTCTACGTCGCCGTAACGCGCGCCATGGAGGAGCTTTACCTTAGCTATCCCATGCTCAACAACCAAGGCAACCAGGTCATGCGTCTTAACCCAAGCCGCTTTATCCAGGAGGTCGACCCGAGTCGATACGAGACTTTAAGGGTCGCGCCAGCGCGGCGCTATTAATTCGCACAACAGGTCGTGCCACTCGTCCCGAACGCTACTACCTTCTGCGGCCTTTGGCCAGCTTTTGAGCGATCAGGAACTGAACACTCTTTTCGAGGGCTTCAAGTTGTTCGTAATCGACGCCTTCTTCCTCGGCGGCACGAAGGGCTTCCTGCGCTTTGACTTGAGCCAGTTCAACAGCGCCAAGGTCGATTTCGGCGACGTCTATGGCGGCTTCGGTTAATACAGAGATCGTATTGCCCAAGACCTTGGCGAAACCGTGATCGACGGCGATAAACTCGGTGCCACTCTCCTTGATGACCTTTAACTCGCCAGCGACGATCTTCGTCACAATTGGGATGTGACCTGTCAAGATGCCGGCTTCACCCGACTCCGTCGGTAAGACGACTTGAGTGGCCTCAGTGCTGAGGACTTTTGCGTCGGGCGTGATGATTTCTAGAGTGATCATTTTGATTAAAACTAGGATTTAAGAAATGCTTTCTTTTTTCCTATTTCTTATTTCCGGAAGCTGACTACCGCTTACCCCTTTTGGTTGGCATCGATCGCCATTTCGATACCGCCCTTCATGTAGAGGTCATTCTCTGCTAGGTCGTCGCACTCACCATCAAGGATCATTTTGAAGCCTTTAATCGTATCAGCGGTGGAAACATACTCCCCTGGTGTACCGGTGAAGACTTCGGCCACATGGAAAGGCTGTGAAAGAAACTTTTGAACCTTGCGAGCGCGGTAAACGGTTTGCTTGTCCTCGGGGGAAAGCTCGTCGAGACCAAGAATCGCAATGATGTCTTGTAGATCCTTGTAACGCTGAAGCACGTTTTGAACGCCGCGAGCGACCGCGTAATGTTCTTCGCCAACGATGGCTGGATCAAGTGCGTTGGAGATCGAAGCAAGGGGATCCACCGCAGGGTAGATACCGAGTTCGGCGATGGAACGCTCTAAAACAATGGTCGAGTCCAAGTGCGCAAAAGTGTTGGCTGGCGCAGGGTCAGTCAAATCATCGGCAGGAACATAAACGGCTTGGAAGGAAGTAATCGAACCCTTCTTAGTGGAGGTAATACGCTCTTGGAGGTTACCCATTTCCTGAGAAAGTGTGGGCTGGTAACCCACCGCAGAGGGCGAGCGACCGAGCAGTGCAGAAACCTCGGCACCCGCCTGAGAGAAACGGAAGATGTTATCCACAAAGAGGAGAACGTCTTGGTTCTTTTCATCGCGGAAATACTCAGCCATGGTAAGCCCAGAAAGAGCGACACGCATACGTGCACCGGGGGGCTCGTTCATTTGACCATAAACCAGGGCAACCTTTGAGTTACCGATGTTCTCTTGGTCGATGACACCTGCATCCGACATTTCGTGGTAAAGATCATTACCCTCACGAGAGCGCTCACCGACACCGGCGAATACGGAGTAACCACCGTGCGCCTTGGCGATGTTGTTGATCAGCTCCATGATGACAACGGTCTTACCCACACCCGCACCACCGAAAGCGCCCACTTTACCACCCTTAGTGAAGGGGCAGATAAGGTCGATGACCTTGATGCCAGTCTCGAGGATCTCGGCATCTGTTGCTTGATCAACAAGCTCGGGGGGAAGGCGATGAATCGAGCGACGCTCGTCTGTTGCAACTGGTCCTTTCTCGTCCACTGTATCACCAGTAACGTTGAAGATGCGGCCAAGAACGGCCTCTCCAACAGGAACTGAGATCGACGTACCTGTGCCGACAACCTCCATCCCGCGGACTAGGCCGTCAGTGGAAGTCATCGCAACGGCACGGACAAGACCATCGCCGAGGTGCTGTTGCACTTCGAGCGTGAGGTTCTTCTCTACACCGCCGATTGCGAAGGCGATTGTGATGGCGTCGTATATTTCAGGCACGCTATCTTGTGGGAAGGCGGCGTCGACGACGGCGCCGATGACTTGGACGATTTTACCGTTTTTGCTCATAGTTGAAAAATGAGGGTTAGCTATTGAAGTTATTAGGCAGCAGCTGAGGCAGCAATTTCAAGAATTTCCTGAGTAATCGCAGCTTGGCGGGCCTTGTTGTAGTCGAGAGTGAGGTCGTCGATGAGTGTCGACGCATTATCTGTAGCAGCCTTCATCGCGACCATGCGTGCACAGTATTCTGCGGCGCGGCTTTCGAGAAGGAGTTGGTGGATGATAACCTTCACGTATAGTTCAGGCAGCGCATCAAGAACAGCTTCCGCAGATGGTTCGAAAACCATTTCGCGGGAATCGCTGCGTGCTTCAAGCGAAGGAAGGTCAGAGACGCGCTTTTTAAGCTGCTCCAATACTTCACGCAAATCAACGATCGGCAGGAGAGACTGAATGACAGGCTCCTGCACGAGGACGTTCACGAAGCTGGGATAGGCAATCTCGATAGTGTCGACTTCGCCATTCTTATAGGCATCAATCAGAAGCTTCAGCATAGGGCGAAGCTCAGAAAAAGCAGCTTTATCTGAGATGCTAAAGTCTGCCACTAGCCCGCGGCCAGAACGTGAAACAAACTGCGTCGCCTTGCGGCCAACAGTAATAAATTTTGCAGCTCCTTTGACCTCTTCAGCAATCTTACGGAACAGATTGGTGTTGAGCGCGCCGCAGAGTCCCTTGTCAGTGGAGAGAATCAGAATGCCACGTGTCTTGATTTCGCGCTTCTCGAAGAAAGGATGCGAAATCGTTGCACCAGATAAATCCAACTTTTCTCCTACTGTATCAAGTAAATCAGCAAGGAGCAGTGCGTAAGGACGTCCCGCAACAGCAGCATCCTGAGCTCGTTTCATCTTGGAGGAAGAAACCAGTTGCATCGCACGCGTAATCTGCCGGGTATTTTTAACCGACTTGATGCGCCGGCGGATGTCGCGAAGATTAGCCATCTATTTTAGAGTGTCAGAGTTCAAAGGACAAATGGTAGCGATTAAGCTGAAAACCCCGTCTTCCACTCTTCGAGTGATGACTTTAGAGCGGCTTCGGATTCGTCGCTGATTGCTTTGTCGCCACGGATTGCATCCATGACTTTAGAGCCACGAGTTTCGAGGAACTCGCGAAGACTGGAAGTCGCTTCAACAATTTTTGCGACTTCAATCGCGTCGAAGAAACCGTTTTGCACAGCATAGATCAATGAGGACTGAACTTCGACCGGGATAGGGTTGAAGGCAGTTTGCTTGAAGAGCTCAACCACACGTGCCCCACGCTCAAGTTGAGCCTTGGTCTTCGCGTCGAGGTCAGAACCAAACTGAGCGAATGCCGCAAGCTCGCGGAACTGTGCGAGCTGAAGCTTCACCTTGCCAGCTACCTTCTTGATTGCCTTGATCTGGGCTGCAGAACCAACACGAGAAACGGAAAGACCAACCGATACCGCTGGGCGGATACCTTGATTAAATAAATCAGTTTCGAGGAAGACCTGCCCGTCTGTAATCGAAATCACATTGGTAGGAATGTAAGCTGAAACATCGCCTGCTTGAGTTTCAATGATCGGAAGCGCTGTAAGCGAACCGTTACCGTTGGCTTCATTTACACGGGCAGAGCGCTCGAGTAGGCGTGAATGGAGATAAAAAACATCACCAGGATACGCTTCACGGCCGGAAGGGCGCTTAAGTATCAAGGAAATTTGACGATAGGCAACCGCTTGCTTGGAAAGGTCATCGTAGACGATGAGCGCATCCATGCCATTATTCATGAAGAACTCACCCATCGATGCGCCAGAGAATGGTGCGATATATTGGTTGGCAGGATTGTCACCGGCAGAAGCAGCAACGATAATGGTGTATTCCATCGCACCTGCTCTCTCAAGGACAGCAATGGTGCGAGCAATGTTCGAATTCTTCTGACCAACGGCAACGTAGATTGAGTAAACTGGACGGAAATTTTCTGGGAAAGTGCCGTCTTCGTTACGATGCTGGTTGTTGATCTTCGCCTGATTGATGATCGTGTCGATCGCGATGGTGGTCTTACCCGTCGAGCGGTCACCAATGATAAGCTCACGTTGACCACGGCCGATGGGAATCATCGAGTCGATCGACATGATGCCCGTCTGCATCGGCTGATCGACTGATTTGCGTGGAATAATGCCAGGTGCGACTTGGTCGACTGGATAGGTTTCGCTGGAGTTAATTGGACCCTTGCCGTCGATTGGATTACCAATCGCGTCAACCACACGGCCAAGAAGCCCCATGCCGACTGGCACGGAAAGTAGGCGCCCAGTTGTGGAGGCTTCATCACCTTCCTTCAGCTTGGAGTAGTCCCCTAAAATAACGCAACCGACTTCATCTTCTTCAAGATTCAAGGCGATTCCGAAGACGCCCTGACCGAAATCGATCATTTCGTTATACATAGCGCCGGACAAGCCTTCAAGCTTGGCGACGCCATCTGCGATGGCCACAATCCGACCGGTGTTAGATTTGACAGCGCCAGCTTGGAAGCCAGCGATTTCGTTTTCAATTTGTTCGACTATAGAGCTCATGAGAAACTGTTGTTAAGAGAAGTATAAAGGTTAGAGAGTTGTTAGTTAACACTTTCAGCGAGGCGCTGAAGACGACCGGCTACGGACGCATCATAGACATCGTCGCCTACCCGTACACGCACGCCAGCGATTAGAGAAGTATCTTGTTGAGTGATTGCACTGACGGGGCGGTTGTAAAGCTTTGAAAATTGCGCTTCAATCGCACTCAGTGCATCGCCGCTCAGCCCGACTGGCGTTGAAACGACCGCGGTCTGGAGAGCGACCTCACGGCGAAGATAGTTGAGGAAAGTCTTGAGGACTGCAAGGTGATGGCGGTGCTGCACCTGCCGGAAGCCAGCGAGGACTTCGCCTACTTTGGATTCAGTCACGACTCCGTCGTCCTTCGAAAGCTCAACGAGCTTCTTGGCTAACTTAGTGGTCTTTTGGTCGCGCTTCATCTCAATAGAAAAACGTTCCGCTTAGTTGCCAGCGCTGGCCAATTCTTTGGCAGCGGAATCAGAGAATGTTTGCTTTTCTGCATCCGAAAGATCGCGAGACAATACAGTTGCAGAAGTTGCGACCACGAGCCGCGCTACTTCTTGACGAACATCGGAAAGCATTTTTTGGCGCTCCAGCTCAGTCGCTTCGCTCGCCTTGCGGATGATTGCTTCAGCTTGGGCCGCAGCTTCTTGTGTTTTTTGCTCAATCATCTCCTTAGATTGCTCGCGAGATTCTGCTAAGATACCTTGTGCAGCTACAGCGGCTTCCTTGATCTTTTCAGCACGTTCACGCTCAGCAGCTGCGAGTTGTACTTTCATTTCTTCAGCATACTGAAGACCATCGGCGATTTTCTGTTGGCGTTCATCCAGGGTCGCAGAGATTGGTTTGACGGCAAATTTGTAGAGAACAAAAGCAACAATGCAGAAATTGACCATCTGCGCGA
>QXZH01000056.1 GCA_009886465.1 Opitutaceae bacterium
ATTTAACTACACAATATCCGAAAGGACCTTCTGAAGACCTCGGCTTACTCAAGATGGACTTCTTGGGGCTGAAGACTTTGACCGTTATTTTCGACGCGGAGAAGAATGTGCAGGCCACCCGCGAAAATCCTGGTTTTAACGTCGCAAATGTGAAGCTTAACGACAAAGAGACCTTCAACCTGCTCAACTCTGGTCGCACTACAGGAGTCTTCCAGTTGGAGTCGGGAGGCATGCAACAACTCTGCCGACAGATCGGCTTGAGCTCCTTCGAGGAGATCATCGCGCTCATCGCACTCTACCGTCCCGGGCCAATGCAGTTCATACCGCAATTTATCGAAGGCAAAAAAGATCCTTCGACCGTAGAGATACCGCACCCTCTACTCAAAGAGTTGGTCGAAGAAACTTATGGTGTCTTGGTTTACCAGGAACAGGTCATGCAGGCCGCCCAGATCATCGCGGGCTACACACTTGGCGGCGCCGACATTCTCCGCCGTGCCATGGGTAAGAAGATTAAGTCTGTAATGGACGCGCAGAAGGATGTTTTTATCAAAGGCGCGAAGGAGACGAACGGCATCGCCCGCCGTACAGCCGAGGATATTTTTGCTTTGCTAGAAACATTTGCAGAATACGGCTTCAATAAATCTCACTCAGCTGCCTACGCAATGCTCAGTTATCGCACGGCTTATTTGAAAGCCAACTACCCCGTCGAGTTCATGGCCGCGGTACTCACCGCGGATCAAGGAAACGCCGATAAGATTTCACATAATCTTGCCGAATGTAACGCGATGAATGTGCCTGTACTCAGCCCAGACGTGAACGAGTCAGGCGCAGACTTCACTCCCGTGATCGAAAAAGACGAAGGTAGCATTCGCTTTGGCATGGCCTCGATCAAGGGTGTGGGCGAAGGTGCGGCACAAGTTATCATCGCAGAGCGCGCTGCCGATGGAGCCTACGAGAACTTCACCGATTTCATCGTCCGTAATGCTGATAAAGCGGTCAACCGTCGCGTAATGGAAGCACTAATCAAGACGGGCGGCTTCGACTCGCTAGGCGAAGATCGCGCCACATTACTCGACGGCTTGGAGTCTACACTTGCCGAAGCCGAAAGCGCCCGCCGGGACCGCGAAGGCGGACAAGGCAGCCTCTTCGACATGCTCGGTGATGAGGTTGGTGTAGCTGACGAGGACAAACCAGGCAACAATCGTCGTAGTGTCGAGTCGATGGGCATGACGGAAAAACTAAGCTACGAAAAAGAGTTGTTGGGCTTCTACATTTCAGGCCACCCTATGGATGCCTACGCGGGGATAGATGAAGCAATCGACAGCTTTCATCACCCGGATGAGCTGGTTAATTTCGACGACCGTAGCAGCTTCCGTCTCAGTGGCATCATTAGCAATCTTGCGATTAAATATACGCGCAAGGACAGTAAGCAAATGGCGGTCTTCAATCTCGCCACGCGCACTCATAGCTACGAAATGATCATGTTCCCCGATCCTTACGCGAAGGAAGGTGCACGCCTAGAAGATGGGAAACTGGCATTAATCCATGGCCTCGTCGGTCGTCGAAATGGTGAGATGAGTCTCGCGGCGCACAACATATTTGATCTAGAAATTTCCATCCCAAAGTTGATTAGTCGTATTAATTTCATCCTCCACCCAAACGATAAGGCTGCTGAATTCATCGAACTTCTCCGCGAAACTATCGACGATCAATACGGTGAGACCTGCGTGAATATCAGCTTCCTCGTTGAAGAGCAAATTATTGAGACGAAGACTGCGCAATCGCTGACCTTCACGATCACGCAGACAAACTTTAAAAAGCTACGCCGCCACCCTGCCTTAGCAGGCGTCCGAATCGAAGCTGTCGATTTAAAACCAGTCAACGACCGTCGCCCATGGAACAAGCGCCAGCGGTCAGGTTAAAGCCATGCTACCGATTCACGAACAGTTTTATACCTTTCAAGGCGAAGGCGCACACGCGGGGCGGGCAGCTTATTTCATACGCACTTTTGGGTGTCCCGTTCATTGCCCTTGGTGCGACTCAGCGGGGACTTGGCACCCGGATTATATCCCAGAGAAAGTCGAGCGACTAGCGGTCGATGCACTGGTGGCAGAGGTCGCTAAAACGAAAGCTGAGTTTGTCGTGGTAACAGGTGGCGAACCAGCCATCCACGATCTCGCACCCCTGGTTGATGCGCTGCATAAGATTGGACGCGCCGTCCATTTGGAGACGAGCGGTGCCTTTGCGATTAAGGGAGATTTTGAATGGATCACTCTCAGTCCGAAGCGATGGAAGTTGCCGCTAGCCGAAAACATTAAGCGGGCAGATGAGTTTAAGATCATCGTCGATCAAGACGGAGCGATTACAGAATACGTGGACATAATCGGTAAGACGACCAAACCAGTTTGGCTACATCCAGAATGGTCGAAGCATTCGGACGAGGTGACACTCGATACAATTACAGAATGGGTGAAAGCCAAGGGTGCGCCCTATCGGGCTGGTTGGCAGATACATAAAAATTATGCGGCTGATTTAAAGGATACGCGAAGCGCTCCAGCAGTGCCGCTGGGGGGCAATTCTGAGATGGGCTTTTGAGCTATTTGCAAAGTTCTGCTGTATGAGACGAAAAACCCGCGCTCCTTTCGAGAGTCACGGGCTTTGAAAGTTGATTTCGCTTGGGCGCTTTACTCGGCGATGTAGGCCTTAACGATCTTTTGATCTTCGACTGGTTTATCACCCGCACCTTTTTCGACGCCTTCGATCTTCTTTACCTTGTCATAGCCTTTGACGACTTTACCAAAGATGGTGTGCTTATCGTTGAGCCACTCAGGCATACTAGTAGTGATGAAGAACTGACTGCCATTGGTCATCGGGCCCGAATTGGCCATCGCTAGGAGGCCCTCGGTGTCGAAGCGTGCTTCGGGACTGAATTCGTCGGGGAAGTTTTTGCCCCAGATCGATTCGCCACCAGTACCGGTACCGAGCGGATCGCCACCTTGCACCATGAAGCCTTCGATCACGCGGTGAAAAATGAGGTCATTATAATAACCTGAATTAATGTGCCCGACGAAGTTAGCCACAGCGAGCGGTGCAATGCCTGGCATGAGCTCGATCTCGACATCACCTTGAGTGGTTTCGAGAATAACGTTGAAATTTTCCTTCTCGCTCCATTCAGCGGCGACTTCAGCGAAGTCGGCCATGGCTTCTTCTTGGGCGGCAGCTTGAGCGGCCATCATTTCAGATTGAGCCGCTTGAATACGTGCTTGGATAAACTCTTGGAAGGCGGGCATTTTGGCTTCGAGGGAAGGATCAGGAGTAGAATCACCTGCACCTTTGACAAATCCTTTTTGTATCAAATCGGCCTCCTTAGCTCCGAAGCCAAGCTGTTGCAGACCTGACTGCATGACAATGGCGACACCGATTTTTTCGAGCGAGGCGGCGCTGATTGGCGGCAATTCTCCAGTGCCTGCTTGAACGGCTTCTGCGCGCGCCTGGGCTTGGCCAAAGGCGGCTTCGACTTCCTCTTGGGGAAGCTTCATCATGTTGATCTCACCATTGAGGCTTTTTTGGAGGCCTTCAGCGAGTGCTGCGATGCTGGTCTGATCAAGTTGAAGGGAAGCGACACCGCCGCCTTGAGCGGTTAGATAACCGACGATTTCGATGAGCTCATCTTGGGAGACTTCGACGACTGGCGCGGGTGCCACTACTTCGGTGATAACTTCGGTAGGCTCAGTCGTTTCGGACTGGGCAACCTCTTGGGAGACTTCGACGACTGGCGCGGGTGCCACTACTTCGGTGATAACTTCGG
>QXZH01000057.1 GCA_009886465.1 Opitutaceae bacterium
GCACAGCAAGGTAGGTTCGCTGGCGCAGCGATCTCTGGCTGGCTAGCAAGTTGCTCTAAGAACGCAGTCGCCTCGGCTAGTGTCTCACTCCCAAATTCAGGCAAGGGCGCGACTTCACCGTAGCCGACACGCCCCTCTTGCTCTACCCGAACGAGGAAGCCCTCGCGAATAGCCCATTCACCATGCGCAGTGCGTAATGGCTGACGAAACGCTCGCCGATAGGGCTTCACTGAAATTTGGCGGCTCATTTACAAGCACAGAGTCATTTCCTACTTGAGAAAAGACAATCTTTTGCTGTGATTAGCACATGAAAGCACCTCGAATCGAAGACTACTACCAATCTGCGGATCTGTTCTTCTTGAACAATCTACCCGTCGGCCTGACCTACGACGACGTCTCACTCGCCACGCTCTACTCGGACGTGCTCCCCCGCCAGACTACCTTAGCGACTCGCCTCTCCGCCTCGCTAGAGCTGCAGATCCCCATAATTTCCTCGGATATGGACACTGTCACCGAGTCAAAAATGGCCATCCAAATGGCACTCAACGGCGGGCTCGGGCTCATCCATTACAACATGAGTGACGAGAAGCAGGTGCGCGAAGTCGCTCGAGTGAAAAATCACATACACGGCTTCATCCAAGAGCCGATCAAAGTCGCGCCCGATCAAAAAATTGGCGAAGTAATGGAGCGCATCGCCGACCGTGGCTACGGCTTCAGCACCTTCCCTGTGGTCGATGCAGAGAACAAACTGCTTGGTCTTCTACCTGGCCGCGTGGTTAAAGCGCGTTATGCCGAGCGCTTGGTCTCCGAGGCCATGAGCCCTCGCGATCAAGTCTACACGCTGACCGAAAAAGAAATTACTAAGGATCCGATCAGAGTCGCCGATGAATTTTTTACCAAACACATGGGTATTCATAAGCTTCTTGTAGTGGATGACGAAGATCGCCTTCGCGGTCTCTTCACCCTATCCGACATTGAGCGTATCGCCGCCGAGTCCCACCAGTCCGTCAAACCCGCACGCGACAGCCACTTCCGCCTGATGTGTGGCGCGGCTATCTCCGCCCACCGCACTGCCGACGGCGAACTAGACCATGACCGCATCCTCAGCCATGTTAGCAAGCTAGTAGAAGAAGGCGTTGACGCTGTAGCCGTCTCTACCGCACACGGTTTTTCCAAGGGCGTAGGAGACGCCATCCGTATGCTTCGAAGCGAGTTCGCCGATCTTACCCTCATTGCGGGCAATGTCACCAGCGCCGAAGGCGTCGAATTTCTCTCTGATGCAGGCGCCAACACCATCAAAATCGGCCAAGGCCCCGGCTCGATCTGCACCACCCGCATCGTCGCAGGTGTTGGCATCCCACAAATGACGGCACTCTACTGCGCCTCGCTTGCAGCCAAGAAGAGGGGCGTCGCAATTCTCGCCGATGGAGGCATCACCAAATCTGGCGACATGGTTAAAGCCCTCACCCTCGCCGACGGCGTCATGTGCGGCAGCCTGTTAGCTGGTTGCAACGAAGCCCCAGGCCAGATCATCGAGATCAACGGCAAACTTTATAAGCAATACCGCGGGATGGGCAGCAGCGCCGCAATGAAAGATGGCTCTGCCGCACGCTATGGCCACGACCGAAAAGACGTCGCCACTAAAGCCGCCGCAGAAGGCATTGAAGCGCTCAAAGAATCCGTCGGATCACTCAGCGGCGTGCTCCGCGAACTCGTCGGCGGCATCCAGTCCGGCATGGGCTACCTAGGCGCCGCGAATCTCGAGCAGCTTCGCAAAAATGCTCGCTACATCCGCGTCAGCCCCGCCGGCCAAAGAGAATCCGCTCCTCACGATGTCATCACAGTCAAAACTTCTGACGCTTCCGGCGAATCCGCTAAATAATTTCGTACTTTATCATTAATGTTAACAGCCTTTCAAAGCCAACTCATAGCCGACACCGGCATCTCAACTGGAGATGAAGGTAAAGGTCGCGTCATCCTAGAAATCATCAACGAGCTACGTGAAACAACGGGGCGTAATGATGCTGTCGCAGCCGTGATGAAGGTCAATGGTGGCTCCAACTCGGGGCACACTGTGGCTGGGCTAAAGCTCAACCTCCTGCCTGGCGGCGTGGCCGACGATAAAGTACCCTACCTTCCCATCGGCGCAGGCGTTGTCGCGGATCCGCGCAAATTCCTTTGGGAGTCGGCTTATGCCGAGCTGCACGGGCACGTCGCGATCAAGCGCCTAGCGATCGACGAGCGTTGCCTCGTTTCCGATCTCTGCCACCGCTTGCTTGACCTCGCCTGGGAGGACTACCGCGTCAACATCCAGAAAGGCAACGCGCGTGGTTCGACAGGTCGTGGCATCACCCCCGCCTACCTCGACGAAGTCGGGCAGTTTCAAATTTACTACGCCGACTTCCTGGGCCCAAAGTGCGACTTCGCAGATAAAGTGCGTGGTCGTGTCGACCGCGCCCTCCGCGTAATCGAGCACGTCTGCCAAGTCGCACCTGATCGCTGGCCGAGTTTCTTCGAAACACTCACTTGTGCCGAAACACGTGCAAACGCTGAAGTCATCGATGCTGGCAAAGTCGGCGCGGTTGATTTCGATTTCGGCCAATTCGCTGGCGATACTCCTTTCACACTCGACGTCGAAAGACTCATCGAAGCCTACTGGGCCGCTGGCCAAATCCTCGCCCCGCAGATTGTCGACGTGCGCGAACTCGTACTCCGCGAGCAAGACAAGGGTAACTACATCATCGGAGAATTTGGGCAGGCCTACTGGCTGGATAAACGCCATGGCTTTGCTCCCAATGTGACTGCCTCGCACACCTTCACGCCCGAATTCTTCCAAAGCGCTGGTATCCCCGCACAGCCCATCCACAACGTTGGTTGCTGCAAGGCCTACGACACCAAAGTCGGGACCCACGTCTTTATCTCTGAGATCGATCTCGACCACCCGCTCAGCACCCTACTGCGTAAAATCGAATTCGGCGCAACGACTGGTCGCCAGCGTATGGTCGGCTGGTATGACGCCGTGGAAAAAGGCGATGCCCTGCGCTACGGGGGCTATCAAGACCTCGTGCTAAACAAGCTAGACGCCCTTTCCCACGATGGTGACTGGCAGGGCGATCTCCAAATCTGTATAGCCTACGAAGACGAGAGTGGTCACACCCTTCACCACGTCCCGCGTAACGGCAAAGTCCACAAAACACTCAAGCCCGTTTATAAAACGGTGCCCGGTTGGAGCGAAGACATTTCAGGCATACGCCGCTTCGCCGACCTTCCTCAAGCGGCTAAAGTATACGTCGCATGGCTGCTCAAAGCACTTATCGACGTCGCTAACCACGGCGACCAGAACAAGGACAAGTTCCCCAACCTCCGCTACATCGGCGTCGGCCCTGAGCCCAGCCAGATCATTAAAGATGTGCCCGCTGTCGAAGAGCTTTTGAAACTCGCAGTTTAAACATGACCGCGCAAATCATCGCAGCCTGTGAGGCCTTTTCTATGGGTGAATCTACTTCCGCCCTCGACTTAATAGCCGACGGTATCGAGTGGCACATTGTGGGCGACCGCACCATCGACGGCAATGCTGCGGTTAAAGAAATGTGTGAAGATGCCGCCTCTCAGGGCAAAGCTAATTTCCAAAATGGCCGTGTTATTAAGGGTAAGAATCACATCATCATCGAAGGCGCTGATCTCGACACCGATATGCACTACTGCGACATCTACACGATCGACGGTAAGCAGATAATGGAGATCACCTCTTACTGTTTGGCGGGTGTGGAGTGAAAATTATTCTCCCTGACAGCTAATTACGATCCGGCGTTCGTGGCTGTGTTTACGGTGCTCCCAAAGGAAGACGCCTTGCCAGGTTCCTAGGCAAAGGCGGGCATTGGCGAAAGGAATCATCTCGGCAGTACGTGTCAGTGACATCTTGATGTGGCTCGGCATATCGTCCGCACCCTCAAAAGTGTGGGTGAAATACGGGTCATTTTCTGGCACTAGGCGATCGATGAAAGCTTCGAGGTCGCGGCGCGCAGAGGGGTCGGCATTTTCCATTATGACAAGGCTGCAACTGGTATGGCGGCAAAACACGGTCACGGTGCCTTCGGTTAGGCCCGATTCGACTAAGACCTCTTCGACCATGGGGGTGAACTCGGCGGTCGATTTACCTGGTGCGGTGACGACGATTTCTTTCGTGAAAACAGACATGTTAGAGCATGAAAGTTAGAAGGCGGGATAGTGGAAAGGATATTCACTCATCAAAACATTCCTACTTTCATACTTTCATCCCTTCGCGCAGCTCGTAACATACATTCTATGCTTCGGGAGTTCTGCATCATACTATTGCTGACCATGATCGGCGTAGCCTATTCGCTAGTCGGCAGACTATCGCCGCTCGTGGGCGTGGGGCCAGAGCTCGAAGCAGGCGAGATTCACTTGGCCGATGCACAGGCACTCAACGCGATTTGGGTCGTTACCGGGGGGATTAAAAAATTTGAAGGAAGCCATATACCCGAAGCGCTCCTTTTGGATGAGGATGATTGGGATACGGGACTTTTTGAACTGATGGATGCCTGGCTCATAAAGCCGCGCCCGATTGTCATTTATTGCGAAAGCGAGAGTTGTGATACAAGCAAACGGATTGCAAAGCGTTTGCGGCAGTCTCTCCCCAGCGCTGAGATCTATAGCTTGAAAGGAGGTAGGGGCGCATGGCAGGAGTAAAACCAGAAGTGCGCTCCATGGCCTATCTGGTGCTGCTTGGGCGACTCATCGTATCGGCAGCATTTATCCTGGCAGCGCTGCCTAAGATCCAAGACCCGGCGGCTTTTGCGACCTCGGTGGAGGGCTACCGTATAGTCACTGGCAACCTAGCAATGTGGATTGCCTTGGTGCTGCCTTGGCTGGAACTGGTGACCGGTTTTGGTCTTTTGATTCCTCAAATTCGGCGAGGGAGTATCTTGATCATTGCCCTACTACTGATCGTATTCACCGTCTTGCACGCCAGCGCTTGGGCGCGTGGCCTAGACATCAACTGCGGCTGCTTTAGCCCGCATGGATCCGAGAAAGCACCGGATTACCTCTGGCTAATTTTAAGAAATCTCGGTCTACTCACGGCGTGCGTCTGTGTGCTGATTTGTGATTGGCAGAACCGGCAACGCCGGATCCGGAGATAAGTTGCGAGCACTTCTTGATCTTAATCCACTTTTACACAAGTCTTGTAACAATGTTTACGCGCTTAATACTTTTCGCTTTTCTCTTTGTTGCCTGTGGCTCGTTTCTTAAAGCATCGGCCTTGCTCTGGGATCAGACTGAGGTGCGCATCGAAATGAAGCCTGATCAAGAGGAAGCGCGCGCGACATTCAAAGTAACAAACGAAGGCGAAAAAGTCGTCCGCATTGCGCGGGTGACAAGCAACTGCGGTTGCACTGGCGCAATCCTCAATAAAAAGATTATCCCTCCTGGCGAATCGACCGAGATCGTCGCTACTTTTAATAAGGGTAAGCGCCAGGGGCTAAACCGTAACCGCTTGCAAGTCTACCTCGACAGTCAAGCAGACGCGGTTGTAACGCTCAAAATGAACGTGCAAATTCCCACTTTGATCGAGGCCCTGCCGCAGATTGTTTACTGGAGCCCAGGGAGCTCAAAAACCTCTCGCCATGTCCGACTGGCAGTGGATGAGCGCTATATCGACCAAATCTTGCTGGTCGACTACGATCATTCCCAGCTCACCGTGATCCAAGAGCCTAGCGATCCGAAAAAAAACGATGGCCTAGTCTTAACCGTGGAGCCAAAAGACTTCAGCAAGCTCTACCGCGGCACGATCACAGTCTACGGTAGTGGTGCTGATGGCAGAAAGGCTGAGGCGCGCGTTCATGCTTTTGTGCAGCCGTAACCCGTAAAGATTCATTCCCGCCAGCTACTGCGATTAATGCGCTGGGTAGCTCGCCAGTGACAGCTGCCTTAATTCAAAGCCCATCCGCCTCCATCTCGGCTAAGCGTTCTGCTTCACCGCTCCAGTCGTGGGACAGCTTTTGCATGATGTCTGTGTCATAACCAGCAGTCTTTAACTTTGCTAGTAGGCAGTCATAATCGGCATCACTAACTGAATCCCTCCGCAGCATAATCCATGCATACTTGCGACTGGGATGCGCAACGATCGTTTCCGAATATTCGGCGTCGACGTAAAGAATGATGTAGTCAGCAGCGAATGGCCAAATGAATTGCATGTGCCACTCGGCGTTACTACCAGCCTCTTCGTCCACCCAGCCAACAGGTGTAAACGTTTTGATCTCTCGATCGTATCCACCATCGCGATACTGGTAGGTGGTCTGTATTTTTTTGTCCGCATCGAGACGATAATGCTCGATCGCGTTATGTGCATTTTTATCGACGATGATTGGCGTATAGCCATGCACATACCAACGACCCATAAATAGATCAATGTTGACGTTTTCAGCAGTCGGTAATGGTGCGTCGTTTAAGGCGCATCCATTCATTAAGCTCATGATCGCGAGGCTGAGGACTGCTGGAGAAAATTTGCAGAATGGTTTTTTCATAATGACTATTTTGTTTAAGTTTCGTTTGGCTCAGGGACGTCCGCGCGCCATATAAAGAAAGCCGCCGCGACGAAGCAGAGGCCGACTGCAATCCCGAAGAGCAGGACGATCCCCCACTGCATCGACTCAGATACGACATCGTGCGACATGTCGAGACCCATAGCCTGTAAGCCTAATCCAATGGCAACAAAGGCAAGCGCCCGTGCTACTTTGAGTCCAGACTTCCAAACCGCAAAATACAGTGACTCTTTGCGGTGCCCTGTCTCGACCTCGTCAGCATCAATCAAATCGGTGATCATCGAATCGATCAAAAAGACCCCACCGCAAAGGATACCGGCGATGGAGGATACAATCAACGACGGCCAAACTAGCCCCGCTGGTAGTAGCGGATAGGCTATGATGCCCATCACCCCGAGACCGCCGACTGAAGCGCAAGCTGGAACGCGTTTGCCGCAGCGCTTAGAGAGGGCAATCCAGAGCGGGATCGAGAGCACGATGCTGAGCGTGAAGATTGGGAAAATCGCCTGAGTGACTTGCGCTTCCGAAAGTTCTAGCACGAAGCGGTAATACATGAGTGCGAGTGCCGCATTAATCGTCCGGCCTATTGCAGCAATCACACCCGCACAGAGAATACGCACAAACGCTTTGCCTCTAAAGAGGTCCTTAACCTCTACCAAGGTAGGAAGCGTTGACTTCACTTCGGGTAAAGTCTCTCGCTCACGAGGACGCAGGAAAAACGCGGTCAAACTGCCTGTGACTAGAACCAGACCTGCTAGCACCCAGGCGCTGATTCGTCGAGAGTCGGCCAGCTCCACAAGCGTTGGGTCACTCGATAGCGTGGCCAAATAAATGCCCGGCATAGCACTGCCCACTGCCAACCCTAGAATCCCAAAACCCATGCGTGAGGCGAGTAGCTTATTTCGCTCATTCGCTCGGCGACTCAGTTCGGCACTAAGACTGCTCTGTGGCAAATCAAGCAGAGTCATCCCTGTGTTGACCAGCACGTAGGCGACCAGCAACTGCAGAAAGAGGTAGAGGGTGGCTTCACTTTGAAAAGGCGAGAAAAGCAGCACGGTCGTCGACGCTAGAAGCACCGCACCGCACCAAAGTGTCGTCGTGTAACCGATGCCTCGGCTTCGTGCGGCAAAGAGGCCTGCAGATACCAACAAATCACTGAGCGCATCCCAAAAAATTGCCACTCCAAAGGCCAAGCCGGCGAGGATCGGGCTAAGCCCAAGAATCCGCGTATAAAAATCAAAGAGATAGAGCTGCAACATCACCTCGACCGCTACCTTACCAAGGCTGGCGACCCCATAGGCGGGATAAACGTAGGTTTTGATCGGCGACTGAATCACAGGGACAGAACGCACGCATTCCCAGCTACTTACAATCCAAGCTTGCCAAACCGATCAAGAAGCTGGAGAAGGCTCTTTTTTTAATGATCCGACGTATTTTCAATGTCTCGCTACTCTTACTCAGCGCCTGGCTCTTGACTGGGCCTTTGGCTTTGCTGCAATTGGGAGCTTGGGCTTGGATGCTAACAAGCTACTCGCAAGAAGGATCATTCGAGCAAGCGATCATCGAAACCTTCGGCGATGAGCGCCCGTGTGATGTTTGCATCGTGATCGATTTGATCGAAAAAACTGAGTCAAGCAAG